>NZ_JBHTJT010000030.1:0-217966 GCF_042676185.1 Tropicimonas aquimaris | reverse complement strand
GCTCCGGCAACGGTGTCGCCGACAGGTTGGAGAAGTTCTTCGAAGGCTCCATCGACCGCTTCGAACTTGAAGCAGCGGCGGATGACTTTATCTTCCTTTGAAGGCTTTCAGGGAGGTGTCGGGCCAACTTCTTGAAGGCTGGCCTGACGCATGCCGCATGGGCGATGGTACCAAGTGGTCGCCCCCCCCCTTCCGAGCATGCGTGGCCGATTCTGACATCCGCGTCGGCAGGGCCCGGGAAATCATGCCGTTCTGTCGCTCTTTCGGACCATTTGCTCGGATCTGCCTGTGTGGCGTTCCTTTCTTGGCGGGCTGAGCGGCTCTTGCCTGCGGGTGGAAGCCTTCGGAACGACTCCGTATCCTGGTGCGGAGCCTCCTTCGCAAGCACGGCGTGGTTGGCTGGGAACCGATCGCGATTGATGTTTCCGGTCGCGGTAACCGGCCCCGGAAAGTTGCTGCATGGAAGATGCCCCCACCGGAATGGTTCCGGTGGGGGCATGTCTATTGCCTGTCTATCATGTAAGGCGATCAGGAAGGTGTCGGACATGAGGACGTCGTCGATGGCGGCATCGAGGTCTGCGCCGGTCTGGTCGGCGACCTTGCCGATGCGGGTGCCCAGGTCGGGCCCGATGTCGGCCACGTCTTAGGCGGTGTCCGCGGTCGCTTGGGTGTCGCGCAAATGATCCGCGAAGGCATCCTTCGCTGTGCCGCCCGCGGGGACCACGGTCTGGCCGATGGAGGCGCGGATGCCGCCGCCGTTCTTGAGCGAGAGCCAGACATCGACGCTGTCCTGCATCTCGTTGACATGGGCGAGGTTCGCATCCGCCGTGAGATCGCCGAGGTTGGTCTCCTGCGTTCGCCTCCCGTCGAGATCGTCCGAGGCGAAGGTGCCCGAGCGAGTGCCGTTCAGGATGACGTTGGAGATGCCTGAGGCATTGCTCTCGGCCGCGAGGATCTGATCCTGGATCGCGTCCGCGATGGCCTGAACCCTATGGGCGAAAAGGTTTTCCGCGTTCAGGTCGGCCAGGCGCTGCGCGACGGTGGCGTAGGCGCAGGAGATCTCCGGGGTGACGCTTCCATCCGCATCGAAGTCGACGACGACCAGCCGGCCGACATACCTGTTGCTGCCGTCGGTGTTGACCACGGCGGCGGTGGTGCCGCCGGCGTTCTCGATGAAGATCGGATACTCGCCTTGCGCGCTGTCGCCGTCGCGCAGTCGGTCGGTCTCGTCGAGGAGGCGGGTGTTCGACCCGCCGGCGACAATCACGTCCACGTCCCTGGGGCGCGCGGCGAGTTCCTGCTCGATCGAAAGCTGCTGCCCGTAGGCGAGCAGTATGACCTTGTTCATCTCCGGGTTCGCGTCGAGCAGGGCATCGATCTCGGCGGGCAGGGCGTCCAGTTCGGCCGCGGTCGGGATGGTATCGGCCCAGAATGGCGCGATGCCGATGGCACCGGGCGAGCAGACAAGAGCGAGCGCGGGCGTCGTAGTGTACCGACCCAGTGAAATCCTGCTCATGCTACAAGGAGTAAAACGTAGCGATGAGTGGACCATTGGACGACAGCATCAAGCGTTGGACGGCGAAGCGTAAAACGGCCCTGGTGATCGAGATCATTCAGGGCAAGACGACGGTGGCGGAGGCCTGGTAGAACAGGCCCGGGATGAAGGCGTCGCCCGAGGACGGTGTAAGGGTGCCGTCGGCGCCCACATCCTCGCCTCGCAGGGTCTTGAGAACAGCCGACAGGCGCGGCGCATCCTCTGCGGGCGCACCGCCGGCTTGCAGTTCGGGGAAATGCAGCAGATCGCGGGTGAAGTCCGGCGTCAGGTTGGTGACTCCGGCCGCGGCCAGCTCGCTCTTGTTGGTGCCGTCGGAGACGCAGTAGGTGAAGCGCATCTCGCTCTCAGGCTTGGTCGCGTTGACGAGGATCGTGCCGTCATCCTGCAGCCGGACGATGCAGACTTTCTTGCCGGTCGGGGCGAAGTCGTTGGCGAGCAGGTCGCAGGTGTGGAACGTGCGGAAGGTCTCGGCCAGCACGCAAAGCATGACGTCCTCGACCACCTGAGCGAAGTCGATCCAGGCGACGATCGGGTCATGGCCCGGAGGCGCGCGTGTCGGTGGCAGCGAATTCGGCGTTTACGGGAACATTGTCCACCTCGGTCATCACTGTCAGCCCGTTGTCGACCTGATGTGGTCGAGCGACTGGCTGTTGCCCTCGAAGACGTAGCTGTAGCGCACGTCCTCCGGCAGGAAGTTCGTGAAGTTGGTCAGGTTGGCATCGGCAATGATCTCGGTCGGCGAAACGAACTCGAACTCGTTGAAATCGCCGAGCACGACCACCTACGCGTCATCGCCCACGCTCTCGATGCAATCGGCGATGAACTGCGCCTGCAGCTTGCGCTGGTCGACCGAGCCGTTGATTGCGGGACTTCCGTGCGCTTCGGCGGTATCGAAGGGCTGGGTCGTCCACATGATCGGCGCGGAGACGCTCTCCGAAGAGAAGTGCACGTTGATGACGTTGATGACCGGGCCATCCGTCGCGCCACCGCCGGTGAACCGGAGCCAGGCCACGAGCGGGATGCGCCCTTCGAAGGAGGGATACTCGTCGCCATCCCTGCCGGCCAGCCTGCGCACGGAGCCCTAGACGAGGCTGACGCGCGTCGTGTCACAGAGGAAGGCGATGCGGATGTCCCCGCCCGGCTCGCCGCGGACCGGCCGGATCGCTTCGCCGTTCTCGTCGATATAGGTCATCGGCACGTCGGGCGTGTCGATGAAGGCATATTGCGGGCCGCCGGCGGCGATGATCGCGTCGATCAGCGCTTGGAGTGTGCCTTCGGCGCAGGAGATGTCGCTGATTTTCGAGCCATCAGAGTTCTGGATTTCCTGCAAGCCGATGATGTCCGGGCTGTCGAGGGTCTCCACGATCTGCGCCGCGATGACATCGAAGCGCCCTTTGGCCACGTCGGTGTCGTCGTCGGCATCGTTCGAGCCGAGGTTCAGCACGTTCTAGGTGGCGATGGTCAGGCCGCTGTCGGTGCGGGTCAGGCTGGTGGTCTCGCCCGTCAGGTCGCCGACGTCGCTGTTGCCGGAGGTCGCGACGGAGGCCTGCACGTCGACCGGCTCGGTCGTCGGCTGGTTGCCGCTGCCGGACCCGCCGGGCACGTATTCGCTGGCTTTAGCCACGTTCTCGAACTCGTCGCCGACGATGAGGCCGTGGGAGAAGTCATGGACGTGGATCGCGTCCGAGGTGGCGTCGTCGCCGCCGCCGACCACGCATTGCGGGTAGCATCCGTAGCCGGACATGGCGGTGATGATGCCGGTGGTGCGCACGGTCTCGCCATCGCAATCGGGGGGCAGGCCGGAGGCCAGGATCTTGGAGATGGTCAGCTCCGTCGCGTCGATCTCCCCCTCGTCCATGGCGCCGCTGTTGCCCGGGGCGTCGCTCGGCAAATCGATGCTGAAATCGGCAAAGCGGAAGCGGGCAGTTATGCTGCCCTCCCCTTCGAAAAGGCGAATGAAGCCCGCCAGCAGAAAGGAGCTAGCCGGTCCGATGATCGGCGCGCCGAAGAAATAGCTGACGCTCGCCCCGCCATCCGTCACGGCGGCCGCGTCGACTACGACTTCGCCCCCGATGACGGCGCCGCCCGAGAGCGAGGCGGAAGTTGAAGGTGCCGTTGGAGCTGCTGGTGTCGCTCTCGGCAACGATCAGGCTGAGGTCCTTCAGGCGCTCGCCCGGCGTTCCGAAGAGCACGCTACTTTCGGCTTCCGCTCCGGTCGTGCGACCTACAACGCTGTTCAACGTCACCATTTCTGTTTTGGCCCCACAGCAATACTCCACGACCATCGCGTGCGGAAAGTGTGCGGCGGACAATCTTCAGATAAGGCAATGCCCGGATGTCCGTGATCTGACAGTTTTGGGAAACCGGGCATCGGCCCTTGTAGGGCGTGCCAGAGGCGGGCTCCGATCGCGCCTGGCTGGAGCAACCCGTTTGCAAGGCCCCAGGGGGGGCGCAGGACAGGGCGGCGCGGGGCGCCGTCCTGTCCTGTCGTCGTTCACACAGGGGTCAGACCGACGTGCAGATATACTTCATCTCGAGGAATTCCTCGGTCCCGTGGTGGCTGCCCTCGCGGCCGAGGCCGGATTGCTTCACCCCGCCGAAGGGGGCGACCTCGGTCGAAATCAGGCCGGTGTTGACGCCCACCATCCCGTATTCCAGCGCCTCGGACACCTTTGTCACGCGGCTCAGGTCGCGGGCATAGAAATAGGCGGCAAGGCCAAAGATCGTGTCGTTTGCCAACTCGATCACCTCGTCGACCGTCTCGAAGCGGAAGAGCGGGGCGAGGGGGCCGAAGGTCTCTTCCTGGGCAAAGGCCATGTCCTTGCTGGCCCCCGTGACGATCGTCGGCTGGAAGAAGGTCCCGCCAAGCGCGTGCCGGGCGCCGCCGGTGATGACTTTGCCGCCCTTCGACACGGCGTCGGCGATATGCTCCTCGACCTTCTCGACCGCGGCCTCGTTGATCAGCGGGCCGAGCTGCGAGCCCTCGGAGAGCCCGTCTCCCACCTGCATCTTCTCCACCGCCGCGGCGAGTTTCTCGGCAAAGGCGTCGTAGACGCCGGCCTGGACATAGAGCCGGTTGGCGCAGACGCAGGTCTGGCCGTTGTTGCGGTATTTCGAGATCATCGCCCCCTCGACGGCGGCATCGAGGTCGGCGTCGTCGAAGACGATGAAGGGCGCGTTGCCGCCGAGCTCCATCGAGCATTTCATCACCTGGTCGGCGGCCTGCTTGAGCAGGATGCGCCCGACCTCCGTGGAGCCGGTGAAAGTGAGCTTGCGGACCTTCGGGTTCTCGCAGAACTCCTTGCCGATGTCAGAGGAGCGGGACGAGGGGATCACCGAGAAGACGCCCGCGGGGATGCCGGCACGGTCCGCCAGCACGCCGAGCGCGAGGGCCGAGAGCGGCGTCTCGGCCGCGGGGCGGGCGACGAAGGCGCAGCCGGCGGCGAGCGCCGGGCCCGCCTTGCGGGTGATCATCGCGTTGGGGAAGTTCCAGGGCGTGATGGAGGCGGCCACGCCGATCGGCTGGCGGATCACGGTGATTCGTTTGTCGCGCTGGTGGCCGGGGATGGTCTCGCCGTAGATCCGCTTGGCCTCTTCGGCAAACCATTCGACGAAGGATGCGCCATAGAGGATCTCGCCGCGGGCCTCGGCATGGGGCTTGCCCTGTTCCACCGTCAGGATCGTGGCGAGGTCGTCGGCGTGTTCGACCATCAGGTCGTACCAGCGGCGCAGTACGGCGGCGCGTTCCTTGCCTGTCCAGCTCGCCCAGTCCTTCTGCGCGGTATAGGCGGCATCGATCGCGCGAGCGGTCTCGGCGCGGGTCAGGTCGGCCACGCGGGCGATGACGTTCCCGTTGACGGGGTTGGTCACCTCGAAGGTGGCGCCGTTGTCGGCGTCGGCCCAGCTGCCGGCGAGATAGGCCTTCGTCGCTAGCAGCTCGGGATCCTTCAGCAGGCCCTTCAGTTCGGTCGGTGTGTCGAGCATGGGAACTCCCTTGGTGTCAGTGCGTTGCTTGGGCCGGCCGCCGTGTCAGGCCGCCGCGAGCGCCTTCGAGATAGCGCCGTCCAGCTTGTCGATCAGCTCGTCGAGCTGGGTGTCCTCGATAATGAAGGGCGGAGCGAGCAAGACGTGGTCGCCCTGCCGGCCGTCGATGGTGCCCGACATCGGGTAGCAGATCAGCCCGGCCTCGAAGGCCGCCTTCTTGATCTTGCCTGCCAGTCCCTTTGCGGGATCGAACGGTGCCTTGGTTTCGCGGTCCTCGACCAGTTCGATGCCGCGGAACAACCCGCGCCCGCGCAGGTCGCCCACATGCGCATGCTGTCCGAACCGGTCGGCCAGCCGGTCGGCCAGCGCCTCGCCCTGCGTCTTCACCCGTGGCAGCAGGTCCCGGCCTAGGATGGCACCCACGACGGCCCGACCGCCGGCTGCAGCCGAGGGATGGCCCATATAGGTATGGCCGTGCTGGAAGAAGCCGGAGCCGTTCACGAGTGCGTCGTAGATCTCGGAGGAGCAGAGCATCGCTCCGATCGGCTGGTAGCCGGCGCCGAGGCCCTTGGCGATGCAGGCGATGTCAGGCGCGACGCCGTCCTGTTCGCATGCAAAGAGCGTGCCGGTGCGGCCCATGCCGCACATCACCTCGTCGAGGATCAGCAGCACGCCGTAGCGGTCGCAGATCTCGCGGATTCGCTTGAAATAGCCCGGGGCAGGGGTGAGGGCGCCGGCGGTCGCGCCGACCACGGGCTCGGCCATGAAGGCCATGACCGTTTCGGGGCCGACCCGCAGGAGTTCGGCTTCCAGCGCGTCGGCGGCGCGGCGGCCGTATTCCTCGGCGCTTTCGCCGGGCTGGCGCAGGCGGTATTCGTAGCAGGGGTCGATATGGCTCATGTCGAGCAGCAGTGGCCCGAACTGCGCCCGGCGCCACTCGTTGCCCCCTGCGCTCAGCGCGCCGATGGTGTTTCCGTGGTAGCTTTGCTTGCGGGCGATCACGCGGCCGCGCTGCGGCTCGCCTTTCTCGACCCAGTACTGCCGTGCGAGCTTGATCGCGGCTTCGGTGGCCTCGGAGCCGCCAGACACCAGGTAAACCCGGTCCAGCCCGGCCGGCGCATTTGCGATCAGGATGTCGGCCAGATCCTCGGCCGGTTTCGAGGTGAAGAACCCGGTGTGGGCAAAAGCGAGCTGGTCGAGCTGGCCCTTGACCGCCTCGATGACCTCCCGGTCGCCATGCCCGAGGCAGGAGACCGCTGCGCCGCCCGAGGCGTCGAGGTACTGCTTGCCGGTCTCGTCGATAAGGTAACAGCCCTGACCTGACACAGCCATCGGCGGGAGCTGGCGGGTGTGGCGGGGGAAAATGTGGGACATGGGTCACCTTCCTGACTGGGCCTGACTACGGTCTGCGCGATCCTGCACCCAAGTTTAGCACCCGCTGTGCGGCCCGGGAAATCCGGCACGGGACGGTCCCGCGCCGGTTCCGTCGGAGTTATTCGGCCGCGATGGCTGCCGCAAGCGCGGCTTCGAAGATTGCCATGCCTTCGTCGATGATCGCGTCAGAGGCGGTCAGCGGCACCATGATGCGAATCGCGTTGCCGTCCATGCCGCAGGACAGCAGGATCAGGCCCCGCTCCAGGGCACCGGCGACCACCGCCTTTGTCAGTGCCGCATCGGGCGTGGCGCTTTCGAAATCGGTCACGAACTCGACCGCCAGCATCGCGCCAAGGCCGCGGATGTCCCACATCCGGTAGGGGGCGACGCGGGCGCCCATGTCCGCGAATCGGGCACGCAGGGTCTCGCCGAGGGCGGTGGAGCGGGCAAGCAGCCCCTCGGTCTCGATGGCTTCGATCGCCGCAAGTGCGGCCGCGCAGGCGACCGGGTTGCCGCCGTAGGTGCCGCCCAGCCCGCCGGGCTCGAGCGCATCCATCACCTCGGCGCGGCCGACGACGCCGGCCAGCGGGTAGCCGCCGGCGAGGCTCTTGGCGACCGTCATCAGGTCCGGCGCGACGCCGGAATGCTCGACGGCAAACCAGGTGCCGGTGCGGCCGAAGCCCGCCTGAATCTCGTCGGAAATCAGCAGGATGCCGTGCCGGTCGCAGATCGCGCGCAGCGCCTGCCACAGCTCGGCCGGGACCGGGTGATAGCCGCCTTCACCAAGGACCGGTTCGAGGATGATCGCGGCCACGCGGTCGGGCTGCGCATCGGTCTTGAACAGCATCTCGAGCGCACGGATCGAATCCTCCACCGTGATCTGCTCGCGCACGCTCGGGAAGGGCACGCGGAAGATGTCGGCGGGGAAGGGGCCGACGTCCTTCTTGTAGGGCGAGACCTTGCCGGTCAGCCCGAGCGTTAGAAGGGTGCGGCCGTGGTAGCCCGCGGTGAAGGCGATGACGCCGGGGCGGCCGGTGGCTGCGCGGGCGATCTTGACTGCGTTCTCAACGGCTTCCGCGCCGGTCGTCACAAGCAGCGTCTTCTTGGCGAAGTCGCCGGGGGCGAGCGCGTTCAGCTTCTCCGACAGCGCGACATAGGATTCGTAGGGAACGACCTGGAAGGAAGTGTGCGTGAACCGGTCCTCCTGCGCCTTGGCGGCGGCGACGACCTTTGGGTGACGGTGGCCGGTGTTCAGCACCGCGATGCCGCCGGCGAAGTCGATGTAGCGTCTGCCTTCCACATCCCAAAGCTCGGCATTTTCGGCGCGGTCCGCGAACACCGGCGCAGCCGAGGCGACACCGCGCGCGACAGCCGCCTGGCGTCGCTTCAGCAGGTCGGCATTTGAGGCACCGCCGACAACGGTTTGCGTTTTGGCGGCGCTCGCCCGGGGCGCCTTGCCCGTCGGTTTGGCGGCAGCCTTTTTCTTTCCCTTCACCGTCGTGGCGGTCATCGATCGCCCTCCTCTTGAGGTCATGAATGATAAATATTCTTATTGTGCGCTTATTTTTATTGTCAATCTGAATCCGGGCCGCTGTGAGCCCGTCTGGTCGCGCTCCATCCGTTGATCTCTTAAATATGCTTTATAACAATGGTTTGCGGATCACCTCTAGAATCCCCTTGACCGGAGACGCCTTCTACCGCTTAATTTTTCGAACGCACGATGAGTGAGGTGGGCTAGGTGGACGTTGGCGGCAGATTGAAGGAGGTGCGCGAGCAGCGCGGTCTTTCGCAGCGCGAACTGGCCGCCCGTGCCGGACTGACCAACGGTGCGATTTCCTTGATGGAGCAGAACAAGTCCAGCCCGTCGGTGGCGTCGCTCAAGCGGTTGCTGGATGCCGTGCCGATGACGCTGTCGGAGTTCTTCCAGGAGGTCGAATCCTCGCCCACGCCAAAGTACTTCTATACGAGGGATGATTTCGTCGAGCTTTCGCCGCAGGAGGTCGGACTCGGGGCCGCGGCAGCGCGGGTGTCGTTGCGGCAACTCGGGGATGCATCGCGGCACGCGCTGCAACTTCTGCACGAAACCTACCCGCCCGGCTCGGACACCGGGCCGGAGTTCCTGACCCATGACGGCGAGGAGGCGGGAATCGTGGTCGAGGGGCTGATCGAGGTGACAGTCGGAGATGAGGTTCGTGTTCTAAACCCCGGTGATGGATACCTTTTCGACAGTCGGTTGCCCCACCGGTTCCGAAATGCCTTCTCGGCGCCGTGCATCGTCATAAGCGCTTGCACGCCGCCGAGTTTCTGACGATTGATCGCCCGTTCCGTGTGCGGAACGCGGCGTGAAGATGTCGCAGATGCGATACCTGTTGCCACACAAGATCAACCTGTTAGCGTTGGTTGGTGAACAGGACTCGCGTTTAACATTGAGAGTCCGTCGCATGAGACGGTCACAATCAGGGAGAAAGAAATGACCTCATTTCGCACCATTGCGGTTGCTGCTGGGATTGCGGTCGCCGCAACGGGCGCTGCGGCGCAGGAGCGTTTCATCACGATCGGCACCGGCGGACAGACCGGCGTCTACTTTGTGGTGGGCCAGTCCATCTGCCGCCTCGTGAACCGCGGCACCGCCGAGCACAATCTGAAGTGCACTGCGCCGTCCACCGGCGGTTCGATTGCCAACATCAACGCCATCTCGGCCGGCGACATGGACATGGGCGTGGCCCAGTCCGACTGGCAGTACCATGCCTACAACGGCAGCTCGGAATTCGAGGGCAAGCAGGTCGACAAGCTGCGGGCCGTGTTCTCGGTCCATGGCGAGCCTTTCACCGTCGTCGCCCGTGCCGACAGCGGCGCGACCACCTTCGACGATCTCTTCGGCAAGCGGGTCAACGTCGGCAACCCCGGCTCCGGTCAGCGCGCCACGATGGATGTCGTGCTGAACGCCATGGGCAAGTCGGATGCGGATTTCGCGCTCGCCTCCGAGCTCAAGCCGGCCGAACAATCGGCGGCGCTCGGCGACAACAAGGTCGACGCGATCATCTACACCGTGGGCCACCCGAACGGCTCCATCCAGGAAGCCACCTCGACGGTGGATGCGGTGATCCTGCCCGTGACGGGCGAGGCGATCGACAAGCTGGTCGCCGACAATCCCTACTACGCCAAGGCCACCATCCCCGGCGGCATGTACAAGGGCACCGACAACGACGTGGACACCTTCGGCGTCAAGGCGACCTTCGTGACCTCCGCCGATGTGCCGGATGACGTTGTCTACACCGTCGTGAAGGCCGTGTTCGACAACTTCGACCGGTTCAAGGGCCTGCATCCGGCCTTTGCGAACCTGCAGGAAGCCGACATGATTGCCGACGGCCTCAGCGCCCCGTTGCATCCGGGCGCCGAGCAATACTATCGCGAGCGCGGCTGGATTCAGTAACGCACCGGAAGTAACGCGATCCGGGCGGCCCTGCCATACGGGCAGGGCCGCTTCGGGCCGCACAACCCAACATCGGCCTGCATGAGGCGACCAATCGCGCCGGCGGCCGGGCGAACGGGGGCACGCCCATGAGCGACGACAAGCAATTCGAGGCAGCGGCTGTCGAACAAGCAGCGGCGGGTCATGCCGGCCTCAGCCAGAGCGAACTCGACGAACTCGTCGCGTCCTCTGACACCGGCGGCAGATCGCCTTCCGCACCCATTACGCGCCTGATCATGGTGACGGCGATCGTCTGGTCGCTGTTCCAGCTCTGGATCGCGAGCCCCATCCCCTTCATGATCGGCTTCGGCGTCTTCAACGACACCGAGGCGCGCTCCATCCACCTCGCCTTTGCCCTGTTCCTCGCCTATGCCGCCTATCCCGCGGCCCGCACGCCGGTGCAGCTTGCCCTTGCGGTGGGCGTTCCGGCGCTGCTGTCTGTGCTGTTCATGTACGCCGCCAAGGACGGCACGTCCGTCTGGTGGGTGCCGCTAATCGGGCTCGGTGTGATCGCTGCTATCCTTCTCGGCTCGCCCAAGGACAGGGTGCCGCCCTGGGAATGGGCGCTCGCCATCGCCGGCGCGGCCTCGTCGCTTTATCTCTACTTTGCCTATGATGCCATCGCGCAGCGGGTCGGTGCGCCGATCCTGCCCGACTTCGTGATCGCGGTGATCGGACTTCTGATCCTTCTGGAGGCGACGCGCCGTGCCCTTGGTCCGGCGCTGATGATCGTCTCCACGGTCTTCCTCGTCTACACGTTCCTCGGCCCGCTGATGCCCAGCATCATCGCGCACAAGGGCAACAACCTTTCCGAGGTCGTGAACCACCAGTGGATCACCACCGAAGGCGTCTTCGGCATCGCGCTCGGCGTGTCGACCTCCTTCGTGTTCCTCTTCGTTCTGTTCGGCTCGCTGCTCGACAAGGCCGGGGCCGGCAACTACTTCATCCAGGTGGCCTTCTCGCTGATGGGTCACATGCGGGGCGGACCCGCCAAGGCGGCGGTGGTGTCCTCGGCGATGACCGGCCTGATCTCCGGCTCCTCCATCGCCAACGTGGTCACCACCGGCACCTTCACCATTCCGCTGATGAAGCGCGTGGGCTTCTCCGCCGAGAAGGCCGGCGCGGTCGAGGTGGCCTCCTCGGTGAACGGGCAGATCATGCCCCCCGTGATGGGCGCCGCGGCGTTCCTGATGGTCGAATACGTGGGTATTCCCTACTTCGACGTGGTCAAGCACGCTTTCGTGCCTGCGGTGATTTCCTATATCGCGCTGGTCTACATCGTGCATCTCGAGGCGATGAAAGCAAACATGCAGGGCCTGCCGCGCGCCTACGAGCCCAAGCCGCTCGTCGCCTGGCTGATCTCGCTTGCCTTCACCATCGCGGCGATCTGCGCGCTGTCCTTCGCCGTCTACTTCACGATGGGCTGGATCCGGCCCGTCTTCGGGGCCGCGGCGGGATACGTGATCTTCGGAATGCTGTCCGTGGTCTATGTCGGGCTCCTCTACATCTCCTGTCGCGAGGAGCGGCTTAAGCTGGAGGACCCCAACGCGCCGGTGTCGAAACTGCCGCTTCCGGGGCCGACCATCCGCGCCGGTCTGCACTTCCTGCTGCCGGTTGTTGTGCTGGTCTGGGCGCTGATGGTAGACCGCCTGAGCCCGGGCCTCTCGGCCTTCTGGGCGGCCTCCTTCATGATCTTCATCCTGCTCACCCAGCGTCCGATCGAAGCGATCTTCCGCGGCGAGGGGAACCTCGGCGGCGCGCTTCGCAATGGCGTCCGCGAACTGATCGAGGGGCTGGAAGCCGGTGCGCGCAACATGATCGGCATCGGCATCGCCACCGCGACCGCCGGTATCATCGTCGGCGCGGTCAGCCAGACCGGTGTCGGCTCGGCGCTGGCCGATGTGGTCGAGGTGCTCTCGGGCGGCAACATCATGGCGATCCTGCTGCTCACCGCGATCCTCAGTCTGATCCTCGGCATGGGCCTGCCGACCACGGCGAACTACATCGTCGTCTCGGCGCTGCTGGCGCCGGTGATCGTGACGCTCGGTCAGCAGAACGGGCTGATCGTGCCGCTGATCGCCGTGCACCTCTTCGTCTTCTACTTCGGCATCATGGCAGACGTGACGCCGCCGGTGGGCCTCGCCTCCTTTGCGGCTGCGGCGGTCTCGGGGGGCGATCCGATCCGTACCGGTGTCGTGGCGTTCTTCTACTCGCTGCGGACGGCGGCGCTGCCCTTCCTCTTCATCTTCAACACCGATCTGCTGCTGATCAATGTCGGGTGGGTACAGGGCATCTTCGTCTTCATAACGGCCACAATAGCCATGCTGCTCTTCGCGGCGGCAACGCAGGGATGGTTCCTGACCCGGAACCGGTTCTACGAATCGATCGCCCTGTTGCTCGTCGCCTTCACCTTCTTCCGTCCTGGCTTCTGGATGGACATGGTGGTGCCGCCCTTCGAGACGCTGCCGCCGGCGCAGCTCGAGCAGGCGATGGAAGCCACCGAGCCGGGCAACGATCTGCGGCTCACCGTGAACGGGCTGAACTCGGTCGGCGATCCGGTAACCTTCACCGCGCTCGTGCCGGTGCCGGACGGGGAGACCGGCGCGGACCGGCTGCTGGCCTCGGGGATCGAGGCGGTCGAGCGGGACGGCAAGGTCATCATCGACAATGTCGCCTTCGACAGCCCCGCCCAGAAGGCCGGTCTCGATTGGGACCAGGAAATCGTGGAGGTGCTTGCGCCCGGCTCGCAGCCGTCCAAGTACCTTATGTACCTGCCGGCGCTCCTGCTTCTGGCCGGGATCATCATGCTTCAGCGGCGCCGTGCGACGCCGCTTCCGGCAACCGCCTGACGGGAGGGAACGCGATGTTTGCCAACGTACTTCTGCCGATCGACCTCAACCACCCGGCGTCCTGGAACAAGGCGCTGCCGATGGCGGTGAAACTCTGCGGTTCGGAGGGCACGTTGCATGTGCTGGGCATCGTGCACGATCTGGGATCGGCGATGATCTCGTCCTTCCTGCCCGCGGACTTCGAGAAACGGGCACTTCAGCAGATGAAGGAGCAACTCGACACGTTCTGTGAGGAGAACGTGCCGGAGGGCACCAACGTGGTCGTGCATGTCGAGCATGGCCACGTGCCGGAACATCTGCTGCACGCGGCAAAACAACTGGGCGCCGATCTGATCGTGATGGCGTCCCACCCGCCGGACGACCTGCAGACGATGCTTGTCGGCTCCAATGCCGAGAAGGTCGTCCGCCATGCCACCATCCCCGTGATGGTGGTTAGGTGACGGCGCGACCCACGACCTGTTGGCCCTCGGGCCGGATCAGGAGTTCTCTCGGGGAGGAGACGAACTTCCAACTGGAGAAATAACGCCTATGACGCCTTTCGCCATTGCCGGCGTGCAAATGCACGTCGCGGCACTGCACTCCAACGTGGAGGCCATGCGCCACCGGATCGAGATCCTGATGGCACGCTTTCCCTGGACGCAGATGGTTCTGTTTTCCGAGCTCGCGCCCTACGGCCCGCTCGACCGCTACGCGCAGCCGTTCCCGAACGAGGCGCTGGAGATCTTCCAGGAGGATGCCCGCCGCTACAAGATCTGGCTCATTCCTGGTTCCATGTTCGAGAAGCGCGAGGATGGCCGCATCTACAACACGTCCGTCGTGATCAACCCGGACGGGGAGATCGTGGCCAAGTATTCCAAGATGTTTCCGTTCCGGCCCTATGAGGCAGGTATCGCCGCCGGTACCGAGTTCTGTGTGTTCGACGTGCCGGAGGTCGGCCGGTTCGGCCTGTCGATCTGCTACGACATCTGGTTCCCCGAAACCACGCGGCAGCTCACCAGCCAGGGGGTCGAGGTGCTGCTGCACCCGGTCCTGACCGGCACCACCGACCGGGACGCCGAGATCGCGATCGCACGCGCGACCGCCGCGCAGTTCCAGTGCTACGTCTTCGACGTGAACGGCCTGGCGGCTGGAGGGGTGGGGCGCTCGCTCGTGGTCGACCCGGCGGCGACCGTGCTGCACCAGTCGGCCGGGCAGGAGGACATGTTCCCGATCGAGGTCGATCTCGACCAGGTCCGGCGCCAGCGCGAGACCGGCCTGAAGGGTCTCGGCCAGGTGCTCAAGAGCTTCCGGGACCGCGATGCGGAGTTCACCGTCTATGACCGCGACAGCGGGGCCGATGCCTATCTCAAGACGCTGGGGCCGCTGGCGACGCCGGGGCAGGGGTCTGCAGCGGGGCTGAAGTCCACCGATCCGCGCACCGCACTGGGCTATCTCGAAAAGGCCGAAACGCCGCCCAAGAACTTTTCCGTCTTCCATGGCAAGACGGGATCGGACTGACCGCGAACGGGTTCCGTCACGTGGCGCCATGACAACCAGGGAGGGGTTACCATGAACGCGCAGACCGGGGAGCAGAAGCTCCCCACCATTCGGGACTATTTCAGCGCCACTCAGCTGCGGGCCGACAGGTGGAGCGCGCTGCGCGAAGCCTGCGAGGGGATGCAACGCAACGGGGTGAGCAGCAGGCAGGGCAAGAAGCTGCGCACCACCGCGTTGGATCTGATGGAAGCGCTGGCCCCGATCGAAACCTACTGGGCGTTTCCTGGCGCCGCGGTCTTCGAGAACCTGCGGCGTCTTCTGGCGCAGGAGAACATCGAGGATCTCTCGGTGTCGGTCCGCCGGATCGCCCGGGCCCTGACATCGGGCGCCTACCGGCGGCGTACCGTTCCGCTGAATTCCTCCGAGATCGACAACGAGGACTACGAGGACGAGGCCGCGCTGTCGCCCGAAGCGCGCGCCCTCGGCAGGCCCTACTTCGAGGTCCTGATTGTCGACGACGTTGCCGAGCAGCATGAACGCTTCCTGCGTTCCAGCCTGCAACGCATGCGGCGCAGCGAGGATCCGTTCATCTACGAGCCGGTGGTCGTTCCCTCTCTGGAGGACGCTCTGCTGGGGATCCTGTTCAACCACAATGTCCAGGCGGTGGTCATCCGCCCCGGCATAAGTCTGAAGTCCAAGAACAAGCTGCCGATCCTCGACGAATACGTGTCGCACCTGGGGCAGGACGAGGAAGTGGATTCGTTGGCGCCGAGCGAATTCGGGCCGGAAGCCTGCCGGCTGATCGCCAAGATCCGCCCCGAGCTCGACGCCTATCTGGTCACCGACCGTTCGGTTGAGGACATCGCCGGGCTGGATCTGGGCCGCTGCCGCAGGGTGTTCTACAACCAGGAGGACTTCCTGGAGCTTCATCTGAACATCCTTCGGGGCGTGACCGCGCGGTACAAGACACCGTTCTTCACCGCCCTCAAGGAATACTCCAAGCAGCCGACCGGCGTGTTCCATGCGATGCCGATCAGCCGCGGCAAGTCGATCACCCGGTCGCATTGGATCCAGGACATGGGCGCCTTCTATGGCCCCAACATTTTCCTGGCCGAGACATCCGCAACGTCGGGCGGGCTCGACAGCCTGCTGGAGCCCCGAGGGCCGATCAAGGAAGCGCAGGACATGGCGGCCCGCGCCTTCGGCTCCAAGCAGACCTTCTTTGCGACCAATGGCACCTCGACCTGCAACAAGATCGTGGTGCAGGCGCTGGTCAAGCCGGGCGACATCGTGCTGATCGACCGCGACTGCCACAAGTCGCATCACTACGGCATGGTGCTGGCAGGGGCTCGCGTCGTCTACATGGACAGCTATCCGCTCCATGAGTACTCGATGTACGGCGCGGTGCCGATCCGCGAAATCAAGCACAATCTTTTGCGGCTAAAGGCGGAGGGCAAGCTCGACCGGGTGCGCATGGTTCTGCTGACCAACTGCACCTTCGACGGGCTGGTTTACAACGTCCAGCGCGTGATGGAGGAATGCCTCGCCATCAAGAAAGACCTGATCTTCCTGTGGGACGAGGCCTGGTTCGCATTTGCGCGCTTCGGGCCAAGCTATCGTCTGCGGACTGCCATGCGAGTGGCCAACACGCTGCGCAGAACGCTCAAGACCGATGAAACCGCGGCCGCCTGGGAGGCGCAGCAAAAGCTGCTCAAGGACGCCGACGACGAGACGATCCTGAATACGCGGCTCGTGCCGCCGCCCGACGCGCGCGTCCGGGTCTATGCCACGCAGTCCACGCACAAGACCCTGACGTCCTTGCGCCAGGGCTCGATGATCCATGTCAACGATCAGGACTTCAAGGGAGAGGTCGAGGAGGGCTTTCACGAGGCCTATATGACGCATACTTCGACCTCGCCGAACTACCAGATCATCGCCTCGCTGGATGTCGGGCGTCGGCAGGTGGAACTTGAGGGCTACGAATTCGTCCAGCGGCAGGTCGAGAGCGCGATGGCGATCCGCCGCGCGGTGACCACCCATCCGCTGCTGAAGAAGTACTTCAAGCTGCTGACGCCGAGCGACATGATCCCGGAAGAGTACCGGGAAAGCGGAATCGAGAGCTACTACGACCCTGAACAGGGCTGGCTGGATACCTGGGAAATCTGGTCCACGGATGAGTTCGTGCTCGATCCGACCCGCGTCACGCTCGCCGTGGGAGGCACCGGGTGGGACGGCGACACGTTCAAGACCAAGATCCTGATGGACAAGTACGGGATCCAGATCAACAAGACCTCGCGTAATACTGTCCTGTTCATGACCAACATCGGGACGACCCGTTCGTCGGTCGCCTACCTGATCGAAGTGCTGGTCGAGATCGCGAACGAGCTCGACGACCTGCTCGACGATGCCTCCAGGATGGAGCGCAGGTCGTTCGACAACCGAGTTGCGGCGCTGGTCGAACATGTGCCGCCACTGCCGGACTTCAGCCGCTTTCACGATGCGTTCCGGGATGCCGGCGAGACGCCAGAAGGCGACATCCGCTCGGCGTTCTTCCTCTCCTACACCGAGGAGAACTGCGATTACCTGCCGCTCGACGACCGGTTGATGGAGCGGCTCAACGCAGGCGAGGAGCTGGTCTCGGCCAGCTTCGTGATCCCCTATCCGCCCGGCTTCCCGATCCTGGTGCCGGGGCAGGTGATCAGCCCCGAGATCCTCGCCTTCATGCGGGCGCTCGACGTCTCGGAGATCCACGGGTTCCGGGCCGACCTCGGCCTGCGCGTATTCACCAAGGACGCGCTCGCGTCCCTCAAGTCCAGAGACACGGAAGGGAGCTAGACCAGATGCCCAAGAAGACGCTGAAGAACATCTCGGAGATCCGTCGATACTTCCACACCAATTCGGACCCGATCTATTTCGTCTCTGCCACCAACTTCAACCTGCTCGGGCTGGACGAATGGGTGAAGAATTTCAAGTACATCTGCTACATGGATTGCTTCGACGGCCGGCACCCGAACGTGCTGGTGCCCTCCGAGGTGCCGCATGACGAGTTCCAGTCCATCGAGGACATCAACAACTACCTGCTGCAGCACAAGGAGGTGGTCGATTTCGTGAAGGCGCGCGGTGGCAAGCCCAAGTTCGTTTTCCTGATGTTCGACGAGAAGACCGAGAAGCTGGTCAAGGAACTGGGCGGCGAGGTCTGGTTCCCGAAGGCGCGGCTCCGGACGCACATGGACAACAAGATCGAGACCGTGCGGGTCGGCAACAAGGCCGGCGTGCCCTCCGTGCCGAACACGCTGTCCAAGGTGAAGAGTTTCGACCACCTGATGACGCTCTGCGAGAAGGCCGGACTCGGCAAGGATCTCGTGCTGCAATCGGCCTTCGGCGATTCCGGCCACACCACCTTCTTCATCAAGACCGAGGCTGATTTCCGCAAGCATGCGCACGAGATCGTCGGGCAGGGCGAGATCAAGATCATGAAGCGGATCGACTGCCGCGGCTCGGCCATCGAAGCCTGCGCCACCAGCCAGGGCACCATCGTTGGCCCGCTGATGACCGAACTGGTCGGCTTCAAGGAGTTGACACCCTATCGCGGCGGCTGGTGCGGAAACGAGATCTTCTCGACCGCCTTCTCCCCCAAGCAACGCCAGAAGGCCCGCGACCTGACGTTCCAGTTCGGCGAGCAGCTGCGCAAGGAGGGGTATCGCGGCTATTTCGAGCTCGACTTCCTGATCGACAAGAAGAGCGACGACATCTGGCTGGGCGAGCTGAACCCGCGCATCACCGGCGCTTCCTCGATGACCAACCACGCGGCCTTTGCCCATGCCGACGCGCCGCTGTTCCTGTTCCACCTGCTGGAGTTCTCGAAGAAGCCTTTCGACCTCGACGTGGACGAGTTGAACGCCCGCTGGGCAGACCCGGACATGATTGACAGCTGGTCACAGATGGTCATCAAGCATACCGAGGACAGCGTCGACATCATAACCCGCGCCCCGGAATCCGGCATCTACCGGATGATGCCCGACGGGCGGGTGGTGTTCGACCGGTTCGACTATCACCGGCGCGCGGTCGAGAGCGAGGACGAGGCCTTCTTCCTGCGGATCTCCAACGTCGGAGATTACCGCTACGAGGGGGCGGACCTCGGGATCCTGGTCACCCGCGGGCGCTCCATGACCAAGGGGTTCAAGCTGACGGAGAAATCGAAGCGCTGGATCGACGGGATCAAGAACGCCTATTCCGCCCGGCCGCTGCCCTCGGCGCAGGCTTACGAGGACCCGGCATTCAAGATCATGTAGGCGGCGCAAGGTTGCGGGATCAGCGGGGCGCACCCGGTTGTGCGCCTCGCTCACAGACCGTTATCGGCTTGCGCCAATGCCGGATTGGGATCATCTGGAGCTATGACGGTTCATTTTCGTGCCATCGATGAGGAACTGCCGGGCCCGAAATGGGCGGCGCTGTTTTCCGAGTTTTGGCCAGCCTACAAGACCTGGTGGGCCCGCGAGGGCCTCACCACGCGACCGACATACAGCGAGAGCCGTGCCGCCATCCGGCGCAGCATGCCGGAGATCCTCGACCTCTACGACGATCTGTGCGAGGCCGCCGGCGGCGGTGACCTGCAGGCGCGGTTCCTCAGTTTCTTCTGTCCGCCCCGCTACCTCTCGGGCTGCAGCCAAGCCATCTGGCCCGGCGACACGCCACTCCTGGTGCGCAACTACGACTACGACCCCAGGGCTTTTGATGCAGTTCTGCTCAAGACGGGTTGGCAGGGGCGCGGGGTAATCGGCACGTCGGACGGGCTGTTCGGACTGGTGGATGGCATGAACGACGCCGGGCTCGCGGTGTCGCTGACCTTTGGGGGGCGCCGTGCGATCGGCGAGGGGTTCGGGGTCCCACTCATCCTGCGCTACATTCTCCAGACCTGCACGACGGCGGAGGAAGCCTGCGACGTGTTGCAGCGCGTCCCTTGCCACATGAGCTACAACGTCACCGTGATCGATGCGGACCGGCAGTTCATGACCGCCTATCTCGCCCCTGACCGGCCCACGATGGTGGCCCATGTGCCGGTTGCCACCAATCACCAGGAGCGCGTCGAATGGGCGAGCCATGCCCGCCTGACGGCGACGGTGGAGCGCGAGCGGTTCCTGCTGCAACGGCTGTCGCTGCACCCGGAAACCGAGGAACGCTTCCTGCACCATTTCCTTCAGCCGCCGCTCTATTCGACGGCCTTCGGATCCGGTTTCGGCACGCTCTACACCGCCGCCTACTGGCCGCGCGAGGGCACGATGCGGCTCCTCTGGCCGCACCACACCCTGCGGGCGAGCTTCGACGCGTTCACTGAAGGGGTGGTGTCGATCTCCTATCCCTTCGCGGACAGCTACATCTGACGGGAAGCGGCGTCTCCGTGTAGGAGGGGCTTGGCGAAGCCTTTCGCCGCCAGCGGATTGCGGTCCGTGAAGGCCGCGCCGGGATCGTCACGCCTGTCGCCGAATGGATCGGGACAAATGCGGTTGAAATCGAGCCGAGGGTCTGGGTCAATGGGGGGGCGAGTCTTTGGACTGGCCCCCTTTTAACCGGACACCTCAGCGGTTTCGGTTGTGGCCTTGATGAACTCGCGCGGCAAGCGCCATTTCAGGCCGGAGTGCGGGTGGTTATCGTTGCAGTCCTCAATCCAGCTGGCCAGCAAGGGCACGACGGTTTCGGCGTCCGGCAGTGGATTCACGTGAACGTAGTCGCGCTTGAGCGTCTTGACGAATGCCTCCGAGATAACGTTCGACTGCGATCTTTTCACCGGCGTGAAGCATGGCCTCAGGCCGAGCTGCCGGGCAAAGATGAGGGTGCTATCCGGCATCAGTGCTTATGGGCGTGATTGAGGGATTTGCTTAAGGGAGGATTTCTGACTCATCTGAACCACCAAGGAGTGAAGAAGAGAAAGAAATCCGGAACAACGAAGCCGACGGCTGAACAGGTTGTCAAAGACAATCGCCGCAAGACACGCAAGCATCATTCTTCCGAGGAGAAGAAGGGCGGATTCCGTCAGCCAGTTGCAGCCTACGGTGGGCTGCTTCCGTCACGGTCGTTTATTGTCGCCAGACGGGGGAGCCGTCATCGGCATAGGGTTGCCGTTGAGGGCGGTCTTTGTGATATCGTCCGGCACCAAGTCTCGGCTGTAGACAGCATCGGTTAGGTTCTTAGTCTTCAGCCACCGAACGATTTTCTTTCGGCCCACGCCTGCAACGAGTTCCTGAGGCACAGTGTACCGCACGAAAACGTCTCGCCGCGCTTGAACAGAGTTAGGGGAAGAGGGCTTGCCATCTTTGTTAGGGTCCCAACTTCACAGTTTGTGGGGCCAACTAACGGAAGAGAATTAAGATGGTGGGCGACCCTGGAATCGAACCAGGCATGGGTCTCCCCGGCGGAGTTACAGTCCGCTGCCGCACCTTGCAGCACGTCGCCCGACGCCGGGCGGGAATAGCTTTGCCGCTGGGCGGGGTCAACCGGAAATTTTCGATGATGTGGGGACAGTGCGAGGCGGAGCGACGGAGAGCTTGGATGTTGATTTATGCATCTGATAATCGTTCTCAAATTTGTTGACTTCTTGCGAACGAGTTTCATATACATGTTGCAACGTCGCCGCTCGGTGATCCGGCGCGGCGCGCGTTGCAACTTTTTTCGGAGAAGGTGGCCATGCACAGGCGGACGCTGTTGGCAGCGATGGGGGCGAGTGCACTCGCCGGCGGGCTGATGCCCCGCGCGGGGTTTGCCGCGGCACCACTCGACGTTGTCGCGACCACAGGCATGATCGCCGACCTGGCGATGCGCGTCGGTGGCGAGGCGGTCTCCGTGCGCGGGCTTATGGGGCCGGGGGTGGACCCGCATTCCTACCGCCAGACACGTACCGACATCGTCGCAATGACGAAAGCCGATCTGGTCCTCTGGCACGGACTGTATCTCGAAGCGCAGATGGAGGAGATCTTCCACAAACTGGAGCGGCGGGGCAATGTGCTGGCCATTGCGGATGCGCTGCCGCGGGATCTGCTGCTCAGCCACCCGGATTATGCCGACAAGTTCGACCCCCATGTCTGGATGGTTCCGGAGATCTGGGCGCAGGTCGTCCCAGTCGTGCGCGAGGCGCTGGCCGGCGTGTTGCCGGGGCAGGAGGCGGCTCTGGAGGCCAACGCGGCTGCTCTCGAGGCGGAGATCGCCCAGCTCGAAACCTATGCGCGCGACGTGCTCGATACGGTGCCCGAGCAGAGCCGGGTTCTGGTGACGGCACATGACGCCTTCAGCTATTTCGGTCGCGCCTACGGTTTCGAGGTTCTGGGCATCCAGGGGATTTCGACCGAGTCCGAGGCCGGGCTCAACCGGATCGGAGAGCTTGTGGATGTGCTGGTCGAACGCGAGGTCGCGGCGGTCTTTGTCGAAAGCTCGGTCTCCGACCGCAACATCCGCGCCCTGATCGAAGGGGCGGCGGCGCGCGGGCACGAGGTTCGGATCGGCGGGGAGCTCTTTTCCGACGCGATGGGCCAGCCGGGCAGCTACGAGGGCACCTACATCGGCATGATCGACCACAACGTGACCGTCATCGCGTCGGCGCTCGGAGGCACGGCCCCGGGGCGTGGCATGAACGGCAAGCTCTCTGCCGGGATTTGAGGACAAGGCCATGGCGCATCTGGAACTCGCAACCGACCACGGCCAGCCCCTGCCGGACGACAGTGTATCGGAAAGCCCGCTGGCGATCCGCGGCCTGACCGTCTCCTACGGCGAGAAGCCGGCGGTCTTCTCCGTCGACGCGACCTTCCGCGATGGCTCGATGACGGCGATCATCGGCCCGAACGGCGCAGGCAAGTCGACCCTCCTGAAGGCATCGCTTGGGGTGGTCCGGCCGCTCGCCGGCGCGATCACCGTGTACGGCAAGCCTCTCAAGAGCCAGAGGTACCGGATCGCCTATGTGCCGCAACGCGCCAGCGTGGACTGGGATTTCCCGACTCGCGTCATCGACGTCGTGCTGATGGGCCTTTACCGGCAACTTGGGTTGCTCGGGCGGGTCAATGCGCAGCATCGGGCCCGGGCGCTGGACTGCCTCGAGCGCGTCGGCATGGCCGCCTTCGCTGAACGGCAGATCGGCCAGCTCTCCGGCGGCCAGCAGCAGCGGGTGTTCCTGGCCCGGGCGCTGGCGCAGGATGCGGAGCTCTACCTGCTCGACGAGCCCTTCGCCGGCGTGGATGCAGCGACCGAGAAGGCGATCATCGACGTCCTGAAAACCCTCAATCGGCAGGGCAGGACGGTGGTGGCCGTGCATCACGACCTCGCGACCGTCACCGACTACTTCGACCGGGTGTTCCTGATCAACGTCCGGAAGGTCGCGGAAGGGGCGCTGGCCGACACCTTCACCGCGGCCAACCTGCAGGCCGCTTACGGTGGCCGGCTTGCCACGGCGCAGATCGACGACCTCGAACTCGCGGCCCATTGATCCCGATGTTCCTCGAGGCGCTGACACTGCAATTGGGTTACAACGCGACCCTCGTCGCGGTCGGGGCCGCCTTGCTGGGCATTTCCGCCGGTGTCACCGGCACCTTCCTGTTCCTGCGCAAGCGGGCGTTGGTCGCCGATGCGATCAGCCACGCGACCCTGCCCGGCGTGGGCATCGCCTTCATCGCGATGGTTGCCCTTGGGGGCGACGGGCGCAACCTGGCGGGGCTGATGGTCGGCTCGGCGCTTTCGGCCTGGATCGGCCTGCTCTGCGTGCAGGCGATCACGCGCCGCACGCGTCTGGCCGAGGATTCTGCGATCGGGGCCGTTCTGTCGGCCTTTTTCGGGTTCGGCGTCGTCCTTCTGACCGTGATCCAGAACATGCAGGCGGGACGCCAGGCGGGGCTCGACGGGTTGCTGCTCGGCTCCACGGCCGGGATGCTGATGCAGGATGCGGTGATCATCGCGACGGGCGGGGCGCTGACGCTGGCGCTTGTCCTGCTGTTGCGCCGGCCGATGACGATGGTGGCCTTCGATGCGGATTACGCGCGCTCCATCGGTGTCGATCCGGACCGGGTGGACCTGATGACCATGGGCCTCGTTCTGGCGGTGACGGTGGTCGGCCTTAAGATCGTGGGGCTGATCCTGATCGTGGCGCTGCTGATCATTCCGCCGGTCACCGCGCGTTTCTGGACCGAGCGCAGCGAGCGCGTGGTGGCCTATGCGGGCGTCATCGGCGGGCTTTCGGGCTTTCTCGGGGCGGCGATCTCGGCTTCGGCCCCGGCGCTGCCGACAGGCCCGATCATCGTCCTTGTCTGCTTTGGGCTCTTCGTGATCTCGCTGTTCTTCGCGCCCGAGCGAGGCGTGCTTGCTGCCTATCTCCGCCACCGCCAGTTCCAGCGCAGGGTTCACATCCGACAGGGGCTGCTGGCGCTCGCACAGGGACAGCCGGTCTACGAGCCGCTGACCATCCGGCTTCTCGCCCGCGAGGGTCTGGCCCGCCCGGACGGCATCCCGACCGAGGCCGGCCGCGCCCGTGCGGCCCGCGCCCTGCGCGATGAGCACCGCTGGCAGGTGGTGCACAGATCGCCCGACTACGAGGAGGTCTCCAGCCTGCATGACGGACTGCGGGACATCGAGACCGTGCTGACCCCAGACCAGATCGCCGAGATCGACGACAGGATCGGCGGCCCGAGGGAGGTGCCGGCATGAGCGGCGCGGAATTCGTCCCCCTGAGCCTGACCCCGATCCTGATCGGGGTGTTCACCGCCGTCGCCTGCGCGCTTCCGGGCAACTTCCTCGTGCTGCGCAGGCAGGCGCTGATCGGGGACGCGATCAGCCATGTGGTACTGCCGGGGATCGTCGTGGC
Organism: Tropicimonas aquimaris; assembly: GCF_042676185.1. NCBI lineage: Bacteria > Pseudomonadati > Pseudomonadota > Alphaproteobacteria > Rhodobacterales > Roseobacteraceae > Tropicimonas > Tropicimonas aquimaris. The sequence continues at coordinate 193,421 of NZ_JBHTJT010000030.1, read as the reverse complement.
TTTCCTGGTGACCGGCACGGTGACGGCCTGGCCGATGATGATCGGGGCGGCACTCGCCTCCATCCTCGCCGTGGTGCTGATCGAGGCGATCCGCCGCCTTGGCCGGATCGAGACCGGCGCCGCGATGGGCGTGGTCTTCACGGCAATGTTCGCGGGCGGGGTTTTGTTGCTGGAGCGGTCCGACACATCGACCGTCCACCTCGACGTTGAGCATGCGCTGATGGGCAACCTCGAATCCCTGATCTGGCTCGATGCGATGGGCTGGGGCTCCCTGCTCGATCCCGTGGCGCTCGCCGGCCTGCCCCCCGAGTTGGGGCGGATATTCATCACCCTGATCGGCGTTTCCGTCTTCCTTTGGCTGTTCTGGCGACCGCTGAAGATCTCCACCTTCGACGAAGGCTTCGCCCAGGGGCTCGGCATTCGCACCGGCGCGCTTGGCATGGCGCTGGTGGTCGTCTCGGCGGTGGCGGCTGTCGCGGCTTTCGATGCGGTGGGCTCGATCATCGTCATCGCGATGTTCATCTGTCCGCCGGCCGCTGCCCGGCTGATGACGAACCGGCTTGAGATGCAGATCGCCTGGTCGGTTGTCTTCGCGGTGATCTCGGCCGTGCTGGGCTACGTGCTGGCCGGCTATGGCCCCTTGTGGCTGGGAGGGACGAATGCGGTCAGCGCGGCCGGGATGATCGCCACCACCTCCGGTCTGATCCTCCTCCTCGCCGTGCTCTTCGGTCCCTGCCGGTCCAGAACCGGTGCGCCGAGCGAGAGCTGATGCCGTTTCGACCCAGCGTGGCTCAAACCACCTTCGAAGGAGCGTCGTCCAGCGCTCGCAGATGATTTCATGCCTGCGGCGGGGGTATTTTCGCCAAGAAGAGGCCATCCTTGCAGGGAGGCTTGCCATTTCTCCCGTCGCGGGGCAGGGGCAGGGGGAGGAAAAGGATGGCTGTGATGAAGAAACCCTCCTGGGTGATCGACAAGGAACGCGCCCGCAGGGCCGCCGCGGCGGAAACGCTCTGGCTTTTCGGCCTGCACGCGGTTCGGGACGCGCTTTGCAACCCGGCGCGGGTGCGGCTGCGGCTCGTGGTGACGCGCAACGCCGCCGACAAGCTGGCCGAGGCGATCGCCGAAAGCGGCATGGAGCCCGAGATTGCCGATCCGCGGAAGTTTCCCGTACCGCTCGACCCGGGGTCGGTGCACCAGGGCGCTGCGCTCGAGGTAAAGCCGCTGGACTGGGGCAAATTCGAGGATCTCTGCGAGCCCGGGCAGGGCGCGCCGCGTCTCGTGCTGCTCGACCGCGTGACCGATCCGCACAATGTCGGGGCCATCCTGCGTTCGTCCGAGGTGTTCGGGGCCCGCGCCGTGATCGCCCCCCATCACCATTCCGCGCCGGAGACCGGTGCCCTTGCCAAGACCGCGTCGGGCGCGCTGGAGCGTCAGGCCTATGTGCGGGTGCGGAACCTGGCCGACAGCATGGAAGTGCTGCGGGACATGGGCTACGTGCTGATCGGTCTGGACGGCGACGGGGAGGGGGACCTTGCGGAGGCAGCGGCGGCCCATGCCGATCGCCCGCTTGCGCTGGTGCTGGGCGCCGAGGGGCCTGGATTGCGCGACCGGACCCGCAAGACCTGCGACCAGATCGTTCGTATTCCCGCCGCCGGCGCGTTCGGCTCGCTGAACGTCTCCAATGCGGCCGCAGTCGCCCTATATGCTACGAGGAAGCAAGATCAGGGCTGACGCATGCACCGAACAACGAAGATCGCCACATGCTGCTATTGCGGCACCCGGGCTGCCCTCGTGCTGGGCAGCGACCGGCATGAACTCGTCTGTTCGGCCTGCGGCGCCCCGCTGCGCCAATTGAAGAGCTTGCCCGCGGAAACCGCAGCCCGGACGCCAGTACCCCTCCCGTCGCGAGGTCAGTTGCGCGACCGGCCGAAACGGAAGCCCAAGTCGAAGAAGAAGCGCAAATCCTGGCTCAAGGATCTGTTCGAGGATGCCTTCGACGAACTGGGAGACTTGTTCGACTGAGCGCCGTATTCCCGCCTCGATGGTCCCGAAGGCATGCCTAGTAACAAACGCGTTATGGCCTGCTTTCAGGCCCTTGGATGTGGCGTTTGCGTAACTACATTCATTGTACGGGTTGCGGATCTGGAACATACGCAACCTGCTGCACTGTCCCTCGTTCCGTACTGGCGCCCGGCGATTGAACCCGGGCGCCTTTTTCTTGTGATGGAAGGCTGCACATCCCGTGATCCCGTCCGACGATATCCTGCGTGACATCTTTCGACGCACCCGCGTCATCGCCTGCGTCGGCGCATCGCCGCGCCCGGAGCGGCCGAGCCACTACGTGTCGGAGTTCCTGCGCGCTCGGGGCTATCGGGTGATTCCGGTCAATGCCGGTCAGGCCGGCGGTACGCTGTTTGGCGAAAGGGTGGTTGCGCGGCTTTCCGAGATCGACGCGCCGGTGGACATGGTCGACATCTTCCGCCGGTCGGAACAGGTTCTGCCGGTCGTCGACGAGGCGCTCGAAAGTCTGCCCGGGCTCAAAACCGTCTGGATGCAGATCGGCGTACGCAACCCCGAGGCCGCGGCGCTCGCGCAGGCACGCGGCGTCACGGGGGTTCAGGATCGCTGCCCGAAGGTCGAGCTTCCCCGTCTCTTCGGCTCCATGAGCCTCGCGCAGATCCGGAGCCAAGTGGCCTAGCGGGCGGCCTTTTCCTCGATTCCCGACCGGCCTTCGCGGCGGGCGAGTTCCGCCTCGATCTCCGCGAGCCCGACATCGCGTGCCGCGCACATGACCAGCAGATGATACAGCGAATCGGCCGCCTCGCTGACCAGCCGCGCGCGGTCGCCCTTGACCGCCTCGATGATCGCTTCGACGGCCTCCTCGCCGAATTTCTCGGCGCATTTCTCCGGCCCCTTGGCGAGGAGCTTGGCGGTCCAGGAGCTTTCCGGGTCCGCGCCCTTGCGGGCTTCGATCGTCTCGGCCAGTCGATACAGGGCGCTCATGTCATGTCCTTCTTCTGTCCAGAGAAGCCGCGGCGGCCGGGTAGGGCCTCGGTCCTTGGCCGGATCAGTTCAGCCGCACGGGAATGCCCGCTGCCGCCATATGTTCCTTGGCCTCGCGGATGGTGAAATCCCCGAAGTGGAAGATCGAGGCGGCGAGCACCGCGCTGGCCCCGCCCTCGGTCACGCCTTCGACGAGGTGGTCGAGCGTGCCGACGCCGCCGGAGGCGATGACGGGCACGTGGACGGCATCCGAGATCGCCCGCGTGAGCGGAAGGTTGAACCCGGCGCGCGTTCCGTCGCGGTCCATAGAGGTCAGCAGGATCTCGCCCGCTCCCTTGGCCACCACCGTTCGTGCAAAGTCGACCGCATCGATGCCCGTGGGCTTGCGGCCGCCGTGGGTGAAGATCTCCCACTTGCCGGGACTCACCGTCTTGGCGTCGATCGCCACCACGATGCACTGGCTGCCGAAGCGTTCCGCCGATTTCGCCACCACATCCGGGTTGGCCACGGCGGCGGAGTTGAAACTCACCTTGTCCGCCCCGGCAAGCAGCAGCGCCCGCACGTCTTCGGGCGTGCGCACCCCGCCGCCGATGGTCAGCGGCATGAAGCACTGCTCGGCCGTCCGCGTGGCGAGGTCGTACATCGTCCCGCGGTTCTCGTGGGTGGCGTTGATGTCGAGGAAGCACAGCTCGTCGGCGCCGGCGGCGTCATAGGCCTTGGCGGCTTCCACCGGATCGCCGGCGTCGACCAGGTCAACGAAGTTCACGCCCTTGACGACACGGCCTTCCTTGACGTCCAGGCAGGGGATGATGCGGGTCTTGAGCATGGGAAATGCGGTCCTCGGGTGATCACGCGATCTTTTATGGTCATTCGGTGCAAGAGGCCAGAGTGTTGGAGCATGGGAAAGCGCCCACCGGAAACGAGAGGACATCCGCCTTGAAACTGCTCGCTGCGACCTCCCTTGCCGTTACGATGGCAACGACCGCCATGGCCGATGACGACGATTTCGTTCGGGTCCAGTCCGCGTCGGATGTCGGTGCCACGATGGATGCTCTCGAGGCCGCTGTCGGCAATGCCGGCGCCACGGTCTTTGCCCGGGTCGACCACGCCGCCGGGGCGGCTTCGGTCGATATGGAGCTTGCCGATGCGCAGCTGCTGGTCTTCGGCAACCCCAAGCTCGGAACGCCCGCGATGCAGGACGACCCTCTGGCCGGCCTCGTGCTGCCGCTGCGGGTGCTGGTCTACGAGGACGGCGAGGGCAATGTCTGGCTTGCCTACCAGGAGCCGGAGGAGATGTTCGACGACATGGATATCGCTGACGACGCGCCTTACCTCGGCATGATGGCCGGGGCCCTGTCCAAGCTCACGGCAGCAGCGGCCGGAAATTAGAGGGCGGCCAGCGCCTCCCGCAGGTCGATGGCGCCGTCATAGAGCGCCCGGCCCGAGATCGCGCCGGAAATGCCCACCGCGTCGCGCAGGGCGATCAGGTCCGCCAGCGAAGACACCCCGCCGGAGGCGATCACCGGGATCGTCGTGGCGCGGGCGAGGGCGGCCGTGGCCTCGACGTTCGGCCCCTGCATGGCGCCGTCGCGGTCGATGTCGGTGTAGATGATCGCGGCAATGCCGGCATCCTCCAGCCGACCGGCGAGATCGGTCACGGTCATGTCGGTCTCCTCGGCCCAGCCGCGCGTCGCGACCTTGCCGTTTCGCGCATCGAGCCCCACGGCCACGCGGCCCGGGAAGAGCTGGGCAGCTTCGCGTACAAGCTCGGGGTTCTCCACCGCAACCGTGCCCAGGATCACCCGGCTCACCCCCTTCTTCAGCCACATCTCGATGGTCTCGAGCGTGCGGATGCCGCCACCGAGCTGGACCGGCACCGAGACGGCGGCGAGAATCGCCTCCACCGCCGCGGCGTTCACCGGTTCGCCGGCAAAGGCGCCGTTCAGGTCGACGAGGTGCAGCCACTCGCAGCCGGCCTCCTCGAACTGACGGGCCTGTGCGGCTGGGTCGCTGCCGAAGACGGTGGCCTTGTCCATGTCGCCCTTAAGCAGGCGTACGCAGTTACCGTCCTTCAGGTCGATGGCGGGATAGAGGATCATGGTCGTGGTCCGGGCTGTTGTTTCGGGTGGGCTTCTGCCACGGCGCGCGGGGAGATGCAAAGCGACGGGACGTCATTGTTGATCGCCGGGCCGCTTGCGCGACAGGCTGGCGCCAGCAACGGGAGGACACACCATGAAACGCATTGCAACGGCAGCCGCCGGGCTGATTCTGCTGGCGAGCGCCGCTACCGCCGATCCGGTCTTCGGAACCTGGAAGACGGAGCCCGGCGACGACGGCAACTTCGCCCATGTCACCATCGCCGATTGCGGCGGACAGATCTGCGGCACCCTCGGCAAGGCCTTCGACGGCTCCGGCAAGCCTATCGCCTCGGACAAGGTCGGCAAGCGGATGATCTGGGACATGGCGGCGAACGGCGGCGGCAAGTACTCCGGCGGCAAGATCTGGGCCCCGGACCGCGACAAGACCTACAGCTCCAAGATGAGCCTGTCCGGTGACACGCTCAAGGTCTCGGGCTGCGTCGGTCCGATCTGTCGCGGCCAGACCTGGACCAGGGCACAGTAATCTATGGGGCAAGGCCGTGGGCGGGCGAAACGGCCCACGGCCTGCCGGCTTTCTGCAACAGAGCGGTTCCGTCGATCCGGAAGGCGACCTTCATCGAGAAGCCGCGCCTTCCAGCATTTCTCCTGGCGACCCGATTACATCTGGGAGGCCTGGCACTCCTCGAGCACCTTCATCGCGTCGTTCGTGCCGGTCAGGTCGACAACGATTTCGCGGCCGCTCTCCGCCGTGATGGTCAAGGTCTGTTTCTTCGCAAGATCGTAGGCGAACTTCGGATTGTTGAAGTAGACGTAGCCGCCCTGGTAGGCGCCATCGACTTTTCTGACCGAACCGCCTTCGAACTTCTCACCGTCGAGATCGAAATGGGTGATGATCGTGTCGCGGCTGTCGATGCCCGCGTCAGCGAGCGTGAAGAGCGCCAGGTAGCCAAGCTCTTCGTTGCCGTCGATTCCAATCTGGGTCTGGAAACCGTCGGCATCGGTCCTTTCGATGGCGCAGCCCTTGAGCCCTTCGCTGACGCGGACATTCCATCCGGCAACTTCAGCATAGATCTCCTGGCCAACAACGGCCGTCGACGACGCTGCAAGAGCGATTGTCGCGAACGAGATTTGAACGAACTTGAACATTTGAATCCCCCCTCCGTTAACAGTTGAGTTTGCAACGCGCCGATACTGGACGATCGTTCCCGATCTGTGAACGATTCGATCAGCCCTCGTCCCGCCGGGGCGTTCTAGGTCATTGAGACTCGGCCGTGGTCGACTGAGGCACGCGAGGGCGTGTTACGGCCGTAGTCCTCAAACGGGTTTCCAACTGAGTAAACCCACAAGACCCCACATCTGGGCCATTTTTGCGATTGCAGCCATTGTTCGGTTTGGTCCCGGCACGCCCATTCAGCAGCGCCGGCACCGGCTGGGCTCAAGGTGCCCAGGTCAGGAAGTTGGCGATCATCCGGAGGCCGGCATGCTGGCTCTTCTCCGGGTGGAACTGGGTGCCGATCATGGTGTCCCGACCGATGATCGCGGTGACCTCGCCGCCGTACTCGGCATAGGCGAGCCGCTCGGCCGGGTCGCGCACGACGACCTGGTAGGAGTGGACGAAATAGGCGTGATCGCCGGTCTCGATCCCTTCCAGCACCGGGTGGCTCCCGGTCACGATCAGGTCGTTCCAGCCCATGTGCGGCACCTTCAGCGCCGGATCGTCGGGCACGATCGGCACGACTTCGCCGGCGATCCAGTCGAAGCCGGGCGTGTCGCGATATTCACGGCCGACGCTCGCCATCATCTGCATGCCGATGCAGATCCCCATGAAGGGACGGCCCCGCACCTGCACGGCTTCCTCGATCGCTTCCTGAAGGCCGGAGTGTCCCTCCAGCGCCGCCTTGCAGGCCGGGTAGGCGCCGTCGCCGGGAAGCACGATCCGGTCGGCGCGGGCCACGTCCTCGGGCCGGCCGCTGATGATCACCTCGCCGGCGCCGGTCTCGGCTGCCATGCGTTGAAACGCCTTTTCCGCCGAGTGCAGGTTGCCGCTCTCGTAGTCGACCACGACTGTCAGGGACATGTCAGAGCGTCCCCTTGGTCGACGGGATCGCATCGCCCTTGCGCGGGTCGGGCTCGACCGCCTCGCGCAGCGCGCGGGCAACGGCCTTGAAGCCGGCCTCGGCGATGTGGTGGCTGTTGAGCCCGTGCAAGGTGTCGACATGCAGCGTGATCCCGCCGTGGGTCGACAACGCCTGGAAAAACTCGCGCACCAGCTCGGTGTCGAAGGTGCCGATCTTCTGGGTCGGGAAATCCATGTTCCAAACCAGGTAGGGCCGCCCGGACAGGTCCAGCGCCGCCCGAACCAGCGTGTCGTCCATCGGCAGCAGGCAGGCGCCGTAGCGGCGGATGCCGCGCTTGTCGCCGAGCGCCTGTGTCAGCGCCTGCCCGAGCGCGATGCCGGTGTCTTCCACGGTGTGGTGGTCGTCGATGTGCAGATCGCCTTCGGCGCGAATCGTCATATCGATCAGCGAGTGGCGGGCCAGCTGCTCCAGCATGTGGTCGAAAAAGCCGACGCCGGTGCGGCAGTCGTAGCTGCCGGTGCCATCCAGATCGACCTCGACCGAGATCTTCGTCTCGGTGGTGGCCCGTTCGATTTTCGCCTTGCGCATGCGTTCTCTCCGATCGCTGACCCGCGTTCCTTACAGCCCGTCGGAGCGCGATCCAAGGGCATCGCGCATGGTGACGGCCTTCTGTGGGCCGCACGGCACAAGGCGCACAGGGCCGGCCCGGCGGAGGCAATCCTGATTTGCGCCGCAGCATCGCATTTCCGCTTGCACCCCCTCCGCGGCATCGCTAGAAGCCCGGAGAACAAAAGGACGCGGGCGTAGCTCAGGGGTAGAGCATTACCTTGCCAAGGTAAGGGTCGTGAGTTCGAATCTCATCGCCCGCTCCAATTGTTGATCCTCCAGACAATATGAATGCCTTCGCAGCGTGGCCATTGCCGTGCGCTCGATCCCTGCGCCGGTGTTGGCGCTCCCGCGTCCTCGCGCGCAGCTTTGGAAATGTAGCTGCCTCTTTGAGTGTGCGGGACGCCACACGGGCGTGCGGTGTTGAACAGGCACTGCGCGGCCGGCGGGCTGTGTCCGAATGTCGCCGCGCTTTACCTTGGCTGAGACGCTGAACAGGAGACGCCTCAGGAGCTGGAACCCCGAGCTCGACGCCGGCATTCCTACCGGTGATGCCGTCGAAACCGTCATCGTGCCGCGCGCGCGAGATATTGGCGGCTTCGAGGTACGGCGCGCGCTGCCGGCGCCAAAGCGGCAGATGGTCGGCCCCTTCATCTTCTTCGATCAGGTCGGGCCGGCGGAATTCCTGACCGGACAAGGGATCGACGTGCGTCCGCATCCGCATATCGGGCTGTCCACCGTAAACTTTTTTCAAGGGGCGGATGCATCATCGCGACAGCCTCGGTGTCGATCAGTGGATCGAGCCCGGCGCGGTCAACATGATGACGGCGGGCCACAGCATCACCCATTCCGAACGAACGGATGGCGAGATGCGCCAGGCGCCCTTCGAAATGTTCGGCACACAGACATGGATCGCGCTTCCCGAAGGTGCCGAAGACGATGCGGCGGCTTTCGAGCACGCGGGAAAGGAAGAGCTTCCGGCAATCGACGGGGAGGGCAAGCAGGTGCGGCTGATACTCGGCACCGACTGGGGAGACCGGGCGCCGCGCAAGACGGCGACGGAGATGTTCTATGCTGATGCGGTGCTTGAGGCCGGGGCGGCGATCCCGCTGCCGAAGGATCACGAGGACCGGGGCGCATACGTGATTCAGGGCAGCGTCGACATTGCCGGGCAGGTCTTCGAAGCAGAACGAATGATGGTCTTTCGTCCCTGCGACCGGGTGTCGATCAAGGCGGGGGCACAGGGCGCACGGCTGATGCTGCTCGGGGGCGAACGCACGAGGGGCCGCGCTACATCTGGTGGAACTTCGTGGCTTCCTCGAAAGAGCGGATCGAGGAGGCCAAGGAAGCCTGGCGCATGGGCGACTGGGAACACGGGCGGTTCCATCTGCCGCCAGATGATGCGGAGCAGTTCATCCCGCTGCCGGAGCGGTGAGGCGCCGCATTGCGGGTCGCTCGCCGCCAGGGGAAGAGAAATGCCAGAGGGAAGAAAACCCCGCAAATGGCTGCTTGACGCCGCCCGCAGCGCAGCCTAGAACGCCGCTCACGCCGCGCGATGCGATGTATTGCGCAGCGGGCAGTGGGCGGTTGTAGCTCAGTTGGTTAGAGTGCCGGCCTGTCACGCCGGAGGTCGCGGGTTCGAGCCCCGTCAACCGCGCCATCGCTGCCAGACCCGGCCCGGGTCCGCCTCTCGAGGCTCAAGGGCACCCGTCGTTCAGGCGGTAAGAAGACCCGGCCCTCTGGGCCATGCGCGGTTGTAGCTCAGTTGGTTAGAGTGCCGGCCTGTCACGCCGGAGGTCGCGGGTTCGAGCCCCGTCAACCGCGCCACTTCTTCCTTGTCATCGGAAACCTCGGTACTGCTGAAACGGTGGACGCTTGCACGTCGCCCTTGGTCGTGCGCGTTTTGCAAGACGCTGGCAGCAGGGGAGGCTGGGCGATGGCGATTCTGGACAGGGTGTCCTTTCTCATGCTGCTGGTGATCGCGCTGACGCTCGGGCTGGCGCCTTTCACGCCGGAACCGCATGTCGTCGAAAAGCTGCGGATGCTGGGGCAGGGAGAGCTTTCCCGCCCGATCGACATCTTCGACCTGCTGCTGCATGGCACGCCGTGGCTGCTGCTCCTGGCCAAGCTGTTGCGCATGGCAGTTCGCCGCGGGTGACCGGGTCAGAAGCCGGCGTCGGCCATGGCGATGGCGATCACTTCCTGCGGTCCGACCCCCAGCACGAATCCCGTCACCGCGCCGAGTGAAAGCGCCCAGCCCGCATCGCGGCGATAGGCCCGGAAGGCGGTGCGCTTGATCCGCCAGGCAAAGCCGATCATCGAGGCGCCGATCAGGAGCACCACCGCCACCATCACGAGATCCTCGTGTGGGCGCAGGGTCGGGGAGGCGTTCAGGTGGTCCTGGATCGATTGCATTCCGGCTGCGAGGCGCATGGTGGCGAACAGCCAGAGCGCTCCGAGCGTGAACCGCAGGAGCGGGCCGGCGCGGCCGAGGCGGCTCGCGGAACCATCGGACACTTCAGGATCGGGGGCAGGGGGGCGCGGTGATTCCTTCCCGGAGGAACGGATCGGCCCGGAGGGCGCGCGCTTCGCCGATGGAGCCGTCCGCTCCTGTGCGAGATTCTGAAGCCGTTCGTCGAATCTGCTGCTTGCCATGATCCTCTTCCGCGCGACTGACGGGCGGGATCATGGCAAGGGATTGCGACGGCCTTTGGGCGAATTCTTGAAAGCTCTGGTTCGGGGCCGGGCGGCCCCGAAGCCATTCTCGCCGGGATCAGCCCTTGTCGGAGAGCGCCGCCAGCACCCGGGCCCAACTCCGGATGCCCTTGTGGAAGCTCTCCACGTTGTATTTCTCGTTCGGCGAATGGATCGCGTCGTCATCATTGGCGAAGCCGATAAGCATCGCGTCCATGCCGAGGATCGACTTGAAATACCCCGCGATCGGGATCGAGCCGCCCATGCCGACAAACACCGCCTCGCGGTCCCATTCGTCGGTGAGCGCGCCGCGTGCGGCCTCGAATTCCGGGCGCGCGGTGTTCATCACGGCCGCCGGCGAGCCTTCGAGATCGCTGTCCCAGGTCACCTTGGCGTCGGGCGAGAGCCGCTCGGCCACATGGGCGCGGATCTTCTCGCGCAGCTTGTCGGGGTCCATGTCGCCCACGAGCCGGCAGGTGATCTTGCAATGCGCCTTGCTGGGGATCACCGTCTTGCTGCCGGGGCCCATGTAGCCGCCCCAGAGCCCGTTCACCTCCAGCGTCGGCCGCGCCCATTGCTGTTCAAGCGTCGAGTAGCCCTCTTCGCCGTGCGGCTGGCTGTAGCCGACGCTGTCGAGATAGGTCTTCTCGTCGAAGCCGCAGCTTTCCCACTGGCGCTTCAGTTCTTCCGGCACCTCGTGGACGCCTTCGTAGAAGCCCTCAACCGCAACCCGGCCGGTCTCGTCGTGGAAGGAGGCCACGATGCGGGCGATCTCCTTGAGCGGGTTCAACCCGGGGCCGCCGTAATGGCCGGAATGCAGGTCGATCCTCGGGCCGGTAATGGTGAACTCGTCCTTCAGCATGCCGCGCAGTTGCGAAGCGATTGAAGGCACGCCGGGCGCGACCATGCCGGTGTCGCAGATCAGCGCAAGATCGGCCGTGAGTTCCTCGGCGTGCTCCTGCATGAACGGGATCAGCGAAGGCGAGCCGGATTCCTCTTCACCTTCGAGGAAAAAGGTCACCCGTGCGGGCAGGCTGCCATGCACCGCCTTCCAGGCGCGGCAGGCCTCCACGAAGGTCATGAGCTGCCCCTTGTCGTCGGAGGCGCCCCGGCCGCGGATCACCTTTCCGTGTTCGGTGTCCTGCAGTTCGGGCTCGAAGGGCGGGGTCTTCCACAGGTCCAGCGGATCGACCGGCTGAACGTCGTAATGGCCGTAGAAGAGCAGATGGGCCGCGCCGTCGCCACCGTGGCCCACGACCATCGGGTGCCCTGGCGTCGGCCGCGTGGCGGCGTCGATGCCCAAGGATGCAAGGTCTTTCGCCAGCCAATCCGCCGCCTGGGCGCAATCCGCCTTGTAGGACGGGTCGGTCGAAATCGACGGGATGCGCAGCAATGTCATCAGCCGGTCGAGCGCGTCCTGCAGGTCGGCATCGATGCGGTCGAGCACGGGGGCGAGGCGGGAGTCTGTCATTAGGGGAGCTCCTGTGGAATTTTGGCGCGACCCTAGCACCGGGCAGCCGACTGTCCAGAGGGGGGTGGCGAGCCGCGGTCGGGCGGGATAGGTTGCGCCCCGAAGAAACGGAGTCGCCCGACATGCGGATCATCGAATTGGCCATTGCCGCAACCCTTGCAGCCACCGCCGCCACCGCCCAGACCGTGGACAGCCGCGCGGCCAAGGGGATGCTGTTCAGCGAAAAGGGCGCGGAAGCACAGGTCGCCGAGAACCTGGACTTCGTCGATGCTGCCGTCGCCAAGGCGCTCAAGGCCGTCGCCTCGCAGATCCCGTATTACGGTGCGATCTCGGTGTCGCCCGGCGAGCCGACCAGTTCCAATCTCATGTCGACGATGGCGAACTTCCACTCCATCGAAGCCGCCACGCAGGCCGCGCTGGACAATTGCAATGCCCGCCGCACGACCGGCAAGCCCTGCGTGATCGTCGCGGCGATCACGCCGAAGCGCTACAAGGCTCAGCCGCTCACGCTCTCCGTCGAGGCCACCAAGGCTTTCAATGGCGACTACCGCAAGCTTTCGTCCCCGAAAGCGATGGCAATTTCGGACAAGGCCGGGGTCTTCGGATACGATCGCGGCGATGGCGGCAGGGCCATGTCGAGGTGTCAGGCGGCGGCCGCGGAACGCAAGGCGTCAGATTGCCGGCTTGTCATAATCGACAAATGAGTGCACAAAACATATTCAATAAATGACAGATGAGCGTCAATTTGCGCCATGTCAATGTTAACGCCGGCGTTTAGTGTGAAGCACTGTGTTGAAACGCGCCAACAAGAACCGAGGTTGACCCAGGTGACTGACAAAGCCCGCTACGCCGCCGCCGCAGAGAAGGCCATCGACAAGCTGCACGAGGAAGGTCGCTACCGCACCTTCATCGACATCGAGCGCGAGAAGGGCAACTTCCCCTGTGCGGTATGGCGCAAGCCGGACGGGTCCGAGAAGGACATCACCGTCTGGTGCGGCAACGATTACCTCGGAATGGGGCAGCACCCGGTTGTGCTGGCCGCGATGCACGAGGCGCTGGACGCGACCGGAGCGGGCTCCGGCGGCACGCGCAACATCTCGGGCACGACCGTCTATCACAAGCGCCTCGAGGCGGAGATCGCCGACCTTCACCGCAAGGAAACCGCGCTTGTCTTCACCTCGGCCTATATAGCGAACGACGCGACGCTTTCGACGCTGCACAAGCTGCTGCCGGGGCTGATCATCTATTCCGACGAGCTCAACCACGCCTCGATGATCGAGGGGATTCGCCGCAACGGCGGGGCCAAGCGCATCTTCCGCCACAACGACGTGGCCCACCTTCGCGAGCTCCTGGAAGCCGACGATCCGGCGGCGCCCAAGCTGATCGCCTTTGAGTCGATCTACTCGATGGATGGCGATTTCGGCCCGATCGAGGCAATCTGCGACCTTGCCGACGAATTCGACGCGATGACCTATCTCGACGAGGTTCATGCCGTCGGCATGTATGGCCCGCGGGGCGCCGGCGTGGCCGAGCGCGACGGGCTGATGGGCCGGGTCGACATCATCAACGGCACCCTCGCCAAGGCCTATGGCGTGATGGGTGGCTATATCGCTACCAGCGCCAGGATGTGTGATGCCATAAGGTCTTACGCGCCGGGCTTCATCTTCACGACCTCGCTTCCCCCGGCGATCGCGGCGGGTGCGGCGGCCTCCGTTCGCCACCTCAAGACCGACCAGGCGCTGCGGGACAAGCAGCAACTGCACGCTCGCATCCTAAAGACGCGGCTCAAGGCGATGGGCCTGCCGATCATTGACCATGGATCGCATATCGTGCCCGTGATCGTCGGCGATCCGGTGCACTGCAAGCAGCTCTCCGACATGCTTCTGGAGGATTTCGGCATCTATGTGCAGCCGATCAACTTCCCCACCGTGCCGCGCGGAACCGAGCGCCTGCGCTTCACGCCGTCGCCGGTTCATACGCCCGAGATGCTCGATGGACTGGTGCGCGCCATGGACGGACTGTGGTCGCAATGCGCATTGAACCGCGCAGAATTGTCCGCCTGAAGTTTCTGCAAGTGCGCTGTTAACAAGGCTGTGTTATCCTAATTCCAAGGGCAGGTGAAACGTCGAATCATTTGCTCCCTAGGGGACAAGAAATTTGACGCAGTCGAGGATGGGCAGATGATTGGGCGCCGGGAGCAGCCCAAGGCGGAAGAGGCACAGGCTCTCCAAAAGGGCTTTGACGACTACGAACTCCGTCTTGGTGACGTGATGCGGGGCGAGCGGGCGACCATGGGCAAGTCGCTTCTCGATGTGCAGCGCGAATTGAAAATCAAGGCATCTTTCATCGCGGCGATCGAAAACGCGGACGCTTCCGCTTTCGAGACTCCCGGCTTTGTCGCCGGCTACGTGCGATCCTACTCCCGATATCTTGGCCTGGATCCGGAATGGGCCTTCGAAACCTTCTGCCGCGAGGCGGATTTCGTCTCCGCCTCGACCAAGGACAAGCTCGGCGCCCCGCCCAGTTCCACCAAGCCGGTCTATCGCAAGCAGCCCACGGTAAAGGCCAAGGGCTATGATCCCTTTGCCGACCCGCGTGTGTCCTTTGCCCCCAAATCCGCCAGCCCCTTGGCGCAGATCGAACCCCGCGCCATCGGCTCGACGCTGGTCCTGCTCGCCCTGATCGGGGCGGTGGGCTACGGCGGCTGGTCCGTCCTTCAGGAAGTGCAGCGCGTGCAGGTCACCCCGGTCGACCGTGCCCCGCTTGCCATCGCCGCCGTCGATCCGCTGGCCGGCGTCACCCGCCCGGACGAAGATGCCGCGCCCGAGATCGCCGCCGCCGCGCCCTCCGCCCGGGATTCATTGGATCGGCTCTACCGGCCGCAGGCGCTCGACGTGCCTGTCATGGTGGCCCGCGACGGTCCCATCGCCGCGCTCGACCCGCGCACCGTAGGGGCATTGGCCAGCGCCGTCACCCCGACCGAGCGTGCGCCCGGCCTGCCGATTGACCCGCAGTTCCTCAATGCCATGCCAGATCGCGGCGAGTCCTATTCCGTTTCCGGCACCGCGATCGCTTCCGCCGTCGGTGAAGCGCTGGAAGATGCCACGATGACTCCGAAGGTCACGGAAGACGTGCCCGAGGTTGTTCTCGTGGCCGTCCGGCCGGCTTGGGTCCGCGTGCGGTCGGGCGACGGGTCGATCCTGCTGGAGAAGATCCTCAACCCGGGCGATACCTATGTCGTCCCGCAAACCGAGGCTGCGCCGACGCTGCGCACCGGTGCTGCGGGCGCGGTCTATTTCGCCGTGAACGGCCAGACCTACGGCCCGGCCGGCGCCAACGGGGCGGTGGTCGACAAGATCGCGCTCAGCTCCGCTGCGCTGACCGAGAAGTTCGCGCTCGCGGATACCGACACCGATGCAGACGCCCGCAAGGCCGTCGAGGTGGCGCAGGCGGCGCTGTTCCCGACCAACGAGGCCGATCCGGCCGATACCGGCGCCGCCCAGCAATAAGGCGGCGCACGTCTTCGAGAGGGGCGGGGCGCACGCCGTTGCGCCGCCCATTGCGTCCCGGTAGAGAGGGCGCAAGCATCAGGATCGGAGGCCCTCCATGTCGATCAACCATGTGCGCCCCTGGCGGAATATTTACCGCCGCGAGAGCCGGCAGATCTCTGTCGGGTCGGTCAAGGTCGGTGGCGATGCGCCGATCTCCGTCCAGACAATGACCAACACGATCACCACCGACGTGAAGGCGACCATCGCGCAGGTGCAGGCGGCGGCCGAGGCGGGCGCGGACATCGTGCGCGTTTCCACGCCGGATGAGGCCAGCGCGCGGGCGCTGAAAGAGATCGTCGCCGAGAGCCCGGTGCCGATCGTGGCCGACATCCATTTCCACTACAAACGCGCGATCGAGGCCGCCGAGAGCGGCGCGGCCTGCCTGCGGATCAACCCGGGCAACATCGGCGACGCGAGCCGCGTGAAGGAAGTGATCTCGGCCGCGCGCGATCATGGCTGCTCAATCCGCATCGGCGTGAATGCCGGCAGCCTCGAAAAGCACCTGCTGGAGAAATACGGCGAGCCCTGCCCGGACGCCATGGTCGAGAGCGGACTGGACCACATCCGCATCCTGCAGGATCACGATTTCCACGAGTTCAAGATCTCGGTGAAGGCGTCGGATGTCTTCATGGCCGCAGCCGCCTACCAGCAACTGGCCGAGCAGACCGACGCCCCGATCCACCTCGGCATCACCGAGGCCGGCGGGTTGATGTCGGGCACGGTGAAATCCGCCATCGGGCTGGGCAACCTGCTCTGGATGGGCATAGGCGACACGATCCGCGTCAGCCTGTCCGCCGATCCGGTCGAGGAGGTGCGCGTCGGCTACGAGATCCTAAAGTCGCTCGGCCTGCGGCACCGCGGCGTCAACATCATCTCCTGCCCGTCCTGCGCGCGGCAGGGCTTCGACGTGATCAAGACGGTGGAGATCCTCGAAAAGCGGCTGGAGCACATCAAGACGCCGATGAGCCTGTCGATCATCGGCTGCGTGGTGAACGGCCCGGGCGAGGCGCTGATGACCGACGTGGGCTTCACCGGCGGCGGTGCCGGCAGCGGCATGGTCTATCTTGCAGGCAAGCAGAGCCACAAGATGAGCAACGACCAGATGATCGACCACATCGTCGAGCAGGTTGAGCAGAAAGCCGCAGAACTCGATGCTCAGGCCGCGCTCGACGCCGCCGAATAACGGCCGGGCCGCGAAGCCCCAAGACATAACGCCCGGCAGAAGATGCCGGGCGTTTCTCGTTTGTTGCGGTGTCGTTCAGTGCCCTGTCAGCACGAGCGTCTGGACCGGCAACAGCAAGGCCTGGATACGCAGGATCAGCGCGTGCAGCAGGCCCACGGTGTCCACGACATGCAGGAACAGCCACCGCGCGGTCGAGATGTCTTCGTCGCCGTGCAGGATGTCGTGGTTGTTCGTGTAGAGGTTCGCGATGCACTTGGAGCCGGGTAGGATGCGCTCCGTGCCCCCTTCGAAGAGCGGCTCCATGCGCACCAGAACGGTGCCGGGGCGGGCGCGGTCTTGGATGTCCAGAAGCTGGTCGCTGGGGCGGAACTGGCCGGAGGCAACGTAGCCCTGTACCCTGTTCACCTTCATCGGAACGATTGTGTAGGGCAGGGAGGCGCAGGTGATCTCGCCGATCATGCCGACCTCGATCTGCTGGGCGTTCACCTGCTTGAAGCCGGCCTCGAAATCGCCATGGCCGACGTCGGACGCGACCAGGATGCCGGCCGGACGCAGGAGCGGGTTGACGATATCCCCCGGCTGCAAGGCGAACTGCTGGAGATCGCCGCTGATCGCCGCGTAGATGACGGTCTTGTCGAGCAGGGTCTGGGCCTCGGCGAGCGAGGCTTCAGCGCTGGCTTGCTGGGCCGGCAGCTGGACGTTCAGCTTGGCTTCCACCGCTTGCCGCTGCGCGATCGTCGCGTCCAGCGTGCCTTGCCGGGCCGCAACGGTGTTCTGCAATCGCTCGACCTCGCGGGTGCTGGTCGCGGGGCTGCCCTCGGCCAGAAGCGTGGCGCGCAGGTCGAGCTCCTCCTGCGCCTGCTTCACCGCGTTCTCGGCCTGGGTGACTTGACCGGTGGCGGCCGCAAGCTCCGCCCGGGCAGCGACGAAGGCGGCCTGTACCTCCTCGACCCGCCGTTTCGCGGTTTCCACGGCGGCCCGCTGCGAGCTGTCGTCGAGTTTGAACAGCACGTCGCCCGCGTCCACGTGCGCGCCGTTCTCGGCCAAGACCTCCTTCACGCGTCCGCCGGCTTCCGGCAGCACGGTCACCGTCCGGAAGAAGCTCGTCGCGTCGGTGGTGGAGGGGTGGTAGTAGAAGACGATCGTGATCAGCGTGATAGTAAGCATCAGGCAGGCGGTGATGCCGTAGCGCAGCTCGTACCAGACCGAGAACAGCGTGATCTCGTGGCCGATGCGCCGCCCCTGCACGAAGCGGCGATACAGAAAGTCCGGCAGGACCGTGAACATGCCGCAGAAGAGAAGCTCAAGCATCTTTGCCCTCCCACGCGTCGCGGTCAACGAAATCGGTCGCTGCGGCGCGGGTGTCGCGGGTTACATGGGCGTCTTCCGGCGGTGCCGGCAGGTCCGAGCCGGACATCTTTTGCAACGACGTCGCGATCGACCGCAACGGCGTCAGGAAATCCGGAACCGAGATCGCGGCCAGAAGCAGCGCTACGATCCAGAACAGGTTGTTGTGGGTGAAAAGGCCGATCAGCGCGAGGATTGCGACGAGCTGGTACTGCGCCGGACTCTTCGAATGCGCCATTTGTTCGGGCAGGGCGTGCAGCCGGAAGTAGAAGGCGCCGATCAGGAAGACGAGCACCAAAACGAAAATGACCACGACGTTGAAAAGCACGTCGGGTGATCCGGGCTCCGTTATGAAGCTCGGGTAATGTACCGTCGCGGTACCTGCGGTTTCGGATGCCATGTCCCCAATCCTGTAGATCGCCACGGTTTGCCGTGACTTATGGGGACAACCTATCCAAACGGCAACCGCAGGCAAAGCACCGGTTTCGCATGACGGGTTGCGCGGTTCAGCTGCCTTCGCGCACCTGCTCCACGACGTTCATCATGCTCTCAAGCGGAAGGTAACCGCGCAGCATCTGGTCCCCGACGACGAACGTGGGCGTGCCGGAGATCTGCATGCGCTGCGCCAGCGCGTGGTTCTCGGCGATGATGGCGTCGATCTCAGGGTTGTCCATGGCCTCGATGATCGGATCGGCCTCAAGGCCCAGATCGGAGGCGATCGCACGGATCGTCACGTCGTTGATCTCGCCACGGAAGGCGATCAGCGCGTCATGCGCCGCCTTGTAGGCCTCGTCGCCATGCGCAATTCGGGTCGCCAGCGCCATCCGCGTGGACAGGACCGACTGCTCGCCCAGGATCGGGAATTCCTTGAGGATCAGGCGGATGTTGCCGTCGGTGGAGACCAGCTGTTCAACCTCCGGAAAGGCCTTGCGGCAGTAGCTGCACCGGTAATCGGTGAACTCGACGATGGTCACGTCGCCGTCCGGGTTGCCGCCGACCCAGCTGGTCTCGGACTCGAAGAGATCGGCTGCGTTGGATTTCACCAGATCCACGTCGTCCTGCGCCTGCTGGTCCTGTTGGCGCTGTTCCAGCACAGCGATCGCTTCCATCAGCACCTCGGGATTTTCCAGCAGATAGGCCCGGACCTCGGCGCGGAAGGCGTCCCGCTCGGCGTCGGTCAGGGCGGAGAGGTCCGACGCGGCGGCCGGAACAGCAAGGCCGATCGCGAGTGCGGCGGCGAGGGGAAGGGCTTTCATTGGCGGGTTTTCCTTTTGGATTGGGTCTCGGCCGCGAGCACAATGTCCTGTGCACGGCGCCACCCGGTGGAACCGCGGGGCAGCAGCCCCGAGGCGCGTTTGGCATGAACTTCGGCATCCTGCAACCGACCGGCAAGCGCATAGCGTTCCGCAGTCACGACGGAGGCCATGCCAGGCTGGCCGGCCCGGGAATAGGCGAGACCGAGGTCGCGCAGGACGGACGGGTTGAGCGTGTCTCGGGCGCGCGACCGCTCGAGGACCTCCAAGGCTTTCGCATTCGATGCGGCAGTGTCCTGAGCCAAAAGCGCGCTGCCGTATTCCGCAAGGATCAGCGGCTCGTTGGGCGCCAGGTTCACGGCTTGCGCATAGGCGGCGGCCGAGGCATCGAACTGGCGCGCCTCCATCAGGATCCAGGCCTTCAGCTCGTGGGCATAGGCATCGTCGGGCCGCTTGGCGATGAGCTGGTCGGCCGCGGCCAGCGCGGGCTGGAACTGGCGCGCCTGGTTGTTGGCCACGGCTCTCGCGATCAGCGCGGGGTCGGAGCTGTCGCCCTTGCCGATCCGCCGCAGCGTCCAGCTCGGATTTCTCATGTAGGCGGACAGTTTGGCATGGGCGCGGGCGTACCAGTAGGCGGAGGCCGCATCGGTGCCCTCGATCCCCTTGCCCTGCGCGGCGGCATGGCCCCGCGCTGCGCGCAAGCGATCTCGCGACAGCGGGTGGCTCAACACGTACGGATCCTGCCGCGCGGCGGAGAGCGCCTCCTGGCCGTTGAATATCTCCAGCGCATCCACCATGCCTTGCGGCGACACGCCGGCCCGCGCCATGTAGCGAAGGGCCGATTGATCGGCGGAGGCCTCCTCCGCCCGCGTGTGGCTCAGAAAGACCCGTTGCGCCGAACTCTGGCTGCCGATCGCCAGCCCGGCGGCCGCGGCCGGGCTCTGGCTTGCCACCAGCGCGGAGAGCGCCAGGCCGGCCATCGCCGCGGTGCGGGCGTTCTGCGCGTTGATCGGCCGGCGGGCGAGGTGGCCATTGGCGATATGAGCGACCTCGTGGGCGATCACCCCCTGCAGCATCTCCGGCCGTTCCATCTTCAGCAGCAGGCCGGAGTGTATGAAGATCGTTCCCGAATCCAGCACGAAGGCATTCAGGCTGCTGTCCTCCATCACCAGGATGTCGATCTGCGAGGGCGAGAGGCCGGCAGCGGCGATGATCGGGCGCGCCAACTCCCGGAGCGAGCGTTCGAGTTCGGCATCGCGCAGGATCGTGCGTGCCGAGGCCGGCAGGCTCACGGCCAGCGACAACGCCGCGGCCACCGCCAGCGCGCCGAGCCTCTTCGCGATCCCCCCTGCCATTGATGCTCCCGCCCCGGTTGAGATATGCCCCGCGGGGCAGAATACGGGTCGAGTAAAGGAGAAAGCGATGCGGGCATCAAGGCGTGGCGAGGTCGATCCCTTCATCGTGATGGATGTCATGGAGGCGGCGCGGCAGGCCGAGGCGGCCGGGCGGCGGGTCGTTCACATGGAAGTCGGTCAGCCCGGAACGCCCGCACCGGCCGGCGCCCGCGCGGCCCTAGCCCGGGCGATGGAGGCGGAGGCGCTCGGCTATACTGTCGCCCTCGGCCTTCCGGCGCTGCGCCAGCGCATCGCCCGGCTCTATCGCGACTGGTACGGGCTCGACCTGAACCCCGACCGGGTGATCGTGACGCCCGGTTCCTCCGGCGCCTTCCTGCTCGCCTTCACCGCGCTCTTCGAGGCCGGCGACAGGGTGGGGCTGGGAGAGCCCGGCTATCCATCTTACCGGCAGATCCTGAAAGCGCTGAGCCTGGAGCCGGTCGGCATCCAGACGGCCATGCAGCACCGCCTGCAGCCGGTGCCCGAAGATGTGCCGGACGGGCTTGCCGGCCTGATCGTCGCCTCGCCCGCCAACCCGTCCGGCACCATGCTCTCCCGCGAGGCGCTGGCCGGCCTGATCGCGCGCGCCGCGGAGACCGGCGCGGCCTTCGTCTCGGACGAGATCTACCACGGCATTCAGTACGAGGGCCGGGCGATCAGCGCGCTCGAAATCAGCGACGACGTCTGCGTGATCAATTCCTTCTCCAAGTATTTCTCGATGACCGGCTGGCGCGTCGGCTGGATGGTGGTGCCCGAGGCCGAGGTGCGCCGCTACGAACGGCTTGCTCAGAACCTCTTCATCTGCCCGCCCCATGCCAGCCAGGTGGCCGCACTCGCCGCGATGGACTGCGATGCCGAACTGCAGGCCAATCTCGCCGTCTACACCGAGAACCGCCGGCTGATGCTGGACGGGCTGCCAAGGGCCGGCTTCACCCGCATCGCCCCGCCGGACGGCGCATTCTACATCTATGCCGATGTGTCCGACCTCACCGCCGACAGCCTCGCCTTCAGCCGCGAGATCCTCGACCAGGCCGGCGTCGCGGTGACACCGGGTCTCGATTTCGACCCGCGCCGGGGGCAGGGCACATTGCGCTTTTCCTATGCCCGCGCCACCGCCGACATCGCCGAGGGGCTGGAGCGGCTTCACGACTTCATGAGCCGGCGCTAGCGGCCGGCGCGCCCGCCGCTCCCGGCGCACGCCATATCCTTCTTCTGTCACGAAATATCCCGGGGTCCGGGGCAGCGCCCCGGCCGCCCTGTGGGGCCCGCGCGACGCTTCAATTCAAGGGCAAAACGCGATAGGGTCGGCCCAACAAACAAACAAACGATTCCGGGCAGGCTCATGATCAGGTTCTTCGCGTTGCTGCTGGCAGCAATGCTTTTGATTCCATGTACAGTTTCGGCGCAGGGGCTGTTCGCCCTGGCGCGGCTCGATCCCGAGCGCTCCGCGATCGTCGATCGCAGCGAGGGGCTCGACCTCGTGCTGACGATCAGCCAGCCGGTGCCCTACCGGGTGCAGACGCTGGCCGATCCGCCGCGTCTGGTGCTGGACTTCCGGGAGGTCGATTTCGACCGGCTGCGCCCGGGCGATCTCGGCTTCAGCGAGGCGGTGCAGAGCGTGCGCCACGGCACGGTGCAGGCAGGCTGGTCGCGGCTGGTGCTGGATCTGGCCGGGCATTATGCCGTCGACAGCGCCGGAATGGAGACCGACGCCGGCGACGGCAGCGCGCGGATCGAGGTGCGGCTGAGCCGGACCGATCCCACGACCTTCGCCGCGCGCTCCGGCAGCGACCGAAGCCAGGCCTTCCCACGCGAAACGGAGAGCAACCGCCCGGCGCGCCGCCGTCTTGGTGAGGACGAAAAGCTCACTGTGGTCATCGACCCCGGCCATGGCGGCATAGACCCAGGCGCCGTGCGCGACGGCGTCCACGAGGCCGAACTCGTGCTGACCTTCGCCCGCGATCTGCGCGAAGCCCTGCTGCGGGCCGAGGGTTTCGAGGTGGCGATGACCCGCGATGTCGATGAATTCGTCTCGCTCGAGGCGCGGATCGACGTAGCCCGGCGGGCCGGCGGCGAGGTCTTCCTGTCGCTCCATGCCGACGCCGTGGTCGAGGGGATCGCCCGCGGTGCGCAGGTCTATACGCTTTCCGAGGAAGCCTCGTCGCGCGCCTCCGCCAAGCTCGCCGAGGGGCACGACCGGGCAGACCTGCTGGCCGGCGTCGATCTCACGGATCAGGACGACGAGGTTGCCCGCGTCCTGATGTCGATCGCCCGGACGGAGACCTCGCCACGCACCGAGGCGCTGGCCGATGCGCTGGTCACCGGGTTTCGGGATGCCGGCGTGCGGCTGCACAAGCGGCCGCGAGAACAGGCCGGTTTCTCGGTGCTCAAATCGCCTGATATTCCCTCTGCCCTGATCGAGCTTGGCTTCATGTCGAGCCCGGGCGAGCTGGAAAAGCTGCAGGACCCTGCCTGGCGCAGGTCCGCCGTCGAAGCCATCGTTGCGGGGCTGACCGCCTGGGCTGAGGATGATCGCGCCCGCGCCGCGCTCAGGCGCCAGTAGGCGCGAACCTCGCCAGCCAGATGGTATGCCCGGCACAGTCCGGGTCCTCCGGCGCATAGGCCAGCACCTCGAAGCCCTGCGCCGCCATCTCGGCGCGGAACTCATGCGGATCAAGGCTGGCGTGATAGACCGGCGCCCCGGCAACCGCGCCGTATCGGACGCCTGCCTCCGGACCGGAGGTGAACATCAGCGCCGCGCCCGGTGCCGCGTGCGCGGCGAAGGTTCGGAACATGGCGCGCTGATCCTCCGGCGGCAGGTGGAAGAAGCTGTTCCACGCCAGGATCGCGTCGAATTGCTCGCCCAGGGCGAGTGTCCGCATGTCGCAATGATGCACCGGGCGGTCGGGCAGGGTCCGGGCGAAGAGGCGGCACATGCTGGCCGCGCCGTCCACGCCGGTCACCTCCGCGCCGTGGGTCGCCAGCCAGAGGGCAATGGGCCGGCCAGACCCGCAGCCGAGATCGAGCACGCGCGGCCCCGGCGCCGCATCGAGAAACTCCCGCAGCCAGCCCGCCTCGTAGAGCGCCTGCGAGCGTTCGGCGGCCCAGTCGGGGCCGACGCGGTCGTAGGTTGGCAAGATGTCGTCGGGAGAGGGGCGGGGCATGGCGCACCCTAGGCCGGCCGCCCCCGGTCCGCCAGTCCGGTTCCAAGGATCGCGGGGCCAGCCGCGTCCTACCGTGCAGGCCGCTCTTACGCAGACGTGACCGCAAAGAAGGCGCCATGTCGCCGATTACCGGGCCGGTTGCTTTTGACCCCTAACCGCAGCTTGCGTATAACCGCGCCAAGCACAGACAGGACCTTTGCATGATCCGCGCCCTCTTCAGCCTTCTCGGCGGAATATTCACGCTCGTCGTCACCGGCGCGCTCTTCGTGGCGCTGCTGGCCGGTGGGGTCATCTGGATGTACGCCCGCGATCTGCCCGACCACGAGGAACTGGCGCGCTACACGCCCAAGACGATCAGCCGGGTTTATTCCGGCGAGGGCGAGATCATCGACGAATTCGCCACCGAACGCCGCCTCTTCGTCCCGGCCGAGGACATCCCGCCGCTGGTGAAGCAGGCCTTCATCTCGGCGGAAGACAAGAACTTCTACGAGCACAAGGGCTATGACCCCGCCGGTATCGCCAAGGCGGCGCTGGATGCGGCGCAGGGCGGCCGGCTGCGCGGCGCCTCGACCATCACCCAGCAGGTGATGAAGAACTTCCTGCTCAGCTCCGACCGCTCCGTCGAGCGCAAGATGAAGGAAATTCTGCTCGCCGCCCGCGTGGAACAGGCGCTCGACAAGGAAAAGATCCTAGAACTCTATCTCAACGAGATCTTCCTCGGCCAGAACTCCTACGGCGTCGCCGCCGCCGCACAGACCTATTTCAACAAGTCCCTCGTCCAACTGGAGCCGCACGAGGCGGCCTACCTCGCTGCGTTGCCCAAGGCGCCGTCGAACTACCATCCCGTCACCCAGAAGGAAGAGGCGACGATCCGGCGCGACTTCGTGCTGCGCGAGATGTTCGAGAACGGCTATCTCGACCGCGTGACCTACGAGGCCGAAGTGGCGAAACCGCTCCGCAGCGTGCAGAACGGCGACTTCCCCTCGTTCCGCCGCAGCCTGCCGCCGCGCGACTACTTCACCGACGAGATCCGCCGCCAGCTGTCGAGCGAGTTCGGCCGCGACGAGTTCTTCGGCGGCGGTCTGACGATCCGCGCAACGGTCGACCCGGACCTTCAGGTCGAGGCGGCGCAATCCCTGCGCAAGGCGCTGGAAGATTATGACCGCAGCCGCGGAATCTGGAACAAGAGCCGCCGGAAGATCCCGGCCGAGGCGCTGGAGAGCGAGGAAAGCTGGCGCGCGGCGCTTGCCGAAGTGACCATCGCGCGCGACATCGAGCTCGATGGCACCTGGTATCCGGCCGTGGTGCTCGAGATCGCCGACCAGTCGATGACGCTCGGCGCGGAAGGTGTCGAAGGCACGATCCAGGTTCCGCGCGAGGACATCGCCTGGATCAAGGGTGACTTCGCCGCCAATTTCGAGCGCGGGGACGTGGTCCACGTGCGCCGGATGACCCAGGACGGCGAGTTCCTGCGCTGGTCCCTCCGCCAGGTGCCGCGGGTGCAGGGCGCCTTCGTCGCCATGGACGTGCACACAGGCCGCGTGCTGGCGATGCAGGGCGGCTTCTCCTACCAGGCCTCGGTCTTCAACCGCGCGACGCAGGCGACCCGCCAGCCTGGCTCGGCGTTCAAGCCCTTCGTCTATGCCGCGGCGCTCGATTCCGGCTACACGCCCGCAACCATCGTGGTCGATGCGCCGATCGAGATCGACACGCCCGAGGGTGTCTGGCGGCCGAAGAACGCGTCGAACAAGTTCTACGGCCCGACCCCGCTGCGCACCGGCATCGAGCGCAGCCGGAACCTGATGACCATCCGCCTCGCGCAGGAGGTCGGCATGGATACCGTCGCCCGCTACGCCGAGGATTTCGGGGTCTACGATCACCTCGGTCGCTACCTCGCCAACGCGCTCGGCAGCCAGGAGACCACGCTCTACAAGATGGTCGCGGCCTATTCGATGTTCGCCAACGGGGGGGAACGCGTGGAGCCGACGCTGGTTGACCGGGTGCAGGACCGTTGGGGCGCGACCGTCTACAAGCAGGATCAGCGTGTTTGCCCGGATTGCGAACTGGCCTCGCTCGAGCCCGGCTTCGCGCCGCGGATCATCTCGGACCGCAAGCGGGCGATCGACGCGATTACCGCCTACCAGCTGACCTCGATGATGCAGGGTGTGGTGGAGCGCGGTACCGCGGCAGGAACCGTGGGCGCGGCCAACCTCGGCGTGCCAGTGGCCGGCAAGACCGGGACGACCAACGACGCCAAGGATGTTTGGTTCGTCGGCTTCACCTCCAACATCGCCGCCGGCTGCTACATCGGCTATGACCAGCCCCGCCCGCTGGGCAGCGGCGCCTCCGGTGGCGGCATGTGCGGCCCCGTCTTCACCCGGTTCATGCGCGAAGCGGTCGCCAAATACGGCGGGGGCCCGTTCGAGGTTCCGGAGGGCGGGTTCTTCGTCAAGATCGACCGGTTCACCGGCGCCCGGCTGTCGGATGACGCAACGGGCGATCACGTCGTGGCGGAGTACTTCCGTATCGGTGAGGATCCGATCTTCGGCATCGGCGCGCTGGTGGACGGCGGCTTCGTCATGGGGGCCAACGTGCCGATGTTCTCGCGCGGCGAGGATGACGCCACCGAGAGTACCACCGTCACCACCTCGACCGGCCGCACCGTCCGGATCGCGCCCAAGGCGAGCTTCGGCTCGCTCAGCTCGGGCGGGCTCTACTGACACCCGCGCGTTCGGGCGGGCCGGGGGCTTCGGCTTGCGGCACGTCGGATGCCGGATTATATCAAGGGGCCGCGCGGCACTGCTGTCTGCGTGCCCAGTTTCGCTACAGGACCCCCAATGCGCGCCGAGACCCAGAATACCGTTGATGCCATCCGCAAGTCGCTGACGCTGCTCGGCCAGAGGATGGACCTCGAGACAGCCGACCACCGTCTGGAAGAGTTCAACGCGCGCGTCGAGGACCCGACCCTCTGGGACGATCCGGCCGCGGCGCAGAAGCTGATGCGCGAGCGCCAGATGCTGGTGGACTCGATGGCCAGCTATCGGGGCCTCGAGCAGGAGTTGAACGACAATATCGAGCTGATCGAGCTCGGCGAGATGGAAGAGGACGAGGAGGTCGTTACCGAGGCCGAGACCGCGCTGAAGGCGCTGGCCGAGAAAGCCGCCGAGAAGGAGCTCGAAGCCCTGCTCGACGGCGAGGCTGACGGCAACGACACCTTCCTCGAGATCAACGCCGGCGCCGGTGGCACCGAGGCCTGCGACTGGGCGGCGATGCTGCAGCGGATGTACGTCCGCTGGGCCGAGAAGCGCGGCTACAAGGTGGAGCTGCAATCCGAGGAAGCGGGCGCCGAGGCCGGCATCAAGTCCGTCGCTTACAAGATCTCCGGACCCAACGCTTATGGCTGGCTCAAGTCCGAGAGCGGCGTGCACCGGCTGGTGCGGATCTCGCCCTTCGGCAAGGGCACCCGCGAGACTTCTTTCGCCTCCGTCTGGGTCTACCCGGTTGTCGACGACAATATCGAGATCGAGGTGAACCCGGCCGACATCCGGATCGACACCTATCGCTCCTCGGGTGCGGGCGGTCAGCACGTGAACACCACCGACTCCGCCGTCCGGATCACCCACGCGCCCACCGGCATTGTCGTGACCTCGTCTGAGAAGTCGCAGCACCAGAACCGCGACATCGCCATGAAGGCGCTGAAATCGCGGCTCTACCAGATGGAACTGGATCGGCGGAACGAGGCGATCAACGAGGCCCACGCCGCCAAGGGCTCGGCCGGCTGGGGCAACCAGATCCGCTCCTACGTCCTGCAGCCCTACCAGATGGTCAAGGACCTGCGGACCAACCACGAGACCTCCGACACGCAGGGCGTGCTCGACGGCGACCTGGACGCCTTCATGGGCGCGACGCTCGCAATGGACGTGGCCGGGAAGAGCCGCAGCGAGGCCCGGGCGGAGGACTGACGCGCCGGCCTTCCGGCGACGGCCGTAACGCGCGGCTAAGACAGGCCCCCTCTGCGCTCCGTCGTAATCCGCAAGGCACTTGATTTGCGCCGCCCCGGGCGGTCATTCTCCCATGGCCGGCAGGCAGGGGAGGACAATGCATGACAGATACCGTGGTGCCAGAGGCATCGCCACGCCCGGATATCGCCATCCTGGACCGGAGCGATCTCGTATATGCGCTCGACATGGGCTGGAAGGATTTCCGCAAGGCCCCTTTCTTCGGTCTCGTGTTCTCCGGAGTCTATGTGCTGGGCGGGCTGTTCCTCGCCTTCGTCTCGGGCGGGTTCGTCACGCAGACCGTCATCCTGGCTCTCGGCTTCCCGCTCATCGCCCCTTTTGCCGCTGTCGGGCTCTACGAGACCAGCCGTCGGATCGAGGAGGGCCGGCCGCTCGACCTGTACCAGATCTTTGGCGTGATCTGGAACGAGAAGGACAGGCAAATCCCCTGGGTGGGCGCGATCATCGTGATCTACTTCCTGTTCTACAGTTTCCTCGCCCATATGATCTTTGCGCTTTTCATGGGGCTCTCGGTGATGACCAACGTGACCTCCTCCTACGAGGTCTTCCTGACCACGAACGGGCTGACGATGATCGGCGTGGAACTCGCCGTGGGCGCGGTGCTGGGCTTCATCCTGTTTGGCCTCACCGTCTTCTCGCTGCCGCTTCTGGTCGACAAGGAGATCGACTTCATGACGGCAATGCTGCTGAGCTTTGAGGCGGTCCGGGAGAATGCCGGCGTGATGCTGCTCTGGGCCATGGTGATCGCCATCTACATCGTGCTGGCGATGATCCCGGCCTTTCTCGGGCTGCTTGTGGCGCTGCCGGTGTTGGGGCACGCGACCTGGCATCTCTATCGCCGCGCGCTGATCCATCCCGGCGAGGAGGACAAGCGCACCGCGTAAGGCGCCTGCGGAAATGAAAAAACGGGCGGGGCCTCGTGCCGCCGCCCGTTCGGGTTCTTCGCCTCGATAAGGCCTCAGCCTTCGGTCGTCACCTGGGCCTTCGCGGCCGCGCGCTGCTGGCCGCCGGTGCTCAGCGGATCGTCCTGCCGCTGCACGGAGCCTTCGAAATGCGCACCGCTTTCGATGGCAATGGTCTTGTGGATGATGTCGCCCTCGACCTTCGCGGTGGAGGTCAGGCGAACCTTGAGGCCGCGCACGCGGCCAACGATCCGCCCGTTGATCACGACGTCGTCGGCGACGCATTCTCCGCGGATCGTGGCGTTCTCGCCGATGGTCAGCAGGTGGGCGCGGATGTCGCCCTCCACGGTGCCTTCGACCTGGATGTCGCCGGTGGTCTTCAGGTTGCCGGTGATCGTCAGGTCCGACGACAGAACCGATGCCGGCGGCTTTGCCTTGGGCGCGGCGGGCTGGGTGTCCATCGGGGGCAGACCGCTCGACTTCTTGGCGATGTCGGGCGCCTTGGACGCATCGGTGTCCTTCGCCGGGCCAGGCTCGTTGATTCGGCTCTTAGAAAACATCTTTGGCTGCCTTGATAAAGTTCATAGGGTTCACGGGCTTTCCGTTCACATGCACCTCGTAGTGCAGGTGGGTGCCGGTCGACCGTCCGGTATTGCCCATATCACCGATCCTCTGTCCTTTCGAGACCCTTTGACCCTCTTTGACGTGCAGGCGCGACATGTGGGCGTACCAGGTTTCGATGCCGAATTCGTGGCGCACCTTGACCATGCGTCCGAAGCCGGAATGCCAGCCCGCCTGCACCACGACGCCGTCTGCGGTTGCATAGATCGGCGTGCCGTGGCTGCCGGCGAAGTCGGTGCCGTTATGCATCCGTCCCCAGCGGGGGCCGAAGCCGCTGGTGAAACGGAAGGAATCCTTGAGCGGCATGCCGAACGGCGCCTTTTCGGCGGCGATCCGGTAGAGGTTCATCCGGTCGAGCCCCTTGAGCAACGTATTGGCGCGCGCCTCATCGGCAGAGGGTTCCATGCCCTTGGTGGAGAAGGAGATCGGCGTCAGCGGGCCGCCCTGGCCGGAATAGCCGCGGCGCACCGCGTCCAGCAGGCGCTCGGGTGGCAGGCCTGCGCTCTTGAACATCTTCTCCAGCGGCTCCACGGATACGGTCAGCGCCTCTTCCAGCTGCGTGAAGATCTTCTCGTTGCGGTCGAGGATCAGGTCGCGCTCGTAGGCGGCGGCCTCGGCCTCTTCCAGCGCGGCGGCGGCTTCCTCGGCCATGCTGTCGCGCTCGGTGGCGGTCCGCTCCAGCGCGGCGTTCAGGAAGTCCAGCGTGGCGTCAACCTCGGCGAGGGAGGCCTTTTCGCTTTCGCTCTCCGCGCGCCCTTCGAGCACCGCGACCACCGCTTCCTTCTCCTCGCGGGCCTGATCACGCTCGTTGATCGTGCGGCGCAGCGCGGTCTGCACGACGCCGATTCCGGTCTCCAACTCGTGGCGGCGGCTCTCGGAGGTCAAAAGCTGCGACTGCATCGCCGAAACCTGCTCGAGCGCGGCGTTGAACCGCTCGTGGGCGGCGAGCGCCTGAGCCTCGGCGGCTTCTCGCGCCAAAGACAGCTCGTTCAGCCGCTCTTCATAGAGCGCGCGGTCACGACCTGCCTGCTCTCGGATATTGCCGGCCCCGATCGAGTCCATCAGCAGCACGGAGGATGCGATGATCGCCCAGCCTATCGTCGCGGCCGAGCCGAAGAGTGCGAGCGCCTGGGTCCCGGGCCGCAGCCGGATGAAGCGGGTTTTGTCGTCGGAGCGCAGGAACAGGCGCTGTTCCGGAAACCATCGTTCGAAGAAGTTGTGAATGCGGTCGTTCAGTCGCGTGCGCAATGCCCGTCCCCGTTCTCAGGATCATTTAAGCGATCCGACGTCGTGCCGATCCCCGCGGCCGCCGGTTCGCATCGGGCTTACGGCGCGGTCGGTCTCGGTGCAAGATTTATGGGCGGATCGATTGTTTGGGACGCAGTTGCACCGTGAAACCGGCAAGTTTTCGCCGATGAATCGAGGGCTTCGCGGGCAAGATGCGGCGTATCTGTGCTCAGTTGGCGCCCGCGCCGTCTGCAAGCGGCCAGTAGAAATCGGGCGGAATCCCAGCCTCGGAACGCTTCTCCTCGTTAAAGGGCGGCTTCAGCGGGCCGTGGAAATAGCGGTTCACGAGGTCCTGGAAGACCTCCACCGGGTCGCGGTTTTCCCGGCCGCAGAGAAAGTGGAACCATTTCGATCCGTAGGCGACGTGGTGCACCTCCTCGGCATAGATCACCTCGAGCGCGGCGATGGTCTGCGCGTCGGCGGCCTTGCGGAAGATGCCGATCATCCCCGGCGTCACGTCGAGCCCGCGAGCCTCCAGCACCATCGGAACCACGGCAAGCCGGCCCAGCAGGTCCTCGGCGGTGTCCTCCGCAGCGCGCCACATGCCGGCATGGGCAGGCAGGGCACCGTAGTGGCTGCCCTGAGCTTCAAGACAGTCGCATATCAGGTTGAAATGCTTTGCTTCCTCGTCGGCGGACTTAACCCAGTCGTCGTAGAAGCCCAGCGGCATCGGCACATGTCCGAACCGAGCGATGATATCCCAGTGCAGGTCGACCGCGTTCAGCTCGATATGGGCCACCGCGTGAAGGATGGCGATCCGCCCCTGGGGAGAGCCCGGCCGGCGGCGCGGCACTTCGCGCGGGTCCAGCAGTTCCGGCCGTTCGGGGCGAGCAGGCTGGTGCGGCGGCGTCCCGGTGCCGATGGAGAGCGGCGTTCCGGCGGCGCGGGCCGCCTTCCAGGTTGCGGCGTGGCGGCGCGCGAGGGCGGTCTTTTTACGGCCATCGGCTGTCCGGAGCACCTCGCAGGCGAGATCTGTCAGGGTTGGCCCGGTCTGAGACATCTGCGCGCCCTCGCTCCGCGCCGGCTGCTGCGCCGGAGAATTCATGCCTCCGGCGGGCATATTTCGGGACAGGTGAAGATGCAACGCCGGCTCAGAGCCCGCGGACGGCCTCCAGCACGGCCTCGGCATGGCCGGGCACCTTTACCTTGGGCCAGACCTGACGGACGATGCCTTCGCCGTCGATCAGCACGGTGGTGCGCTCGATGCCCATGTAGGTCTTGCCATACATGCTCTTTTCCTTGAACACGCCATAGCGCTCGCAGACATCGCTCTCGGCATCGGACAACAGTGTGACACCGAGATCATGCTTGTCGCGGAACTTCTCGTGCTTCTGCACCGAGTCCTTGGAGACGCCCAGAACGACCGCGCCGGCGGCTTCGAACTCGGGCAGCGCCTCGGTGAAGGCGATGGCCTCCTTGGTACAGCCGCTGGTGTCGTCCTTCGGGTAGAAGTAGAGCACCACCGCTTTCGGCCTGAGCGCCGACAGGGTGATCTCGCCGCCACCGTCGCGGGGCAGGGTGAAGTCGGGAGCGGGGGAGCCGGTGTCGATCATGTGACTGTCATCCTTCGTTGGAGGGCATATGCTTTCTTTCTAGCTCCCGAACCGCGAAGATAAAGGTCCGGGGAGAATACCCCGCTAGGGAGAGGCGTGAAACAGCAGCACGATACCGGCATCGCGGCAGGCGGCGGCGCATCCGGGCCCGGCGACGGGCAGCCGGCGGGCGAGGCTTCGCGCGCCCGAAAGCCGGCGCGGCGAAAGCGGCGTATGCTGCTCTGGGTGCTCTTCGTTGTCTTCGACCTGGCGCTGGTGCTGGCGCTCGCGATCCTGCTGGGCGGGCTGATGCTTGCAGGGCGCGATCTGCCGGCGCCGGACTGGGTCGCGGAACGTGCGGGCGAAGTGCTGTCCCAGGGCCTCGGAGGCGGGCAGGTGGAGATCGGCGAGGTCACTCTGCGGCTGGAACACCGCGCCCTGCCGGAGATCGCTTTCGAAGCGGTGCGGGTCACCGCGCCCAACGGGGCGGATCTGGCCGAGATCCCGCGCCTTGGCGTCTCGCTCGACAAGAGCGCGCTGTTCGAGCGGCGGGTGCAACCCAAGGCGTTGAACCTGGAGGGCGCGGCCGTGCGGCTGCGTCGAAAGGAAGACGGCTCGCTCGACCTAGGTTTCGGGGGGGGCATGGGGATGGCTCGGCTCGGCTCGGTGGAGGAGGCGCTCGGCTTGGTTCGCAGGACGTTGACGCTGCCGGGGATCGCCCCGATCAAGCGGATCGATCTGCGCGGGCTCGACCTGGAGTTCAGCGACGAGCGTGCAGGCGAGGTCTGGCGTGTGCGCGACGGCAACCTGCTGGTCGAGCAGGACAGCGGCGCGCTGTCGGTCGCCGTGGATTTCGACATGCCGAAGGATGGCGACGGCGGCGCGGAGACGGATGCCACGGTCGCTCTGCGGCTGAGCATTGGCGAGGCGGGGGCGGGCGCGCAATTCTCGGCACTGGTCAAGAACGTGCCGGCGCGGGACATCGCGGCGCAGGCGCCGGCGCTGTCCTGGTTGAAACCGCTCGATGCGGAGGTCTCCGGCGCGCTGATCACCGGGCTCGACGAGGACGGCCGGATGGAGCCGCTGAACGGGACACTGGAAATCGGCAGCGGCGTGTTCCAGCCCGAGGCGGCGGCGCAGCCGATCCCGTTCGACGGGGCGCGGGCCTATTTCGGCTACCGGCCGCGGGAGGAGAAGCTCACCTTCCAGGAACTCGCCGTGAGCGCGCCCGATGGCAGCTTCACCGCCACCGGTCATGCCTATCTCGACGGCATGGAGACGGGCTGGCCGGAGGCGCTGGTCGGGCAGTTCCAGTTTACCGACGTGCGGCTCGACCCGCCGGGGTTCCTGCCGCGCCCGGCGCATTTCGATGGCGGGGCGGTGGATCTGAAGGTCTCGCTCGATCCGTTCGAGGCGAAGCTTGGCCAGATCGTGCTGACCACCTCCGATCCCGCGGCCGGCGAGGCCGCGGGTCTGAGCCGGTTGGAGGGATCGGGGCGGGTCACTGCGGATGGCGGCGGCTGGCACGTGGCGCTCGACCTCGGGGTGGACCAGATCGAGGCCGGCTCGCTCATGGCACTCTGGCCCTTTGCGATGGCGCCGCGCACCCGCGACTGGATCGACCGCAACCTGATCGGCGGGGTGGTGGAGAACGCCAGCGCCGGGCTGCGGCTCGACCAGGGCGCGCGCCCCGACCTTGCGGTGACCTTCGAGTTCCGCGATGCCGAGGTGCGCGCGCTGCAGAGCTTGCCGACGATCACCAAGGCCTCGGGATATGCCTCCACCGGGCGCGGGCAGTTCGCGCTCTCGCTGGACGCCGGCCAGGTCGTGCCGCCGCAGGGCGGGCCGCTGGACCTCGCGGGCTCGGTCTTCAAGGTCATGGACATGACGACGAACCCGCGGATCGCCGAGATCGAGTGGCATTCGACATCCTCGGTTACCGCCGCTCTTTCGTTGCTGGACCAGGAGCCGTTTCGCTTCCTTGAGAAGGCCGGTCAGCCGGTGGCACTTGCCGAGGGCCGGGCGGCCCTCGACGGCACGATCGCCTTTCCCATGAAGCGCGGCATTCGCGGGCCTGACGTGGAGTTCGACATCGCCGGCGATCTGACGGCGGTTTCGTCGGAGCTTGCTGTTCCCGGCCGGCGCCTCACTTCGGATCGGTTGTCCCTCGTGGCGCGGCCCGTCGGGCTGGCGCTTTCGGGTCCGGCGAGGCTCGATGGCGTGCCGTTCGATGGGATATTTGATCTGCCGCTCGGGACAGAAGCGGGGAGCCGTCCGGTCAACGTGGGCGGTACGATCCAGATCGGCGAGGAGTTCGTGCGAGCGTTCGGCATCGGTCTGCCGGAGGGCAGCGTTACCGGAGCGGGACCGGCGCTTTTCACGGTGGAACTGCCAGCGGGCGTACCGCCAGAGTATTCGCTTACCTCATCGCTGGAAGGCGTCGGGCTAGCGCTTCGGCCGCTCGGCTGGTCGCTGCCGGCATCCAGCGCTGGCTCTCTCTCGGTCTCGGGCAAGCTGGGGGCGAGCCCGTCTGTCGATGCGCTGACGCTGGAGGCCGCGGGCCTCTCCGCGCAGGGCAGCGTCAGCCTGTCAGAGGGCGGAGGGCTCGACCGGGCCCGGTTCGAGCGGGTGTCGCTTGGGGGGTGGCTTGATGCGCCGGTGACGCTGGTGGGCCGCGGTTCGGGGCAACCCCCGTCGATCACGGTTTCGAGCGGGCAGATCGATCTGCGCCGTGCCCGCGCCGCTGGCGGCGGTGGCGGCGGCGGCGGTAGCGGCGGTGGGCGCACCCCGATTTCTCTTTCGCTCGATCGGTTGCGGATCACCGACACGTTGTCCCTGGTGCCGTTTCGTGGCGACATCTCCGTCGCGGGCGGGTTCACCGGCAGTTTCTCTGGCAACGTTAACGGTGCGGCTCCGGTCAAGGGCACGATCCGTCCGGGCAAAGGCGGCGTGACAGCGGTGCGGGTGACATCGGACAATGCGGGCGCAGTCTTCAAGGCCGGGGGCTTTTTCCGGCAGGCGGAGGGCGGCAGCATGGAGCTGACGCTCGACCCCACCGACAAAGCCGGCGAATATGCGGGGCAACTCACGGTCAGTGACGTGCGGGTGCGCAGCGCCTCAGGCCTTGCCGCCCTGGCCAACTCGATATCGCTTGTCGGGCTGATCGACGAGATCAATGGCTCTGGCATCGTCTTCAGCGATGTCGAGGCCGCCTTCCGCTTGACGCCCAGCTACGTGCAGGTCACACGCTCCTCCGGCGTCGGGCCCTCGCTCGGCATCACCATGGAAGGGGTCTACGACTTGGCTGGCGGCATACTCGACATGCAGGGCGTCTTCTCGCCCGTCTACATGGTGAACTCGATTGGCTCGATCTTCACGCGGCGCGGCGAGGGTCTGTTCGGCGTGACTTACCGGATGCGCGGCCCGGCCTCGAACCCCTCGGTCGAGGTCAACCCGCTCTCCGCTCTGACGCCGGGGATGTTCCGCGAGATCTTTCGCGCGCCGCCGCCGACCCCGCGGAACGGGGGCTGATCATGCGGCTCTCGGATTTCGATTTCACGCTGCCCGAGGATCTGGTGGCGACCCGACCGGCGAACCCGCGCACCTCCGCCCGCCTGCTCGTGGCGGGCCCGGACACGATCACGGACGCCCGGGTTTCGAACCTGCCCGAGTTCCTGCGCCCCGGCGATAGGCTGGTGCTCAACAACACCAAGGTGATCCCGGCCCGGCTCTCCGGCATTCGCCGACGGGACGGGGCCGAAGGCGTCACCGAGGCGCGGATCGAGGTCACCCTGCTCGACCCGCGCGGCGACGGTAGCTGGCAGGCGCTTGCCAAGCCCGCCAAGAAGGTGCGCGACGGCGAGGAAATTCATTTCGGCTCCGGCTTCTCGGCCCGGGTTCTGGGCCGGTCCGAGGGGCAACTGACGCTCGATTTCACCCTGAAGGGCGATGATTTCGATGCCGCGCTCGATGCAGCCGGCGCGATGCCCCTGCCGCCCTACATCGCCGCCAAGCGCGCCGCGGACGAACAGGACCGCACCGACTACCAGACCGTCTTTGCACGCCACTCGGGCGCCGTCGCGGCCCCCACGGCGAGCCTCCATTTCGACCGGCCGCTGCTGGAGCGGATCGCCGCCATGGGGGTGGATTTCACCGAAGTCACGCTGCATGTCGGCGCGGGCACCTTCCTGCCAGTGAAGGTCGACGACGTCGCCGAGCACAAGATGCACGCCGAGTGGGGCGAGGTGACCGAGGCCGCCGCCGCCGAGATCAACGCCACCCGCGCCGCGGGCGGGCGGATTATCCCCGTGGGCACCACCGCCTGCCGGCTGATCGAGAGTGCGGCCACCGATGCGGGCCTCGCTCCCTGGCGGGGCGAGACCGACATCTTCATCCGACCCGGCTTCCGCTTCCGGGCGACCGACGCGCTGATGACCAATTTCCACCTTCCGAAATCGACGCTGATGATGTTAATCTCGGCGCTGATAGGGCGGGAGCGGGTGATGGAGATCTACGACCACGCGATCTCCGAACGCTACCGCTTCTTCTCATACGGAGACGCATCGCTGCTTATCCCGTGACACGCGCATATCGCGTGGCCGGGGCTGCCCCATATGGTGTCGATGTCGTTAAGATCTCTTTGGAGCGGGCGATGAGATTCGAACTCACGACCCTTACCTTGGCAAGGTAATGCTCTACCCCTGAGCTACGCCCGCGTCCTAGAGTGAGCGGGGATTTAGCGAGTGGCGCGGGGGGCTTCAAGGGGAAAACGCGCCTCCCGCGCGAAAAATCGCCCAGCCCGCCCGGAGGCCGCGACGGGGCGGCTCAGAGGATCGACAGGTAGATGTTGGCCAGCGCCGCCAGCACCAGCATCACGAAGGTCAGCACCATCCCCACCTGCCGGGCCTGCATGATCTGCGGCACGGAGCCGAGACCCACGGCATGGGCAACCCGTCCCAGAAACAGCATCGCGCCAAGCACGTGAACGCTCCAGCCCGGCATCCCCTGAAGCTCGGCCATGGCAAGCAGGAGCAGGCCGAAAGGCGCGTATTCCGCGCAATTCGCCTGCACGCGCACCCGTTGCAGCAAAGCGGCGTCCGCGCCGTCGCCGATCGAGACATTGGCTGCGATGCGTTGGCGGATCACCCGCGCACTCAGCGCAACGAAGAGGAGGGCCAGCAGGCCAGCCTACAGGGGGGATATCACGAGCATGCATAGCACCTTGGATTGTTGCCGAAGAGGATATGGCGGACGAAGGTGGAATGCCACCAGTTGTCTCGCCCTTGCGCCGCGTCGCAGATATAAATGCGGCGGGCTCTTGCGGCCAACGAAGGCGCGGGGCAGGCGAAAGGGAAAGCATGACGGTTCGGGAACACGGGGTGCCGGCCTGGAAGGCGGCGGTTCTCCACGGCGGCCCAGGCGGCGCCGGAGAAGCCGGGCCGCTGGCGCGCGCGATGGCGGCCTGCGGCATTGCCACGCTGGAGCCGCTGCAGAGCGCACATTCGGTCGATGGACAGGTCGAGGAATTGCGAATGCAGCTTGCGGCGCGCTGCGACGGTCCTGTCGATATCGTGGGATGGTCCTGGGGCGCCTGGCTGGGTTGCTGGCTGGCCGCTCGACATCCCGCGATGGTCCGGCGATTGATTCTGGTGGGCTGCGCGCCCTTCGAGGAGGTCGATCTGGAGGGGATCATGGCGCTGCGCCTGTCGCGCCTCTCCTTGGATGAGGCCAGGGAGCTGCAATCCGGCCCGTCGGGAGGAGACATCTCCCGCATGCTGGCGTTGCTGAAAAAGGCCGACAGCTTCGATCCCGATGATGCGCCACCGCCTCCGGTCGCGTTCGATCCCGCGCTGCACGCGGCGGTCTGGGGCGAAGCGAAGGCGCTTCGGCGCAACGGAGATCTCCTGCGCGAAGTCGAAAGGATCCGCTGTCCTGTCATCGCAATTCACGGCGATCACGACCCGCATCCGGCCGAAGGGGTGCGGCGGCCGCTGGCCGAGCGGCTCGCCGATGTCCGCTTCCACCGGCTGGAAAACTGCGGCCACGCGCCCTGGGTCGAACGGCAGGCTCGCGCGCTCTTCCTGTCGTTGCTGGAGGAGATTGTCTCGGAGCGGTGACGCGGCGGGGGGCCGCCGCGTCCGGGCGCCTATTCCAGCTCGATCAGCAGGTCCTTGGCGTCGATCTGCTCGCCGGGGTGGACGTGCACGGCCTTCACCGTCGCGTCGCGCTCGGCGTGCAGGCCGGTCTCCATCTTCATCGCCTCTATGGTGATCATCAGGTCGCCCACCGAGACCTTCTGGCCCACGTGGACGCCGACCGAGGCGATGGAGCCCGGCATTGGCGCGCCGATGTGATCGGGGTTCCCGACCTCCGCCTTGCGTCGCGCCGCAACCGCGCTCTTCACCTTGCGGTCGGGAATGCGGATCGTGCGCGGCTCGCCGTTGAGCTCGAAGAACACCTTCACGATGCCTTCCTCGTTGGTCTCCGACACTGCCTGCAGGCGGATTTCCAGCGCCTTGCCCGGCTCGATCTCCGGCGTGATCTGCTGGCTCGGCTCCATGCCGTAGAAATAGGTATGGGTCGGCAGCACCCGCACCGGGCCGTATTCCCCGTGCCGCGCCACGTAATCGGCGAAGACCTTGGGATACATGAGGTATCCGTTGAGGTCCTCGTCATCCATCTCCATGTCGAAACGCTTCGCGGCCTCCGCGCGTGCCACTTCAAGGTCGACCGGCGGCACGCCCTCGCCGGGGCGGGCGGTCATCGGCTTCTCGCCCTTGAGGATCTTGGCCTGCAGCGCGGTGGGCCAGCCGCCCGGCGGCTGCCCGAGGTTGCCGCGCATCATGTCGACGACGGAATCCGGGAAGGAGACCTCGCGCTCGGGATCCTCGACATCGGCGCGGGTCAGGCCCTGGCTGACCATCATCAACGCCATATCGCCCACGACCTTGGAAGAGGGTGTCACCTTCACGATGTCGCCGAACATCTTGTTCACCTCGGCATACATGTGCGCGACCTCGTGCCAGCGCTCTTCGAGCCCCATCGACCGGGCCTGCGCCTTGAGGTTGGTGAACTGACCGCCCGGCATCTCGTGCAGGTAGACCTCGGAGGCCGGCGCCTGCATGCCGCTCTCGAAGGCGACATACTGCGCGCGCACGGCCTCGAAGTAGTTGGAGATCTGGCGCACCTCCTCGATGTCGATGCCAGTGTCGCGCTCGGTATGGGCCAGCGCCTCGACGATGGTGCCAAGTGTTGCCTGGCTGGTGTTGCCGGACAATGCGTCCATGGCGCAGTCCACGGCGTCCACCCCGGCGTCGGAGGCCGCGAGGATGGTGGCGCAGGCGATGCCGGCGGTGTCGTGGGTGTGGAAGTGGATCGGCATGCCGACCTCCTCCTTCAGCGCCTTGATCAGGATGCTGGCGGCGGCGGGCTTCAGCAGGCCGGCCATGTCCTTGAGCCCGAGCACATGTGCCCCGGCGGCCTTCAGCTCCTTGGCCATGGCGACGTAGTACTTCAGGTCGTATTTCGCGCGGTCCGGGTCGAGGATGTCGCCGGTGTAGCAGACCGTGCCCTCGCAGACCTTCTCGGCCTCGATCACAGCGTCCATCGCCACGCGCATGTTCTCGACCCAGTTGAGCGAGTCGAACACGCGGAAGACGTCGACGCCGGTCTCGGCGGCCTGCTTGACGAAAGCGCGCACGACGTTGTCGGGGTAGGTGGTGTAGCCCACACCGTTGGCGCCGCGCAGCAGCATCTGCGTCATCAGGTTGGGCATCGCGGCGCGCAGGTCGCGCAGGCGCTGCCAGGGGCATTCCTGCAGGAATCGATAGGCCACGTCGAAGGTCGCGCCGCCCCAGCATTCGACGGAGAAGAGCTGCGGCATGTTCGCGGCATAGGCCGGGGCCACGCGGATCATGTCGATCGAGCGCATCCGGGTGGCGAGCAGGCTCTGGTGCCCGTCGCGCATAGTGGTGTCGGTGATCAGCAGCTGCTTCTGCTCCGCCATCCAGTCCGCCACCGCCTGCGGCCCGAACTCCTCGAGGATGTTGCGGGTGCCCGGGGTGGGGAAGTCTGTCTTGAGCGGCGGCACCTTTGGTTGCCGGATCTCTGCCGGTGGCCTGGGGCGGCCAGCGACGTCGGGGTGCCCGTTCACGGTGATGTCGGCGATGTAGCGCAGCAGCTTGGTGGCCCGGTCCTTGCGGCGCGGGAAGTGAAACAGCTCCGGCGTCTCGTCGATGAACTTGGTGTGGTATTCGTTGTTCAGGAACTTCGGGTGCTGCAGCAGGTTGTCGACGAAGTTGATGTTGGTTGCAACGCCGCGCACCCGGAACTCGCGCAGGGCGCGGCTCATGCGGGCGATCGTGGCCTCTGGCGTCGGTGCCCAGACCGTCAGCTTTTCGAGCAACGAGTCGTAGTAGCGGGTAATCACCGCACCCGAATAGGCGGTTCCGCCGTCAAGCCGCACGCCCATGCCGGTCGCGCCGCGATATCCGGTGATCCGGCCGTAGTCGGGGATGAAGTTGTTGCGCGGATCCTCGGTGGTGATCCGGCATTGCATCGCATGGCCGGAAAGCTCCACGTCATACTGGCTGGCCACACCGGTGGCCTCGACCAGGCTCTTGCCTTCGGTGATCAGGATCTGGGCGCGCACGATATCGATGCCGGTGACCTCCTCGGTCACCGTGTGCTCCACCTGAACGCGCGGGTTCACCTCGATGAAGTAAAATTCGCCCGAGTCCATATCCATCAGGAACTCGACCGTGCCGGCGCACTGGTATTTCACGTGCTCGCAGATCTTCTTGCCGAGATTGCAGAGCTTCTCCCGCTGCGCGCTGGAAAGGTAGGGTGCGGGGGCGCGTTCCACGACCTTCTGGTTGCGGCGCTGCACCGAGCAGTCGCGTTCCCAGAGGTGATAGATCTTGCCGTGATGGTCGCCGAGGATCTGAACCTCGACGTGACGGGCGCGGGTGATCATCTTCTCGAGGAAGCCCTCGCCGTTGCCGAAGGCCGCCTCGGCCTCGCGCCGGCCCTCGAGCACCTTCTCGACCAGTTCTTCTTCCTTGTAGATCGGGCGCATACCCCGCCCGCCGCCACCCCAGGAGGCCTTGAGCATCAGCGGGTAGCCGATCTCGGCCGCCTGGCGCTTGATCTCGTTCATGTCGTCGCCCAGCACCTCGGTCGCCGGGATCACCGGCACGCCCGCTTCGATGGCGATGTGCCGGGCGCTGGCCTTGTCGCCGAGCTGGCGCATGGTCTCCGACTTCGGACCGATGAAGGCGATGCCGTTGGCCGCGCAGGCGTCGACAAACTGCGGGTTCTCCGACAGCAGCCCATACCCCGGATGGATCGCGTCCGCGCCGCATTTCTTGGCCACGCGGATGATTTCGTCGATCGAAAGATAGGCCGCGACCGGTCCCAGACCCTCGCCGATCCGATAGGCCTCGTCGGCCTTGAACCGGTGCAGCGAGAGCTTGTCCTCCTCGGCGTAGACGGCGACGGTCCGCTTGCGCAGTTCGCTCGCCGCGCGCATCACGCGGATGGCAATCTCTCCGCGGTTGGCGACGAGGATCTTCTTGAAGTCGGGCATCGCGGTCTCCTTTTGCGGTCGCAGCATTTTTGTAAGGTGCATCTGGACGGCATGGC
The DNA here is from genome assembly GCF_042676185.1 of Tropicimonas aquimaris. Lineage (NCBI taxonomy): Bacteria > Pseudomonadati > Pseudomonadota > Alphaproteobacteria > Rhodobacterales > Roseobacteraceae > Tropicimonas > Tropicimonas aquimaris. Next base: position 151,575 of record NZ_JBHTJT010000030.1, on the reverse strand, counting down.
AATACAGGAGAACTGGGTAGCCCGCGAATGGTTTGTCGATGTTTTTGCATAATGCGTCAAAACGTCGGTATTGACGTGTTCAAGCAACTTGGCGATTTCATGCGAGTTTGATGGGAACACATGGAGAACACAGGTTTTCCTTCTTTGGTGCGCAGGCTAGAGTGCGTTCCATGAGCACATTCGACGAAAGCGAGGCCTTCGAGGCCGCCGTTCCGCTGTCCCGCCGCGCGATGGCCGGCCGGCCCGCCCCGTATCTCGACGGCCTCAACCCCGCGCAGCGCGAGGCGGTAGAGGCGTTGGAGGGGCCGGTGCTGATGCTGGCCGGGGCCGGGACTGGCAAGACCAAGGCGCTGACCACCCGAATCGCGCATCTGCTCAACACCGGCGCCGCCCGGCCCAACGAGATCCTCTCCGTCACCTTTACCAACAAGGCGGCGCGGGAGATGAAGGAGCGGGTGGCAGGATTGCTCGGCGAGTCGGTGGAGGGCATGCCCTGGCTCGGCACCTTCCACGCGATCTGCGTCAAGCTGCTGCGCCGCCATGCCGAGCTGGTGGACCTCAAGTCGAACTTCACCATCCTCGACACGGACGACCAGATCCGCCTGCTCAAGCAGCTCATCATTGCCGCGAATATCGACGAGAAGCGCTGGCCGCCCCGGCTGCTGGCCAATGTCATCGACAACTGGAAGAACCGCGCCTGGCTGCCCGAGAACGTGCCTGCCGCCGAGGCGGGCGCCTTCGACCACAAGGGCGTCGCACTCTACGCGGAATACCAGCAACGCCTGCGCACCCTGAACGCGGTCGATTTCGGCGACTTGCTGCTGCATGTGGTGACCATCTTCCAGCGCAACGACGACGTGCTGCAGCAATACCGGCGCTGGTTCCGCTTCATCCTCGTCGACGAGTACCAGGACACCAACGTTGCGCAGTATCTCTGGCTGCGGCTGCTCGCCGGCGGGCACCAGAACATCTGCTGCGTGGGCGACGACGACCAGTCGATCTATGGCTGGCGCGGCGCGGAAGTGGGTAATATCCTGCGGTTCGAAAAGGATTTTCCCGGAGCCAAGGTGATCCGGCTGGAGCAGAACTACCGCTCCACGGCGCACATCCTGGCCGCGGCCTCCGGCGTGATCGCCTCCAACAAGGGGCGGCTGGGCAAGACGCTCTGGACCGAGGCCGAGGGCGGCGAGAAGGTCCGGCTGATCGGCCACTGGGACGGCGAGGAGGAAGCACGCTGGATCGGCGAGGAACTCGAGGCCATGGGGCACGGCACACGCGGCCTGCCGCCGATGAGCCTCAACGACTGCGCCATCCTCGTGCGCGCCTCGCACCAGATGCGCGCCTTCGAGGACCGCTTCCTGACCATCGGCCTGCCGTATCGCGTGGTCGGCGGCCCACGCTTCTATGAGCGTCTCGAGATCCGCGATGCGATGGCCTATTTCCGCCTCGCCGTCTCGCCCGACGACGATCTGGCATTCGAGCGGATCGTCAACACGCCCAAGCGGGGGCTGGGCGACAAGGCGCAGCAGAAGATCCAGGTGGCAGCGCGCGCCAATGGCTTGAACCTCGTCGAAGGCGCGCGGGTGCTGCTGGCGGCCAAGGGGCTGACCGGCAAGGGCGCGACCGCGCTGGCGCAGCTCGTGGCCGGCATCGACCGCTGGCACGTCGCCGCGCGCAACCCGGAGCAGAGCCACATCGAGTTGGCCGAGCAGATCCTCGAGGAATCGGGCTATACCGAGCACTGGCAGAACGACAAGACGCCGGAGGCGCCGGGGCGGCTGGAGAACCTCAAGGAACTGGTCAAGGCGCTGGAAAATTTCGACAATCTTCAGGGCTTCCTGGAGCACGTCGCGCTGATCATGGACAACGAGACCGAGGACGCCGAGGCCAAGGTCACGCTGATGACGCTGCACGCCGCCAAGGGGCTGGAGTTCCCGGCGGTGTTCCTGCCGGGCTGGGAGGACGGGCTGTTTCCCTCACAGCGGGCGATGGACGAGACGGGCCTCAAGGGGCTGGAGGAGGAGCGGCGGCTCGCCTATGTGGGTATCACGCGGGCCGAGGCGCTCTGCACCATCTCCTTCGCGGCCAATCGCCGGATCTATGGCCAGTGGCAATCGGCGCTGCCGTCGCGCTTCATCGACGAATTGCCGGAAGAGCATGTCGACGTGCTCACGCCGCCGGGCCTTTATGGTGGCGGCTATGGCGCCGCTGCGCAGCCGGCCCGTTCCGACCTTCACGACAAGGCCTCGCGCGCCGACGTCTACAATTCGCCGGGCTGGAAGCGGATGCAGGCCCGCGGCGAAACCCGCGCGATCAGCCAGCCGCGCGAAAGCCGCAACGTGGTGATCGACCTGGAGGCTGTCTCGTCCTTCGGGCAGGGGGATCGGGTGTTCCACAAGAAATTCGGCTACGGTGCCGTTGTGGGGGTAGAGGGTGACAAGCTCGAGATCGCCTTCGACAAGGCCGGAGTGAAAAAGATCGTGGCCCACTTCGTGGTTCCGGCCGCTTCCGCTGACGATGTGCCCTTTTGACCCGCGGCAATCTGTGTATAACTTGTAAGTCCTGACTGGCTCCCCTTCGCCAGTCGAGCCTCGGAGCACGTGCATGAGAGTACTGGTTGTCCAGGACGACCCGAACGTACAGTCTCTTTGGTCAGGAATCCTGGAGGAGTCCGGACACGAGGTCGTTTTGGTCGAGACCGAATCCGCCGCTCTGAAGACTCTTCAGACAAGCGCCTACGACCTCGTCCTGCTGGACCTGTGCCTGAACGGCCGCGATGCGCTGGCCGTGACGACCTTCGCGACCTATCGCAACCCGTCCTGCAAGGTGGTCGTGGTCTCAGGCTCGGCCGTCTTCTCGCAGAAGAGGCTTTTCGCCATGTCGCCGGCCGTTGCCGCAGCTTTGCGCAAGCCGGTGGACATCGAGGATCTGATTGCCGTGTGCGACCGGGTACACCGGAACGAACGGGGCCCCGCGCGTCCGGTCATGGAGTCCAGCGGCATCGAATTCCGGCCCTGATAGCGCTCCAGGCGCCCGTTTTTTTCCAGGCACTCTACTGAGCCTGCCTCCCGACAAAGCAGGCAGGCGCGTATCGCGTTTCCAAAAAAAGGAACGGCCGCGCCAGGGAGGATGGCGCGGCCGGTAAACCGGGGCAGCAGGGAGGAGGATGCTGCCCCAGAAAGAGAATTCTGTGCGTATCAGGCCATTTTGGCAGCCTGGCGAGCCAGGTCGCGCAGGCTGGCGCTGCTGATGCCGAGGTCGTTCAGTTCACGGTCGCTCATCGACTCGAGCTCGCCGAGCGTGCGGCGATAGACTTCGCGGCGGCGGGCGGCTTCGCGGTAGTCGGCGATCCGGGCGTTGATCCAGTGGGACAGGCCGTTGGGGCGAACTTGAGTGGCGGTGTTGGCGTAGGCCATCGTATGAAATCCTTTTCCGTAACCGGGGACCCATTTCCCCGGCGCGATCGGTGAGGCGCTGCGGGAGGGATGTTAGCGCTCTCTTCGACACTCAATCTAACGATTGGACCGGTGTTCAGTAGCCCCAGTCTCCGAAGGCCCGCTATGCATTTTCTGCACATAGCCATGATGTTAGCGCCAAAGGAAACGGCGGCGCCTTGGGAGGAAGGCGCCGCCGTCTTGTTCGAAGAGCCCGAGGGAGGAGGAACGGGTCTCCGAAATACCGTTGTCCGAGTTATTACTTGGCGTAGGCCGTCTCGCGCGCCACGCCGCGGATCATCGAGCGGCTCAGGCCGAGGTCGGCCAGGTTGCGGTCGCTCAGCGAGCTCAGTTCGCGCACCGTTTGGCGGTACAGGCGATACTGCGCGAGGCGGGTCCGGGCGGCGCCGAGCACGCCGGTGAGAGCAGAGTTGCCGTTGATGGCGGCGGTGGAGCGAATTGCGTTTTCCATTGTCCTGTTTCCTTTTTCGAGCCGGCCCGGAGCCGGAGATACTGCTGTCTGCTTCCGGGTCTGGGGCTGCCCGTTAGCGCTATCTTCTATTCAAAAGTAATGCCTTGGCCCGATGTTGCAACGTCCCGTTTGGTCAATGCTGCTATGCAGCAATTGGAGGGCTGAGTTGGAGTTTTGCTGCGAAACGCACAGGTTGGCACATGAAAAAGGCGGCGTTGAAATCAGGCGCCGCCGCTATGGATGCCGGCGAGGTCAGGCGGCCCGGGATGCGGTGCGGGCGATCGCGGAGATGTCCGCGCGGTTGAAACCAAGGTCTGCAAGCTCGCGGTCGGTCAGTTCCTTCAACTCGCCCGTGGTGCGGAGGTAACTTGCCTGACGGCGATAGAGCGCCTTCAGGCCGTCGAGAGCGGCGGAAAGAAAGCTCCGGCTGGCGCCGGCGGCGATGGGAGAGTTTGCAGCATAGTCCATTCGGTCGATCCTTGGTCGGATCCCGGACCCCTGTCCGGGACTTCCAAGAGGGCGCCGGGGAGGGAAGTGTTAGCGCTCTCTTGTGACCCAGAGATAGCCATCGCCGCAGTATGGACAATTCCTCAAACGGGTATGCCCGCCATGCGCTTTCTGCAGGAGGTAAGCGTCGTTCCGGAGTCAGGAAACAAAAAAGGCGGCGACACCAGGGAGGAGGGAGGTTTCGCCGCCGAAATACAGACAACCCAGGGAGGAGGACGGGTTCTCTGATCTCATGTCTGCCGGCCTTGGCCGGCGGTGTAAGGGGTGGCGACGACACCAGGGAGGAGGGAGGTGTCGCCGCCGAAATACAGACAACCCAGGGAGGAGGACGGGTTCTCTGATCTCATGTCAGCCGGGCTTGGCCGGCGTTTAAGGGGTGGCGGCGACACCAGGCAGGAGGAGGGTGTCGCCGCCGAAATACAGACAACCCAGGGAGGAGGACGGGTTCTCTGATCTCATGTCTGCCGGCCTTGGCCGGCGGTGTAAGGGGTGGCGACGACACCAGGGAGGAGGGAGGTGTCGCCGCCGAAATACAGACAACCCAGGGAGGAGGACGGGTTCTCTGATCTCATGTCTGCCGACCTTGGCCGGCGTTGTAGGGGTGCGGCGCACCAGGGAGGAGGAGGGTGCTGCCGCCGAAACCGAACCCAGGGAGGAGGAGAGGGCTGGCTTCGTATGTCTGCCCTTTCGGGCGTTATTCTGTGGCGGTGACACCAGGGAGGAGGAGAGGTGTCACCGCCGATCAGATAACCCAGGGAGGAGGACGGGTTTCTGAACTCTGTATCTCTTGTCAGGCCGCCTGCGCGGCCTCCTTCGCGACCGACCGGATCATCGCACGGCTCAGGCCGAGGTCCCGCAAATCCCTGTCGGACAGAGCCGAGAGACTGCGAACCGTCTGGTGGTAGACGTGAGCCTGCGCGATGCGGGCGCGGACGCTGTCGATCAGCGAAAGAGCGCGGTTTTGGCTCAGGCCGAAGTCTGCGTTGTGCGTCGTCGTCATGGCGCGTTTCCTACTCGAGTCGTCGGGCGAGGCCCGATCCGTGTGCCGCCGGGGTGAAACCCGATCTTGCTGTTTCGTTTCCTGTGAGCGCTGCTTCCGTCCGTCGAAGCTTGTGTTAGCGCCCTCGTTGAAACCAAAGATAGCTACCAATCGTGGTTGCGCAATCAGTCGAAACCTCAATGCTGCTATGCAGCAATTGCATGTGTCCTGCTGACCTATTTTCGGGCGATTTGCACATTACGTGAGCGTAAATGTAAGGCGGGTTGCGTCCGGCGCGTGGGGGTATACCTAGATTCCGGAAATTTCGGCTGATGGAGTGGGCGATGGCGGTTTCGCGTGAAGATGTTGTCAAGGCACTGGGGGCCGTTTCCTTGCCCGATGGTGGCAATCTGGTCTCAAACGATCTGGTGAGGGCGCTGACGCTCGATTCGAGCGGGCGGGTTTCCTTCGTGCTGGAGGCGCCGACTCCCGAGGCGGCGCGGGCCATGGAGCCAGTGCGCCAGGCCGCCGAGGCCGCGGTGGCGCGTCTCGACGGCGTGCAGGGCGTTTCCGTTGTCCTGACCGCGCACGGCCCCGCCGGGGCACCGGCCTCCGCGCCGCCCAGCCTCAAGATGGGACGCCATCCCACCCCGCAATCCTCCGGTCCGGCCAGCATTTCCGGTATCGGCCGCATCCTCGCGGTCGGCTCGGGCAAGGGCGGGGTCGGCAAGTCCACGGTTTCGGCGAACCTCGCGGTCGCGCTGGCGCGGCAGGGGCGCAAGGTGGGGCTGCTCGACGCCGACATCTATGGTCCATCGCAGCCGCGCATGATGGGCACCACCGCCAGGCCGGGCTCACCGGACGGCAAGAAGATCGAGCCGCTACGCGCGCACGGGGTGACGCTCATGTCCATGGGCTCGCTTCTCAAGGAGGCCGAGGCGGTGATCTGGCGGGGGCCGATGCTGATGGGCGCGCTGCAGCAGATGCTTGGTGACGTGAACTGGGGCACGCTCGACGTCCTGATTATCGACCTGCCGCCGGGCACGGGCGATGTGCAGCTCACCCTGGGCCAGCGCTACAAGCTGACCGGCGCCATCGTGGTCTCCACGCCGCAGGACGTGGCGCTGATCGACGCCCGCCGTGCGATCAACATGTTCGGCAAGCTCAACGTCCCGGTGCTCGGGCTCATCGAGAACATGTCTACTTATATATGTCCCAGCTGCGGCCACGAAGCGCATCTGTTCGGTCATGGTGGGGTGATGGCCGAGGCCGAGACCCTCAAGGTTCCCTTCCTCGGGGCGCTGCCGCTGGAACTGGAGACGCGCCTGGCCGGAGATGCCGGGGCGCCTGTGGCTTTGGGCGATGGCACGGCCGGCGCCGCCTATGCCGATCTTGCCCGGCGGCTGATCGGCGGTGGGATGGCCTGACACCCGGCCAGGATTGCGGTGCTGTAACGGGAGGGGCTGACCCCTCCCGTTCTCGTTTCCGGTGACGTCAACCGGGAGGCGCATGGGTCGGGGTGGGAAATCCTCCCCCCGATGGGAATTCATGACACCGAAGCTCCACCTCGTGATCCGGCGCAGAATCACGAATCCGGGACTTGGCGCGATTCGGTCGTGATTCCATAGAGATTCGAGTGGGAATTCATGGGAACGACCCTCCACGAGCCTGGTTTCTGGCTGCGGTGCTGGGTGAGTTGGGGATTGTCGGGGGATTTTTTCGCCGGGCTGAGCTTGGCATATGTAGTGTCCATTTTTTACAAGACCGCTATACCTTCCAATTTTTGGGTTTGCCCAAAGCGGCGCTGTGGCATCAATGGCACGGAGTGGGGGTGGGTGGGGCAAAGTGTTATTGATTTCTAATTGGTGCCACGGCATAAAGATTTCACACGATGAGGACGGGCACAGAAAAGGGGCGACAGACCCCGAAACTTCCCAAAGTCAGGTTTCATACAGGCACCCGCTTTTCATCGAACAAAGAGATCCGACGCGTGAGCGAGCAGACATCCCCCCAGGTGGCACGCGCGATCGGACGCACCCAGTGATGGGACGAGGGCGGCGGATCAGACAGTGGCAGCAGTCTGATCCGCCGTTTTCATTCCGGAGGGCCGGGAACGAGGCAGAGGCAGCAAGGAGCGCAATCCTTGGCGCGAGTGTTCAGAGGTCAGGGCCGCCACAAGGTGGATGGAAAGGGCAGGGTCTCCGTGCCCGCTACCTTCCGCCGTGTGCTTGAAGCCTCCGATCCGGATTGGACCGAGGGATTGCAGCCCAACCTGGTGATTCACTACGGCACCGCCAAACGCTTCAAATATCTCGAATGCTACACGATGGAGGCGATCGCAGAGGTCGACGCCAAGATCGGTGCGCTTCAGCGCGGCTCGAAGCAGCGCCGTGCGATGGAAGCCTATTTCAGCGCACAGACTCATCCGGTCGTCGTCGACGACAACGGCCGCATGCTGATCCCGACCTGGATCCGCGAGATGATCGGGCTGGAAGGGGATGCACTTTTCGTTGCCGCCCATGACACGTTCCACATCTGGAACCCCGAGACCTACGAGGGCGAGATTGCGCCGCAGACCGAAGCGCTGCTCGACGAGTTGCCCGACGATATGGATCCGCTGGTTCTTCTGGAGGAGGGAGGCTTCTAGGCGATGGCTGCTGCTGCCCGTACCCCCCGGAACGACAAGGCTCCCCACATTCCCGTGCTGATCGACCCGCTGATCGAGGCCGTTGCGCCTGTCGGCGGGCTCTGGCTTGACGGCACCTTCGGCGCCGGCGGCTATACGCGCCGGCTTCTGGAGGCCGGGGCGGAGCGTGTGATCGGTGTTGACCGCGATCCGGCGGCACTGGCCATGGCCGCGCCCATGCAGGAGGAATTCGGCAACCGGCTGCACCTCGTCGAGGGGACGTTTTCCGAGCTCGACCTCCATGCCGGCGCGCCGCTCGACGGGGTGGTGCTCGATCTCGGCGTCTCCTCGATGCAGCTCGACCAGGCCGAGCGCGGCTTTTCCTTCCAGAAGGCCGGGCCGCTCGACATGCGGATGAGCGGGCAGGGGCCTTCTGCCGCCGATCTCGTCAACACGCTGCCCGAGGCGGAGCTGGCTGACATTCTTTATCATTACGGCGAGGAGCGCGCCGCGCGCCGGATCGCCCGCGCCATCGTCGCCGTCCGCCCCTTCGACAACACGCTGCAACTGGCCGAAGCGGTCTCCGCCTGCCTGCCGCGTCCGCGTCCGGGGCAGATCCACCCCGCCACCCGCAGCTTCCAGGCCATCCGCATCGCCGTGAATGACGAGTTCGGCGAGCTGATCGCGGGGCTTCAGGCCGCCGAGCGGGCCCTGAAGCCGGGCGGCAAGCTTGCGGTGGTCAGCTTTCATTCGCTGGAGGATCGCGTGGTGAAGCGCTTTCTCCAGGCGCGCTCCGGCAGCTCGGCGCGGGCGAACCGCTATGCCCCGGAGGCCGCGGAAGAGGCGGCGCAGTTCCGGCTGCGGTCGCGCCGCGCCATCGGTCCCTCCGACGAGGAAATCGCCGTCAACCCGCGCTCAAGGTCCGCCAAGCTTCGCGTTGCCGAACGGACCGGCGCTCCGATCACCCCCATCGACCGCACCGCCCTCGGCCTTCCCGGCCCGAAGGACTGGTGGAAGGAGGCCAGATGAAAAAGCCGATCTACCTGACATCCGTGCTCGCCGTGACCGGCGTCGCCGTCTGGGCCTTCCAGGAACCGGAATCGTCCCGAAACGAGGCCGCGCCGGCCATCGGCGCGCTGCGCGAGACGCTGGCTGCACAGCTCCGCTTGTTTTCGCGCCACCCGAACCGCACCGACGGTCTTCCCGAGATCGCCGGCACCAGTACCCCGAACACCCCAACTGCTCGCACTGCCCCCGGGCTGCCCGCCCCGCAGGGCTGGTGAAAGGAGACGCCGTGAAGACGCTTTTCTACCTGACGTCGGCTCTTGTCGTGATGGGGCTCGCCTTCTGGGCCTACCAGGAGAACTACCGCACCCAGGCGGCGCTCAAGGACTCCGCGGCGCTCAAGCGCGAGATCGGCACCCTGCGCGAGACGCTGGCCGTGCTCGAGGCTGAATGGGCCTATCTCAACCGCCCCGGGCGGCTGGCCGAACTGGCCGAAATCAACTTCGACAGCCTTGGCCTGCTGCCGCTGCGTCCCGAGCAGTTCGGCTCGGTGGAGCAGGTGGCCTTCCCGCCGCCGCCGATGCTGCCCGTCACCATGCCGATCGAGGTTGCAGGTCACTTGAAGGTCGGAGGACAGTTCCCGTGATCCGCACGCCGCTGCGCCCACTCGCGCGGATCCTCTCCGCACGCGAGAAGGGCGAGAATCCCGATGCCATCGAACGCGAGAACCTGCGCCTGCGCCACGAGGCGATGCGCGACCGGATGCGCCACCGCGCCGAGGGCCGGCTCTTCGTGCTCGCGCTCTGCTTCGTCTGCGCCTATTCGGTGATTGGCGTGCGCATGGGGCTGCTGGCCGCCGGCGAACCCTCCGAGGTGCAGGTCGCCTCGACCGATTCCGAGATCGTGGCGCAGCGCGCCAACATCGTCGACCGCAACGGCCGCATCCTTGCTACCAACCTGTCGACCCACTCGCTCTATGCCCAGACCCGCGATCTCGTGGACCCGGAGCGCGCCGCGCACGAGCTGTCGCTGATCTTTCCCGATCTCGACGAGGCGGAGCTGCTGAAGGATTTCACGGGCTCTCGCAAGTTTCTGTGGATCAAGAAGAAACTCAGCCCGGAGCAGATGCAGCTGGTGCATGACATCGGCGAGCCCGGCCTGCTTTTCGGCCCGCGCGAAATGCGCCTCTACCCGAACGGACAGCTCGCCGCCCACATCCTCGGCGGCGCCAGTTTCGGTCGCGAGGGGGTGCATTCGGCCGAGGTGATCGGCACCGCTGGCGTCGAGAAGCAGTTCGACGCCTGGCTGCGCGATCCGGCCAACAAGGGCGCGCCGCTGCAGCTCTCCATCGACCTCACCGTGCAGGCGACCTCCCGCGAAATCCTCGAAGCCGGCATGAAGCTGATGAACGCCAAGGGCGCCAGCTCGGTGCTCATGGACGTGCACACCGGTGAGATCCTGTCGATGATCTCGCTGCCCGATTTTGACCCCAACGACCGGCCGTCGCCGCTGCTCAAGGGCGATCCCGGCGACAGCCCGCTGTTCAACCGCGCCGTGCAGGGCGTCTATGAACTGGGCTCGGTGTTCAAGATTTTCACCGCCGCGCAGGCTATGGACCTCGGGCTGGTCAATCCCGACACGATCATCGACGCCAACGCGCCGATGCGGTGGGGCAAGTTCAGCATCAAGGAATTTCGCAACAAGAACTACGGCAAGCTCTCGGTCACCGACGTGATCGTGAACTCCTCGAACGTCGGCACCGCCAAGATGGCGCTGGCGATTGGGGCGGAGCGGCAGCAGTCGTTTCTCGACAGGCTCGGCTTCCTCAAGGCGACCGACCTGGAGATGGTCGAGGCGCCCACCGGCAAGCCGTTGCTGCCGCCGCGCTGGACGGAGATCAGCACCATCACCGTGTCCTACGGCCACGGGATCTCCTCGAGCCCGGTGCACCTCGCGGCAGGATATGCCTCGTTGCTGAACGGCGGCACCAAGGTCACGCCGACGCTGTTGCGCCGCAGCGCGCCGCAGGTCGGCGAACGGGTGGTGAGCGAACGTGTCTCCAAGGAGGCGCGCAAGATGCTTCGCGCCGTCGTCAGCAGCGGCACCGCCAGCTTCGGTGACGTGCCTGGCTATGCCGTCGGCGGCAAGACCGGCACCGCCGACAAGCCCAAGCCCAACGGCGGTTACTACAGCGACAAGGTGATCGCCACATTCGCCAGCGTCTTTCCCGCACATGATCCGAAATACGTGCTGATCGTGACTCTCGACGAGCCGGTCGAAACCTCCGGGTCGACGCCGCGCCGGACAGCCGGCTGGACCTCGGTTCCCGTCGCCGCCGAGATCATCGAGCGCACCGCGCCGCTTCTGGGCCTGCGTCCCGCGCCGGAACCCGGGGCCGAGGTGGCGGTCGTCCGCACGTCGAATTGAGCTGTGGACCCCGCGGCCAAAAGGATCGTAAAGGGGCCGCATCGGATGCGGGAGCGGTCCGGGGCGCGCCGCCGCGGTAGCGCCCGGACCCTGACGAAATGGGGTGGGACGGCATGAGCGAGACAATGACGAAATCCCTGGCCGCGCTTGGCCTGACCGCGCAGGGCGGGGCCGAAGCGGTGGTGACCGGGCTTTCCGTCGACAGCCGCAAAGTGAAGCCCGGCCACCTGTTCGCCGCGCTTCCCGGTATCCGCGTCCATGGCGGCGAGTTCATTCAATACGCGCTGCGCATGGGCGCCGGGGCCATCCTGACCGATGCCGAAGGCGCGCGCATCGCCGCCGACGAACTCGCGGGCAGCCCCGCGGCGCTTGTCGTGGTCGAGGACCCGCGCGCCGCGCTGGCTTATGCCGCCGCGCTCTGGTTCGGCGCCCAGCCTGAGGTGGTCGTCGCCGTGACCGGCACCAACGGCAAGACCTCCGTGGCTAGCTTCACCCGGCAGATCTGGTCCGCGATGGGGCTTCCGGCAGTAAACATCGGCACCACTGGCGTCGAGGGCGCCTGGGAGGCGCCGCTCGGCCATACAACGCCTGAGCCGATCACCCTGCACGGGGTTCTTGCCGAGGCCGCAGCGCAGGGTGTGACCCATGCCTCGATGGAGGCCAGCTCCCACGGCCTGGCTCAGAAACGGCTCGACGGAGTGCGGCTCGCGGCGGCGGGTTTCACCAACCTCACGCAGGACCACCTCGACTACCACGCCGATTTCGACGACTACTTCGCCGCCAAGGCGGGCCTATTCACGCGCGTTCTGTCCGAGGACGGCGTGGCGGTGATCCAGATGGACAGCCTCAGGGGCCCCGAGATGGCCGAGGTCGCCGAAGACGCCGGGCTGGAGGTGATCCGCGTCGGTCGCGGCGAGAACAACCACCTGCGCATCCTCGGACTGCGGTTCGACAGCACCGGCCAGGACCTGCGGTTCTCCTGGAACGGCACGGTGCGCCAGGCGCGGCTGGAACTGATCGGCGGCTTCCAGTCGGAAAACGTGATGGTGGCCGCAGGCCTCGCCATCGGCTCCGGCAGCGACCCGGCAGAGGTCTTTGCCGCCCTGCCGAAGCTCAAGGGCGTGCGCGGCCGGATGCAGCTTGCTGCGACCCGCAGCAACGGCGCGTCGGTCTTCGTCGATTACGCGCACACGCCCGATGCGCTGGCGACCGCGCTCAAGGCGCTGCGCCCGCATGTCATGGGGCGACTGATCTGCGTCTTCGGCGCCGGCGGCGACCGGGACACCACCAAGCGGCCGCTGATGGGGCAGGCGGTGGCCGAGAACGCCGACGTCGCCTTCGTCACCGACGACAATCCCCGCAGCGAAGACCCGGCGGCGATCCGGGCCGCAGTGATGGAGGGCTGCCGGGAGGCAACCGAGGTCGGCGACAGGGCCGAGGCGATCCTGCGCGGTGTCGATGCACTGCAACCGGGCGATGCGCTGCTGATCGCCGGCAAGGGGCACGAACAGGGGCAGACCGTGGGCGACGTGGTCTATCCCTTCGATGACGTGGAACAGGCCAGCGTCGCCGTGGCCGCTCTCGACGGACACCTGACATGACCGCGCTCTGGACCTCCGACGCCGCCGCCCGCGCCACCGGCGGGAAGGTCACCGCCCCGTGGGAAGCGACCTCCGTCTCGATCGACACCCGCTCGCTCGAACCCGGCGCGCTCTTCGTGGCGCTCAAGGACGTACGCGACGGCCATGACTTCGTGGCCGACGCCCTGGCGCGTGGCGCTGCCGCGGCGCTGGTCAGCCGGGTGCCGGAGGGCGTGGCGCCCGACGCACCGCTGCTCGTGGTCGAGGACGTGCTTAAGGGGCTGGAGGCGCTCGCCGTCGCCGCGCGGGCGCGCACCGTTGCCAGGGTGATCGGTGTCACCGGTTCGGTCGGCAAGACCTCCACCAAGGAGATGCTGCGCGCCATTCTCGGCGGGCAGGGCAAGGTCCACGCGGCCGAGAAGAGCTACAACAACCACTGGGGCGTGCCGCTGACGCTGGCGCGGATGCCGGCCGATGCCGATTATGCGGTGATCGAGATCGGCATGAACCACCCTGGTGAGATCTCCCCGCTGGCGCGGCTCGCGGACCTCGACGCCGCGATCGTCACCATCGTCGCGCCGGCGCATCTCGAAGCCTTCGAGAGCGTCGAGGGCATCGCCCGCGAGAAGGCCACCATCATGGACGGGCTGCGCCCGGGCGGCGTGGCCGTGCTCAATGCCGATATCGAGACCGCGCCGATCCTGCAAGCGGCCGCCGAGGCGAAGCAGGCCCGGATCCTGCGGTTCGGCTCCTCCGGCATCGAGGCGCAACTGCTCGACGCCTTCCTGAAGGATGGCCAAACCGTCGCTCGGGCCCGGCTGGCCGGCCCCGACGGCGTCGCACACCCGCTGCTGTTCAAGATCGGATCGCCGGGACGCCACTTCGCCATGAACGGCCTCGCCGCGCTGGCGGTTGCCACGGCGCTCGGCGCCGACATGGCGCTGGCTGCCGGCGATCTCGGCCGCTGGCTGCCCTATGAGGGCCGGGGCGTACGCGAGACCATCGCGCTCGACATCGTGCAGGACCGTCTGACCTTCGACATGATCGACGATTCCTACAACGCCAACCCCGCCTCGGTGGGCGCCGCGCTCGACATGCTGGCGGCCAGCACGCCCGTCGACGGCGTCGGCCGCGTCAGCCACGGGCGGCGCATCGCGATCCTTGGCGACATGCTGGAACTCGGCCCGCGCGAGGCGGAGTTGCACGCGGCCCTGGCCGGTCATCCGGCAATGGAGACCATCGACGTCGTCCATTGCGTCGGCCCTCGCTCGCGCGCGCTCTGGGAAGCGCTGCCGCGGACTCGACGGGGCCGCTGGGCAAAGGACAGCACCGCCATGGCGGGCGAGGTCCACCACCTGATCGATGCCGGCGACATCGTGCTGGTAAAGGGATCGCTCGGCATCCGGCTCGCAAGGGTTGTTGACGCGATCCGAAAACTGGGACAAGCGCTCCCGGATGATATTTGAGGGGCAGGGGCAATGCTCTACTGGCTGACAGAGCTTTCCGACGGCGGTGATTTCTACAACCTGTTCCGGTACATCACCTTCCGGACGGGCGGCGCGTTCTTTACCGCGCTGATCTTCGGCTTCCTGTTCGGCCGTCCGCTGATCAATCTGCTCCGGCGCAAGCAAGGCAAGGGCCAGCCGATCCGCGCCGACGGGCCGGAGGGGCATTTCGTCAAGGCCGGCACGCCGACCATGGGCGGTGTGCTGATCCTCGGCGCGCTGATCGTGTCGACCCTTCTCTGGGCAAGGCTTGACCATATCTTCGTCTGGATCGTGCTCTTCGTGACCATCGGCTTCGGCGCAATCGGCTTCGCCGACGATTATGCCAAGGTTTCCAAGAACAACACCGCGGGCGTATCAGGCCGGATGCGGCTCGGGTTGGGCTTCCTGATCGCCGCGCTGGCGTCCGGCCTGGCGGCCTGGGCGCATCCGGCGGAACTGACCAACCAACTCGCCCTGCCGGTTTTCAAGGACGCGCTGATCAACCTCGGCTTCTTCTTCGTGCCCTTCGCGATGATCGTGATCGTGGGTGCGGCGAACGCGGTGAACCTGACCGACGGACTCGACGGGCTGGCGATCATGCCAGTGATGATCGCGGCCGGCACGCTCGGGCTGATCGCCTATTTCGTCGGCCGGGCTGACTATACCGAGTATCTCGGCCTGCACTACGTGCCCGGCACCGGCGAACTGCTGGTCTTCGTCGCGGGACTGATTGGCGGGGGACTGGGCTTCCTGTGGTACAACGCGCCGCCCGCGGCGGTCTTCATGGGCGACACCGGCTCGCTCGCGCTCGGCGGCGCTCTGGGCGCCATCGCGGTCTCGAGCAAGCACGAGATCGTGCTGGCCGTCGTCGGCGGACTCTTCGTGGTCGAGGCGCTCTCGGTTATCATCCAGGTGGCCTATTTCAAGCGCACCGGCAAACGGGTGTTCCTGATGGCGCCGATCCACCACCATTTCGAGAAACGCGGCTGGGCCGAGCCGCAGATCGTTATCCGTTTCTGGATCATCTCGCTGATCCTGGCCCTGATCGGCCTCGCGACGCTCAAGATCCGCTGAGGCGAAGGGAGGGCCATGTCGAAGGCCGCTCTGGTAACCGGCGGAAATCGTGGCATCGGGCGCGCCATCGCGGCCGGCCTCGTTGCACAGGGTGTCGACGTCACCCTCACCGCGCGCGACCCGGAGGCGGGCGCTGCGGCGGCGGCCGAGCTGGGCTGCGCCTTGACACAGGCCTACCTCGCCCGCCCCGACACGCTGGCGCAGTTCGAGGCGGCTGACTTCGACATCCTCGTCAACAACGCAGGCGTGCTGCCGAAGGGCGGCATGCTCGCCAATCCCGACGGGTTCTTCGAATGCATGGCGGTGATGGTCGACGGCCCGTTCCGCCTGATCCACGCGCTGGCCCCTGGCATGATGGCACGCGGCTACGGGCGCATCGTCAACCTCTCTTCCGGCTGGGTCGCCTTTGCCGAGGGGCTCGAAGGGCCGGGCGCCTACGGCACCGCCAAGGCCGCGCTCAACGCTCTGACGCTCGCGCTCTCCCGGGAGCTGCCCGACACGGTCAAGATCAACGCGGCCTGTCCGGGCTGGGACCGGACCCGCATGGGTGGCGCGGGCGCGCCCACCAGCATCGCGGACGGCGCCGACACGCCGCTCTGGTTCGCCACCCTGCCGCAGGACGGCCCCACCGGTGGCTTCTTCCGCCGCCGCAAGCCGATCCCCTGGTGAGACGCCCCGCGGCCAATCATCTTCTTGGCAGAAAATACCCTGCCGAAGGCACGCGCGCGCTTGCGCGCGCCACCGCCCAAAGGGCAAAGACGCAGACAGCGTCGGCGCCCGAGGGCGCCCGCCCGCTCACAGCAGGAGGCAAGGCATGATCCCCGTCAGAGGCGTCGAAGGACAGAAGATCCTCATTCTCGGTCTGGGCCGCTCCGGCCTCACGGCCGCCCGCGCCATCCAGGCCGGCGGCGGCCTGCCGCTCTGCTGGGACGACGGCGCGCCCGGCCGCGAGCGCGCCGAGGCCGAGGGATTCGTGCTGCACGACCCGACCGCGAAGGGGGCGTTCGACGATGTGGCGATGCTGGTCACGTCTCCCGGAATCCCGCATCTTTACCCCAGCCCCCATCGCGCCATCGCCGCCGCGCTCAAGGCCGGCGTCCCGGTCGACAACGATATAGGCCTGTTCTTCCGCTCCCTCGCGACTGATCGCTGGGACAGTTTCGACGTCCCGCCCAAGGTGGTCGCCGTCACCGGCTCCAACGGCAAGTCGACGACCTCGGCGCTGATCGCGCACCTCGTGGCCGAGAGCGGGCGCGAGGTGCAGCTGGCCGGAAACATCGGCCGCGGCGTGCTCGACATCGACCCTCCGGAGGATGGCGGCGTGGTGGTGCTGGAGCTCAGCTCCTACCAGACTGACCTTGCCCGCGCGCTGACCCCCGACATCGCCGTCTTCACCAACCTCTCGCCCGACCACCTCGACCGCCACGGCGGCTACGGCGGCTATTTCGCCGCCAAGCGCCGGCTCTTCGCCGAGGGCGGGCCGGACCGGGCGGTGATCGGCGTGGACGAGGACGAGGGGCTGTTTCTCGCCGGCCAACTCTCGCAGGGGGCTGCCGACGACCGGGTGATCCGGGTCTCGGCGGGCCAGAAGCTCGCCGGCCCGGGCTGGTCCGTATTTGCGCGCAAGGGATTCCTGGCCGAGTACCGCAAGGGCCGGCAGCTCGCCTCGATCGACCTGCGCGAGGTGCGTGGACTGCCGGGGGCGCACAACCACCAGAATGCCTGCGCCGCCTACGCGGTGGCCCGTTCGCTGGGGATTGCGCCGCGGGTGATCGAAAGCGCCCTGCACAGCTTCGCCGGGCTGCCGCACCGCAGCCAGCTGGTGGCCGAAGCCGGCGGCGTGCGCTTCGTCAACGATTCCAAGGCCACCAATATCGACAGCGCCGCCAAGGCGCTGCAGGCCTTCACCGGCATCCGCTGGATCTGCGGCGGGCTGGAGAAGGAAGGCGGGCTGGTGGGGCTGCATCCGCATCTCGGCGGCGTCGTGAAGGCCTATGTGATCGGCCGCGAGGCGGAGCATTTCGCGCTCGGGCTGGGCGAGGGTGTCGAGACCGAAATCTGCGGCACCATGGAACAGGCCGTCGCGCGCGCCCATGCCGATGCAAAGACGGGAGAGACCATTCTGCTCGCCCCCGCCGCGGCGAGCTTCGATCAATACGACAGTTTCGAACGTCGGGGCGAGGATTTCGTGGCCCGGGTCGAGGCGCTGCTCAAGAGCTGAAGCCGCGCGACGGGCGGGCGGTCACCCGGGCGCGCGTAGATCCTTCATCAGGCCGTTGCGCACGGCCTCTGCATGGATCACCCCAAGATGCGCCGGCATCCGTCGCAGGCCCAGCAGCTTTGCGATGATCAGGCGGTGTGTGCCGCCGCCGGCCTTCAGCGGCGTGCCGTCGCGCGCAATATGCACATAGACGCCGCCATGCTCGCGGCGCAGGTAGGAATCGAGCTCGGCGCGGGTCTTCATTCGTCCGCTGCGGCGGATGTCCTCGAAGAGCGCGTCCATGCGGGCGTAACGGGCCTTGATCTCCTCGACAGTCGAGAAGCCGTCCGCACTGCCTTTCCGGTGCACATCGCTCATAAGGTAGTCGATGATTCCGGTCTCTTCCCAACAGACGTTGTTTAGGAAATGGTCCTTCACGGCGCGTTCCTTCACGCCGTCGCCAACAAGCTTGACCGAGCGGTCCCAGTCTCCGTCGCGAACCAGCCCGGAGTGCCGGCGTCGGAACCGAGGCGCCTCGGACGTGCCATTGGCAATGTAGGCATGGGTCACCTGCTGCGGATCGATGTAGATGCATTCGTCCGATAGCGGCGCTTCCGCCCCAAGCACCAGCCGGTTCTTCATGTCACGAAGAGCCTTGAGCGGCACGTTGGCTTCGAGCGTGCGCGGCAGGTTCCGGATGGACAGGGTCGGGGGCAGGGCAAACATGGCGGGGCATCGGTCAGGCGGCGAGCGGGGGGCTCGGGGAACCGGCCGATAATCGGGGTGGGCACGGTCGAAATCAAGACGGACGTAACGATTTGGCGACGGGCGTGTGACAATTCGGCGAAATCCGGATGACGCTCCGCCTCCCCCGGTCGCCACTTCAGCCGGCCTGCGCCCGCCGCTCCGCGATGGCCTTGCCCGCGGCCCAGCCGGTGGACCAGGCCCACTGAAAGTTGTAGCCGCCGAGCCAGCCGGTGACATCCACGCATTCGCCTATAAAATAGAGGCCCGGAACGTCGCGGGCCTCCATGCTGCGGGAGGAGAGCGCATCGGTCGACACTCCGCCCAGCGTCACCTCGGCCGTGCGGTAGCCCTCGCTCCCCGCCGGCAGCAGCCGCCAGTCCCCGGCGCGGTCGGCGAGCGCCCGCAACCTGGTGTCGTTCTGGTCTGCGAGGTTGCCGGCAAGACCCGCGTCCTCGGCGATCACCTGGGCCAGCCGGGCCGGGATGTGCTCGGCCAGCGCCGTGGCGATCGCCTTGCGGCCGCTCTGCTGGCGCTGGCCGCGCAGCGCCCCGAACAGGTCCTGCCCGGGGCAGAGATCGACCGAGATCTCCTGACCCTCTCGCCAGTAGGAGGAGATCTGCAGGATCGACGGGCCGGAGAGCCCGCGGTGCGTCATCAGCAGCCCCTCGCGGAACGACGTACCACCGCAGGAAACCGAGGCTTCCAGCGACAGCCCGGCCAGCGGCTTCAGCCGGTCCAGCACCGGCCCGCTGAAGGTCAGCGGCACCAGCCCCGGCCGGGTCTCCGTCATCGGCAGGCCGAACTGGCCGGCGATCCGGTAGCCAAGCCCCGTCGCCCCCATCTTCGGGATCGACTTGCCCCCCGTCGCCACCACCAGCGCCCGCGCATGGACCCGCACGTCGCGCCCGTCCCGGCGCAGGGTCACGGCAAAGCCCGTGCCGTCCCGTGCGACATCGACGATCTCGGTGCCAAGCCAAAGCTGCGCCCCGGCGGCCTCGATCTCGGCCAGCAGCATGGCGATGATGTCCTTGGCCGACCGGTCGCAGAACAGCTGGCCCAGGGTCTTTTCATGCCAGGGAATGCCGTGGCGCCCGACCAGATCGAGGAAATCCCACTGGGTGTAGCGGCCAAGCGCGGATTTGCAGAAATGCGGGTTCGCGCCGAGAAAGGCCTCGGGCGCGGTGTGCATGTTGGTGAAGTTGCACCGCCCGCCGCCGGAGATCCGGATCTTCTCGCCCGGCGCACGGGCGTGGTCCACCACGAGCACGCCGGGGCCGGCATGGGCGGCGCACATGAGCCCGGCCGCGCCGGCGCCGAGGATGAGGGTATCGACCTGCATGACCGGCGGATGACCACGCCACCGCGCCAAGGTCAAGTCGCGGCCCACTCAGGCGTCGCCGGAATGTTTTTTTCTGGCCGGATCAGGGTTTTGGCGTTATGGTTATGGGCATCAGACCCGGACAACCGGGCGGTAGAGGCAGTTCGGCGGTATTCCAATGACGGAAATGGTTTATGGAACCGTTCCCGCACGCGGGGGCGATCCAGTCCTTCCCCGGTGGTGGCGGACGGTGGACAGGTGGTCGATGTCGGCCATCCTGATGCTCTTCGGCGTGGGCCTGTTGCTCGGACTCGCGGCCTCGCCGCCGCTGGCGGCCCGCAACGGCCTCGACTCCTTCCACTACGTGGAACGGCAGCTCTTCTTCGGCGGGCTGGCACTGATCACCATGATGATCGTCTCGATGATGTCGCCGTCGCTGGTGCGGCGGCTGGCGGTGATCGCCTTCGGTCTCTCTTTCATCTCGCTGATCCTGCTGCCCTTTTTCGGAACGGACTTCGGCAAGGGCGCGGTGCGCTGGTATTCCTTCGGTTTCGCCTCCGTGCAGCCCTCCGAGTTTCTCAAGCCGGTCTTCGTGGTGCTTACGGGCTGGCTGATGGCCGCCAGCCAGGAGGTCGGCGGCCCGCCGGGCAAGTCGGTCTCCTTCGCGCTGGTCTGCGCCATCGTCGGCCTGCTGGCGCTGCAGCCCGACTTCGGGCAGGCGGCGCTGACGCTTTTCGCCTGGGGTGTGATGTATTTCGTCGCCGGCGCGCCGATCTTCCTGCTGGTCACCATCGCTGGCGGCGTCGTCGGCTTTGGTGTGCTGGCCTATAATTCCTCCGAGCACTTCGCCCGCCGGATCGACGGCTTCCTGTCGCCGGAAGTCGACCCGCGCACCCAGCTCGGCTATGCCACCAACGCCATCCAGGAGGGCGGCTTCTTTGGTGTCGGCGTGGGCGAGGGGCAGGTGAAATGGTCGCTGCCCGACGCGCATACCGATTTCATCATCGCCGTCGCGGCCGAGGAATACGGGCTGATCCTCGTCCTGCTGATCCTCGCCCTCTACACCACCGTCGTCGTCCGCTCCCTGTTCCGCCTGATGAAGGAGCGCGACCCGTTCATCCGCCTCGCCGGCACCGGGCTCGCCTGCATGTTCGGCGTGCAGGCGATGATCAACATGGGTGTCGCGGTGCGGCTGCTGCCCGCCAAGGGCATGACGCTGCCCTTCGTGAGCTACGGCGGCTCCTCGCTGATCGCCGGGGGCATCGCGCTCGGAATGTTGCTCGCCTTCACGCGCCATCGGCCGCAAGGCGAGATCGCCGACATTTTCCAGCGCCGGGGCCGGTAATGAGCGACCGTCCCCTCGCCATTATCGCTGCCGGGGGGACCGGCGGGCACATGTTTCCGGCACAGGCCCTGGCCGAGGCGCTGCTGGCGCGGGGCTGGCGGGTGCGGCTGTCGACCGACGCGCGCGGCGCGCGCTACGCCGGCGGCTTTCCCGACGCGGTTGAGATCGTCCAGGTCGCCTCGGCGACCTTTGCCCGTGGCGGGGCGCTGGCCAAAGCTCTGGTGCCGTTCCGCATTCTCGGCGGGGTGATCGGCGCCGCCGTGCGGATGCTGTTCGACCGGCCGGCCATCGTGGTGGGCTTTGGCGGCTACCCGACGATCCCGGCGATGTCGGCGGCCTGGCTGCTGCGCAAGCCGCGGATGATCCACGAACAGAACGGCGTGCTCGGCCGGGTCAACGAGGTCTTCTGCAAACGCGTCGACGCCGTCGCCTGCGGCACCTGGCCCACGAACCTGCCCGAGGGCGTCGAGGGGGTGCATACCGGCAACCCGGTGCGGGGCGCGGTCATGGAGCGTGCCGGGGCCGGCTACATCCCGCCCGGCGACTACCCGATGTCGATCCTGGTGATCGGCGGCAGCCAGGGCGCGCGGATCCTGTCCGACATCGTGCCCCCCGCGATCGCCGCCCTGCCGCTCGACATGCTGGCGCATGTCCGCGTCGCCCACCAGGCGCGCGGCGAGGACGAGGAGCGCGTCACCGCCTTCTACGAGGAACACGCCATCGCCGCCGAGGTGCAGCCCTTCTTCGACGACGTGCCGCGCCGCATGAGCGAGGCGCAGCTTGTGATCTCGCGCTCCGGGGCCTCCTCGGTGGCCGATATCTCGGTGATCGGGCGGCCGTCGATCCTGGTGCCCTACGCCGCTGCGGCCGGTGACCACCAGAGCGCCAATGCCCGCGGCCTCGCCGAAGCCGAGGCCGCCATCGTGATCCCGGAATCGATGCTTGAAGTCGAAACGCTTTCCGAGCAGATACACGCGATCCTTTCGCACCCGGACGGCGCCCAGCGGATGGCGCGCAACGCGCTCGCCCAGGGCCGGCTGGATGCCACCGAACGACTTGTCGAGATTGTCGAAGAACTGTCCGGCACAACAGCAATGATTGAGGGGCAAGAGCAGAGATGATGGACGGAAGCACGATTATGAACGCGGTCACCAAACTGCCCACCGACGTGGGCCCCATCCATTTCGTCGGCATCGGCGGCATCGGCATGTCGGGCATCGCCGAGGTTCTGCTGACCCACGGCTACACCGTCCAGGGCTCCGACATGAAGGCCTCCAAGATTACCGACCGGCTGGAGCGGCTGGGCGCGCGGATCTTCGTCGGCCAGAAAGAAGAGAACCTCGAGGGCGCCGAGGTCGTTGTGATTTCCTCCGCCATCAAGCCGGGCAACCCCGAGCTCGACGGCGCCCGCCTGCGCGGCCTGCCGGTTGTGCGCCGCGCCGAGATGCTGGCCGAGCTGATGCGGCTCAAGTCCAACGTCGCCATCGCCGGCACCCACGGCAAGACGACGACCACCACCATGGTCGCCACGCTGCTCGACGCCGGCGGCATCGACCCCACCGTTATCAACGGCGGCATCATCCACGCCTACGGCTCCAACGCGCGGGCCGGGCAGGGCGAGTGGATGGTGGTCGAGGCCGACGAGAGCGACGGCACCTTCAACCGCCTGCCGGCGACCATCGCCATCATCACCAACATCGACCCCGAGCACATGGAGCACTGGGGCACGATCGAGGCGCTGCGCGCGGGCTTCAAGACCTTCGTCGAGAACATCCCCTTCTACGGCGTCGCCGTCTGCTGCACCGACCACCCTGAGGTGCAGGCGCTGGTCGGCAAGATTTCCGACCGCAAGATCATCACCTACGGCTTCAACGCCCAGGCCGACGTGCGCGCGGTGAACCTGACCTACAAGGCCGGTGTCGCCCATTTCGACGTCGAGCTGAAGACCGACGGCACCGTGATCGAGGGCTGCACCCTGCCGATGCCAGGCGATCACAACGTCTCCAACGCGCTCTCGGCCATCGCCGTCGCCCGCCACCTCGGCATGAAGCGCGAGGAGATCCGCGAGGCGCTGGCCAATTTCGGCGGCGTCAACCGGCGCTTCACCAAGGTTGGTGAAGTGAACGGCGTGACCATCATCGACGATTACGGCCACCACCCGGTGGAGATCGCGGCCGTGCTCAAGGCCGCCCGCCAGGCCACCGAGGGCCGGGTGATCGCCGTGCACCAGCCGCACCGCTACTCGCGCCTGCACAACCTGTTCGACGACTTCTGCGCTTGCTTCAACGAGGCCGACGTGGTCGCCATTGCCGAGGTCTTTGCCGCCGGCGAGGCCCCGATCGAGGGCGCCGACCGGGATTCTCTGGTCGCCGGCCTGATCCGCCACGGCCATCGCCACGCCCGCGCCCTGCACGACGAGGACGACCTCGAGCGGCTGGTCCGCGAGCAGACTCAGCCGGGCGACATGGTGGTCTGCCTCGGCGCCGGCACGATCTCGGCCTGGGCCAACAACCTGCCGGAGCGTCTGGCGAAGTGACATAGTAGCCCCGGCCCCGCGCCGGGGCGCAGACAAGGAGAGGCGCGATGAACGCCCTCGTATTGGGATCCGTCTGGGTGGTGGCCGCGACACTGGTCGCGCTGCTGCCGATGCGGTTCCAGTTCCTGCCGGGCTTTGCCCTGCTCCTCACCGCCCCGCTCCTGATCTGGCGCATCGGCGTCGAGTTTGGCTGGCTCCCGGCGCTGCTGGGGCTGGCGGCCTTCGTGTCGATGTTCCGCAAGCCGCTGCGCTACCTCGCGCTCCGCGCCGTGGGCCGGACGCGGGACGAGGCCATGGGCCGCACCAGCGGGGAGGGGGTGCCATGAACCTCTCGCTCGTTCTCGCCTGTCTCTGGGCGCTCACCGCGACCCTGATCGCGATGATCCCCTCGAAGCGCAACCACTGGCCCCAGGCCTATGCGCTCATCGCCATCGGCATTCCCCTGCTGGGCTATGTCACCTACCAGAACGGGCCCTTCACCGGCCTGGTCGTCTTCGTCGCCGGCGCCTCGATCCTGCGCTGGCCGCTGATCTGCCTCGGCCGCTGGATGCGGCGGCAGACGTCGACTCCGCAGCCCGAGGTCGTCGACGGGCCGGAGCAGGGCCCGGACCGCTGACGCGGCGGCGCGCCCCGGGCGGCCCTTTTCGGGGAGTGCCCCCGCGCCGCAAAGCTCCGTCTTGCCACGCGCCCGCCGCCCGTTTACCCAGCCTCCCATGACATCCGAGCTCCCCTCCGTGCGTGGCACCCTCACGCCTGACCGTCCCCTGTCCGACCTCACCTGGCTGCGCGTCGGCGGGCCGGCGGACTGGCTGTTCCAGCCCGCGGACCGCGACGATCTCTGCGCCTTCATGGAAGGGCTGGACCCGGCGATCCCGGTCTTCCCGGTCGGGGTCGGCTCCAACCTGATCGTGCGCGACGGCGGCATCCGCGGCGTGGTATTCCGGCTCGGCCGGGGCTTCAACGCCATCGAGTGCGGCGAGGGCACGGTCACCGCCGGCGCCGCCGCGCTCGACGCCCACGTGGCGCGCAAGGCCGCCGAGGCCGGTCTCGACCTGACCTTCCTGCGCACCATCCCCGGCGCCATCGGCGGGGCGGTGCGGATGAACGCCGGCTGCTACGGCTCCTATGTCGCCGACCACCTGGTCGAGGCCGAGGCGGTGACGCGCATGGGCACCGTGGTCACGCTGACGCCCGAGATGCTGAAATTCGGCTACCGTCAGAGCTCCCTGCCGCGCGGCTGGGTGCTGACCCGCGCCACCTTCCGCGCCGAGCCCGGCGACCCCGCGGCGCTGGCCGAACGGATGGAGGCGCAACTCGCCACCCGCGACGCGACCCAGCCGACGAGGGACCGCTCCGCCGGCTCCACCTTCCGCAATCCGGCCGGGTTCAGCTCCACCGGAAAGGCCGACGACACGCACGATCTGAAGGCCTGGAAGGTGATCGACGACGCCGGCATGCGGGGCGCCCGGCTGGGCGGCGCGCAGATGTCGGAGAAGCACTCCAACTTCCTGATCAACACCGGCGACGCCAGCGCCGCTGACCTCGAAGGTCTGGGCGAGCAAGTGCGGAAAAAGGTTTACCAAAACAGCGGAATACAGCTAGAGTGGGAAATCATGAGGGTCGGTGAACCGACCCCGGAATGAAGCCCGCCGGACAACGGCGGCATTTCAGGCAGTGAAGCCGCGCAACCAGCGGAATTCACAATAAAATATCGGGCAAGGTCCCGAAGAACGAGGCGGGCATGTCGAGCAGGGCATCCCCAAAGGTGGCGGTCCTCCTGGGAGGGCCATCGGCAGAGCGCGAGGTCTCGCTCTCGTCCGGGCGCGAATGCGCCGCCGCGCTGCGGGGCGAAGGATTTGAAGTCATCGAACTGGACGCCGGTCCGGATCTTGCGGCGCGCCTCGCGGAGGTTGCGCCCGACGTCGTGTTCAACGCGCTGCATGGCCGTTGGGGCGAGGATGGCTGCGTCCAGGGCATGCTCGAATGGCTGCGCATTCCCTACACCCATTCCGGCGTTCTGGCCTCGGCGCTCGCCATGGACAAGGAGCGGACCAAGGCCGCCTACCGCGCCGCCGGCCTGCCGGTGGCCGAGAGCCGTCTGGCCAGCGCCGCCGAGGTCCGCGCCCGCCACGTCATGGAGCCGCCATACGTCGTGAAGCCCTACAACGAGGGCTCCTCGGTCGGTGTCTACCTGGTGCACGAGGCCTCCAACGGCCCGCCGCAGCTCGCCGCGGAGATGCCGGATGTGGTGATGGTCGAAGCCTTCGCGCCGGGCCGCGAGCTGACCACCACCGTCATGGGCGACCGCGCGTTGACCGTCACCGACATCCTGACCGACGGCTGGTACGATTATGAAGCCAAGTACAAGCCCGGCGGCTCGCGGCATGTGGTGCCCGCCGAGATCCCGTCGGAGATCTTCGACGCCTGCCTCGACTACGCCTTGCGCGCCCACCAGGCGCTCGGATGCCGCGGCATCTCGCGCACCGATTTCCGCTGGGACGAGAGCCGCGGGCTGGACGGGCTGATCCTTCTGGAGACCAACACCCAGCCCGGCATGACGCCGACCTCGCTCAGCCCCGAGCAGGGGACGGTGTCGGGCATTCCCTTCGGCGCCCTCTGCCGCTGGATCGTGGAGGACGCATCGTGCAATCGCTGACCCGTCCGGCCGAGACGCCCCGGCACGACCCCGCGCCGTCGCGCTGGTCCTATCGGATGAACCGTCTCTGGCTGACGCCGGCCTATCGCCGGGTCCTGCGCATCGGCGCGCCGGTCCTGCTGATCGGCGCCGGCGTCGGCTGGTATCTCTCCGACGAGAGCCGCGTGAACGCGATCACCGAAAGCTGGCAGGAAACCCTGCGCGCCATCGAGGAACGCCCGGAGTTCATGGTCAAGGTGATGTCGGTCGAAGGCGCCTCCGAGGAACTGGCCGAAGCGGTGCGCGAGGAACTTGCCCTGCGCCTGCCGATCTCCTCCTTCGACCTCGATCTCGACGCGATGCGCCAGCGGCTCGTGGCCTTCAACGCGGTGGCCGATGCCCGGCTGCGCGTGCGTCCCGGTGGCGTGCTGGCCGTCGAGATCGACGAACGCAAGCCCGCAGTGCTCTGGCGCCATTCCCAGGGGCTCGGCCTGCTGGATGCCGAGGGCGAGATGGTCGCCGGCGCCTCGTCGCGGGGCGACTGGCCGGACCTGCCGCTGGTAGCGGGCGAGGGGGCCGAGCTGGTCATCCCCGAGGCGCTGTCGCTGATCGCCGCAGCCGCGCCGATCAAGGACAGGATGCGCGGGCTGGTGCGCATCGGCGAACGCCGCTGGGACGTGGTGCTCGACCGCGACCAGCGGATCATGCTGCCGGAAAAGAACCCGGTGACCGCACTCGACCGCCTGCTGGCACTCGATGAGGGGCGCAAGATGCTGGAGCGGGACATCGCCGTTGTCGATTTCCGCAACCCGCGCCGCCCGACGGTCAGAATGAACAGAAACGCAGTCATAGAGCTGCGGCAAACAAGGGACCTGGAACCCGGAGGCTACGTGCAATGACAGATCTGTATCAGTCTCAACGCGCCATGCGGCGGATGCGCAAGCAGGCGATGGATCGCGGGGTGATCGCGATCCTGGACGTGGGATCGTCCAAGATCGCCTGCCTCGTGCTCCGCTTCGACGGCGCCGACAAGTTCCGCGGCACCGAGGGCGTGGGCTCGCTGGCCGGCCAGTCGAGTTTCCGCGTGATCGGCGCGGCGACCACCCGCTCGCGCGGCGTGGCCTTCGGCGAGATCGACGCCATGCAGGAGACCGAACGCGCCATCCGCACCGCGGTGCAGGGAGCGCAGAAAATGGCTGGCGTGCGCGTCGATCACGTGATCGCCTGTTTCGCCGGCGCCCGCCCGCGCAGCTACGGGATCGACGGCCGGATCGATTTGGCCGACAGCATCGTCTCCGAGGATGACGTCGCCCGCGCCCTGGCCTCCTGCCACGTCCCGGATTTCGGCAGCGACCGCGAGGTGCTGCACGCCCAGCCGGTGAACTTCGCCATCGACCACCGCACCGGTCTCAGCGATCCGCGCGGCCAGATGGGCAATGCGCTGGCCGTCGACATGCACCTGCTGACCGTCGATGCCGGCGCGGTGCAGAATCTGCTCTACTGCATCAAGCGTTGCGACCTGGAACTGGCCGGACTTGCCTCCTCGGCCTATGTCTCGGGCATCTCGGCGCTGGTCGAGGACGAGCAGGAACTCGGCTCCGCCTGCATCGACCTCGGCGGCGGCTCCACGGGCCTCTCGATCTTCATCAAGAAACACATGATCTATGCCGATACCGTGCGGATCGGCGGTGATCACATCAGTCAGGACATCTCGAAGGGCCTCAAGGTGCCGCTCAACACCGCCGAGCGGATCAAGACCTTCTACGGCGGCGTCATGGCCACCGGCATGGACGACCGCGAGATGATCGAGATCGGCGGCGACACCGGTGATTGGGAGCACGACCGCCGCACCGTCAGCCGCGCCGAGCTGATCGGCATCATGCGTCCGCGGGTCGAGGAGATCCTCGAGGAGGTGCGCGTGCGCCTCGACGCCTCGGGTTTCGAACACCTTCCGGCCCGCCAGATCGTGCTCACCGGCGGCGCCAGCCAGATTCCCGGGCTCGACCTGCTCGCGGGCAAGATCCTCGGCCAGCAGGTCCGTCTCGGGCGGCCGCTCCGGGTGCAGGGACTGCCGCAGGCCGCGACCGGCCCGGCCTTTTCCTCGGCCGTCGGGCTCTGCCTCTTCGCCGCCCATCCGCAGGACGAATGGTGGGATTTCGACATCCCCGCCGACCGCTACCCGGCCCGCTCGCTCAAGCGCGCCGTGAAATGGTTCCGCGACAACTGGTAGGCCCGCGCCGCCGCCGCAATTCGGCAACAGCCCCGCCCATTCGGCGGGGCTTTTTCATGCCCGCCGCCGCCAACCCGCTGGCCTATTAAAACGACACCGGCGGCGAGGTGCTCGCCTTTGGCCGGCTCAGCCCGGCCTATGTCAGCTTCGACAACGGCGACGAGACCAGCGGCAACCTGACCGACAACTCGCATTCCAATATCCGCGTGGTCCTGTTCATCGACCAGGCGCTCCAGGACGGCAGCGAGCTCCGATTCAACTTCGAAACCGCGCTCGGGGCGCCCGGCTCCAGCCAGTTCAGCCAGGATTTCGAGCCGGTCTGGGAGTGGGATAAAGCAAATCTCCGGCAAGTGGGGCATCCAGGTCGTGCAGTAGGTCGAGGACATGAACCTGCAGGTCTACGTGGCCTACGACAGCTACAGCTTCTCCGACGACAGCGCCGTCTCCTACCAGGACGCGAACGCCTCCATGGCCGGGGTGTTCTGCGAGTTCTGACCCCGCGGGCGGCCCCACGGCCGCAGCGCACGTCCGCCTCGCAGGAAGTCGCGCGCAAGATGCGGATTTGGCTGGCATTTCCCAGGGCAGTGTGCGAGTTTCATCTGGAACGCCGGATACACGGCGCGGGCAGGCCGAGCAGCCGCCTCACAATTTACGAATACACGTCACGGATCCGTGGCGTCTGTCGCGCGAGAGACACCGTATGTCGTCGCGTGCTTGTGTCGTGCTGGGTGTTGAGCACTAAATGAGGTCAACTTGGGCATATAACGGGTTAACGTGAAAATACTTTCCCAGATTTTGTGGCATTTTTGCACTTTTTAGGTGACGCGCTGTCACTGCCTGAGTATGTTTGGTCAAGGTTTGCGGGACGCCGGGGTGATTTGCCTCGGTTCAAGACAGGCAGAAACCGCCCGGCTTACGGGGCGGCACAAGATAGGCGGAGAAAAAATGGCATTGAACCTGACCATGCCCGAGCAGGAAGAGCTCAAACCGCGCATCACCGTTTTCGGTGTGGGCGGGGCCGGTGGCAACGCGGTCAACAACATGATCGAGAAGAACCTGGAGGGCGTGGATTTCGTCACGGCCAACACCGATGCCCAGGCGCTTCAGCAGAGCAACGCACCGGCCCGCGTCCAGATGGGCGTCAAGGTCACCGAAGGGCTCGGCGCGGGCGCCCGCCCGGCGGTCGGCGCGGCCGCGGCCGAGGAGACGATCGAGGAGATCGTCGACCACCTCGCCGGCGCGCACATGTGCTTCATCACCGCCGGCATGGGCGGCGGCACCGGCACCGGCGCTGCCCCGATCATCGCGCAGGCCGCGCGTGAACTCGGCGTTCTGACCGTCGGCGTCGTGACCAAGCCCTTCCAGTTCGAGGGTGCCAAGCGGATGCGCCAGGCCGAGGAGGGCGTCGAGGCGCTCCAGAAGGTCGTCGACACGCTGATCATCATCCCGAACCAGAATCTGTTCCGGCTCGCCAACGAGAAGACCACCTTCACCGAGGCCTTCTCGCTCGCCGATGACGTGCTCTACCAAGGCGTCAAGGGCGTAACGGACCTTATGGTCCGTCCGGGCCTGATCAACCTCGACTTCGCCGACGTCCGCTCGGTTATGGACGAGATGGGCAAGGCGATGATGGGTACCGGCGAGGCCGAGGGCGAGGATCGCGCGATCCAGGCCGCCGAGGCCGCGATCGCCAACCCGCTGCTCGACGAGATCTCGCTGCGCGGCGCCAAGGGCGTGCTCATCAACATCACCGGCGGCTACGACCTCACGCTGTTCGAACTCGACGAAGCCGCCAACCGGATCCGCGAGGAAGTGGACCCGGACGCCAACATCATTGTCGGCTCGACGCTGGACATGCAGATGGAAGGCCGCATGCGTGTCTCCGTCGTCGCCACCGGCATCGATGCCTCCGAGGTGGTGCAGGACATCCCGCGCCCGAGCCGCAAGCTGCGCGAGCCGGTTATGCCGGAAGAGGCAGTCGCGCCCGCTCCGGCGCCGCAGCCGGCCCTCGGACAGCGCCCGCTCGCCGCGCAAACGCCGCGCCATGTCGAAGAGCCCTCGCTTTTCGCCGCGCCGTCGCGTGACGAGGATGCGCTGATCGATGACGTGGACGATGGCGACCTGCCGCCGCCGGCCTACCAACCCGCCGCAACGGCCGATCCGCTGCCGCTGGTGGACGCCGCCGACGAGGACATGGCCGAGGAATACGTGGCGCCCCAGCCGCGCCGCCCCGGCACCCCGAGCCCCGAAGCGCTGCAACGCCTGCAGGCCGCCGTGCGCAACTCCGCGCCCGCCGCTGCCGAAACCGCCGCGCATCGCCAGGCGGCCGCCCGCCAGGCCGCGCCGCAGCCGGCCGCTGCCGCCACCGAGAAGCGCAGCTTCGGCATCGGCAGCCTGATCCACCGCATGTCCGCCGGCAACGGCGAGCCGGCCGAGCGCCCGGCGCCGCAGCCGTCCCGCCAGCAGCCGCCGCAACTGCGCCAGCAGACCGCGCGGCCGAGCCAGAGCTACGAGGACGAGGCCGAGCTCGACCCCGAACAGGAGCGGATCGAGATCCCCGCCTTCCTGCGCCGGCAGGCAAACTGACAAAGAAAACCAACAATAATATTTCCCTCGTTAACCTCCTGGGGGCCGGCTTGTCCGGCCCCTTTTTCTTTGTTTCATTGAGGTTTGCAGCGCGTTCTTTCACGGTGGGCGGAGTCTTGCCTACCGTTCACGTCAACATGTTTCACACGGTTACAATCTTTGAATTGAGCTGACAGCGGCGGGTTCGTATCTCCACTGTGCCGGACAGTCTCCGTCCGGTCACGAACAAGAGGCTACGGTGCAAACCACCCTGAAAACCCCGGTGACGCTTACAGGCGAAGGACTTCACTCAGGACGTCCGGCGCGCATCACGCTTGCGCCCGCTCCGGCCGACAGTGGAATCGTCTTCCGGCGGACCGACGCGGTCGAGGGCGACCCGCGTGTGCCCGCGCGGTGGGATGCGACCGTGCATGCGCCACTCTGCACCCTCCTTGTCAACAACGACGGCGTCAGCGTCTCCACCGTGGAGCACGTCATGGCGGCGCTCGCCGGGCTTGGCGTCCACAATGCGCTGATCGACGTGAGCGGCCCCGAAGTGCCGATCCTCGATGGCAGCGCGGCGCCCTTCGTCAAGGCGATCCTGCGCACGGGCATCGCGCCGTTGGATGCGCCCTTGATGGCGCTGCGGATCCTCAAGCCGGTCGAAGTGCGCGACGGCGCGGCGGTGGCCCGGCTGGAGCCGTCCACCGAACTTCGGATCGATTTCGAGATAGATTTCGAAGATGCCGCGATCGGCCACCAGGTCCGCTCGCTGGACATGGCCAACGGCGCCTTCGTCCGCGAACTCTGCGACAGCCGCACCTTCTGCCGCCGCTCCGACGTGGAATACATGCACGCCCACGGGCTCGCCCTCGGCGGCACCATGGAGAATGCGGTGGTGGTCGATGGTGACGCGGTGCTCAGCCCCGGTGGCCTGCGGCACGAGGACGAACCTGTGCGGCACAAGATGCTCGACGCGCTCGGTGACCTTGCGCTTGCCGGTGGCCCGATCCTCGGCCGCTACACCGGCGTGCGCTCCGGCCACACGCTGACCAACAAGCTGCTCCGGGCGCTTTTCACCACTCCGGGGGCCGCGGAATGGGTCGAATGCGACGCCGAGGCGCTGCGCCGGCTGCCCGGCGTGGGCGTCAGCCTCGCCGATCTCGCCGCCGTCGCCTGAACACAGTGTGAACCCAAGTATCGGAAATCCGGTGCAGACCCGTTTTGCACCGGATTTTTCTGTGCTAGACGATGGCAAATCGCAGTCCCTCCAAGGGGCGCGGGCAGGAAATAGGCAAGGGTCTCAAGGCATGGCTGTGCGTGGCGTGACATTCCGGCTGGTGGGTGCTCTGGCGGCTCTCGCCGTGCTCGGCGCCTGCGGCGACCGCAACAGCGCCAGTTCGAACACGAGTCGCGGCGTGCCGCTGGAGACCTTCACCGCCGAACAGATCTACAAGCGCGCCGAATACGACCTGAACAATGGCGATCCCGACGACGCCGCCGAGCTCTTCGGCGAGGTGGAGCGGCTCTATCCCTATTCGGAATGGGCCAAGCGGGCGCTGATCATGCAGGCCTATTCCTACCACACTGACCGCGACTACGAGAATTCGCGCGGCGCGGCGCAGCGGTATATCGATTTCTACCCCGCCGACGAGGATGCTGCCTATGCCCAGTATCTTCTGGCGCTGAGCTATTACGACCAGATCGAGGAGGTCGGCCGCGACCAGGGCCTGACCTTCCAGGCGCTTCAGGCGCTACGGGATGTGATCGAGATCTATCCCGAGAGCGAATATGCGCGCTCGGCCATTCTCAAGTTCGACCTCGCCTTCGACCACCTGGCGGCGAAGGAAATGGAGATCGGCAGGTACTACCTGAAGGGGCAGCATTACGCCGCCGCCATCAACCGTTTCCGCGTCGTGGTGGAGGATTTCCAGACCACTTCGCACACCGCCGAGGCGCTGCACCGGCTGGTGGAGGCCTATCTTTCGCTGGGGCTGGTCGACGAGGCGCAGACCGCCGGCGCGATCCTGGCCTACAACTTCCGTTCGACCGTCTGGTACCAGGACACCTATCAGCTCCTGGTGCAGAACGGGCTGACCGCGCAGGCCAAGGGCGACAACTGGCTCAACCAGGTCTATCGCCAGATGGTGCGCGGCGACTGGCTGTAAGCGGGGGACGCGCCATGCGGCGCGTGCCTGCGGCGCGGGTATTTTCGCCAAGAAGAAGAGGTGGGGCGGGGCGCACTGGCGTTCCGGCCGCAGGCCGCGCTAGAAGGGCGGCGGCGACAATGGGGTGAGCGGATGCTGCGTGGGCTCGAGATCCGTGACATGCTGATCATCGACCGGCTGGACCTGGAGTTCCAGCCGGGTCTCAACGTGTTGACCGGCGAGACCGGGGCGGGCAAGTCGATCCTGCTCGACTCGCTGGGTTTCGTTCTCGGCTGGCGCGGGCGGGCCGACTTGGTGCGCAGCGGTGCGGCCCAGGGCGAGGTGACCGCCTGGTTCGACCTGCCGGAGGGCCATCCGGCGCGGGCGGTGCTCGAGGAGGCGGGGCTCGATGGCGGCGACGAGCTGATCCTGCGGCGGGTCAATGCCGGCGACGGCCGCAAGACGGCCTGGGTCAACGACAGGCGCACCTCGGGCGAGGTGCTGCGTCAGCTCTCTGCGACGCTGGTGGAACTGCACGGCCAGCATGACGACCGCGGGTTGCTCAACCCCCGCGGCCACCGGGACCTGCTCGACGAATTCGCCGGCACCGCCGCTCTGATCTCCGACGTCCGCCGGGCCTGGGAGGCGCGGCGCAGCGCGGCGCAGGCGCTGGAGGCCGCCGAGGCGCGGCTGGCCGGGTTGCGGGCGGAGGAGGAGTTCCTGCGTCACGCAGTGGGCGAGCTGGAGAAGCTCGCGCCCGAGCCCGGCGAAGAGGAGGCGCTCGACGCCCGCCGCCGGCTGATGCAGGCCGCCGAACGGGTGCGCGAGGATATCGCCCGCGCCCATGGCGCGGTGTCGTCGGAGGGCGCGGAGGGGTTGGTGTCCGACGCGATCCGCTGGCTCGACGGGGCGGCGGAGCATGTGGAGGGCCGGCTCGACGCGGCAGCCACCGCGCTCGGGCAGGCTCTGGAAGCGCTGGCCGAGGCCGAGCAGCAGATCACCGATTGCCTCGAGGGGCTGGCCTTCGATCCGGGCGAGCTGGACCGACTGACCGACCGGCTCTTCGCGATCCGCGAGATGGCGCGCAAGTACCAGGTGCTGCCCGACGATCTGGCCGCGAAGGCTGCCGAGCTGCGCGACAGTCTCGAGGCGCTCGACGCCGGGGCAGGGGATATCGCCGGCCTGCGCGCCACGCTGGCGGGGGCCGAGGCCGCGCATCTCGCGGCCTGCGAGTACCTGACCGAGGCGCGCCGCGCCGCCGCCGCCCGGCTCGACGCCGCCATGTCGGCCGAACTGGCGCCGCTCAAGATGGAGCGCGCGGTCTTCACCACCGAAATCGCCGCCACGGAGCCCGGCGCCGAGGGGCAGGACACGGTTCAATTCACCGTGGCCACCAACCCCGGCGCGCCGTCCGGCCCGCTGAACCGCATCGCCTCGGGCGGGGAGCTGTCGCGCTTCCTGCTGGCGCTCAAGGTCTGCCTGATGGGCGAGGCGCATGGCATGACCATGATCTTCGACGAGATCGACCGCGGCGTCGGTGGCGCCACCGCCGATGCAGTGGGCCGCAGGCTCGCGACCCTGGCAGCGAGTGCGCAGGTGCTGGTCGTCACCCATTCGCCGCAGGTCGCGGCCCTCGGCGGCCATCACTGGCGCGTCGAGAAACAGGTCAACGACGGCGCGACCCTGTCGTCGGTCGTGCCGCTCGACGCGGACGAGAGAGTGGACGAACTGGCGCGGATGCTGGCCGGCGACCGGGTCACGGAAGAGGCCCGCGCTGCCGCGCGCGCGCTTCTGAACCATTGACCTCCGCGCCGGGGCGTGGGACCGAATATGATTGGGGCGGTGGTTTGAGGAGAGTGTCACGTTGGAGAAGATCAACCCGAGCAGCTTTCCCGAGCTGTACGGCCCGAGTGAGGGCTATCTCTTCGTCGTCACCTATGGTCGCTCCGGTTCGACCCTGCTTCAGAACCTGCTGAACGGTATCGACGGCTATTGCATCCGCGGCGAGAACAACGCCACGCTCCAGCACCTCGCCCTGTCCTGGAACGCCATGGCGAACAAGAGCCCCATGGCCAATGTCCGGCGCGCCGGGCGGACGACAGAACAGAGCGATCCCTGGTACGGGACCGAGCTCACCAACGCGGACCGATTCGGGGCCTCGATCGGCAATGCCTTTGTCCGAGAGGTGCTTATACTACCCGAAGGCACCCGCGTCGGCGGCTTCAAGGAGATCCGCTACCTGATGCCGCGATCGGAATTCATGACCTACATGAATTACCTGCTGCGCTTCTTTCCGAACCCGCGATTCCTGTTCAACACGCGCGACCATGAGGCGGTGGCGCGCTCGGGCTGGTGGGCCGAGTGCAACACCGAGAATGTGCTCAACCAGCTGAGCACCGCCGAAGCGACCTGGGACGTCTTCATCGAGGCCCATCCCGAGCTCTGCCTCAAGCTGCACTACGACGATTACACCGCCGACCCGAGCTGCTTCGATGCGCTGTTCGACTTCCTCGGCGAGCCGCGCGACCCCGAGCTTGTCGAGCGCGTCCTCGGCACCCGGCTCACCCATCTGAAGGAGTGACGCCCGCCGGGGCAGGAGCGCCTCACGCCTTCGGTGGCACCAGCTTGCCCGGGTTGAGGATGCCCCCCGGATCGAGCGCCCGTTTCATCGCGCCCATCACCTGCCAGGCCGCGCCATGCTCGGCCTCCATGTAGCCAAGCTTGCCCAGCCCAACGCCATGCTCGCCCGTTACGGTGCCGCCGAGCCGCAGGGCGCGCTCCACCATCCGGTGCGACAGCGCCTTGGCCACCTCCAGCTCCTCGGCCGCGCCATCCTCGATCAGCAGCACGGCATGGAAATTGCCGTCCCCGACATGGCCCAGGATCGGTCCGGGAATGCCGCTGTCCTCGATGTCGGCGCGGGTCTCCTCCACCGCCTCGGCGAGCCGCGAGATCGGCACGCACAGGTCGGTCACCACCGCCCGCGCGCCCTTCCGGCTGGCAAGGATCGCGTAATAGGCATTGTGCCGCATGGTCCAGAGCGCGCTGCGATCCTCCGCCCGCGCCGACCAGCGGAACCCCTCGCCGCCCATGTCCGTGACCAGCTCGCCGAACCGCTCGGCATCTTCCGCCACGCCCTGCGGCGAGCCGTGGAATTCGACCAGCAGGTGCGGCTTCAACGGGAACTCCATCCCGGCATAGGCATTCACCGCCGCCGCCGTCGCCGCGTCGACGAACTCGATCCGCGCCACCGGGATGCCCGACTGCACCGTCGCGATCACCGTGTCCACCGCGTCGCCGATCCGGTCGAAGGCGCAGACCGCGGCCGAGATCGCCTCGGGCTGCCCGTGGAGCCTGAGCGTCAGCTCGGTGATCAGCCCCAGCGTCCCCTCCGAGCCCACGAAAAGCCGCGTCAGGTCATAGCCCGCCGACGACTTGCGGGCCCGCGTGCCGGTCCGGATCACCCGCCCGTCAGCCAGCACCACCTGCAGGCCCAGCACGTTGTCGGCCATCGAGCCGTACCGCACCGTCGTCGTCCCGCTCGCCCGCGTCGCCGCCATGCCGCCGAGCGCGGCGTTGGCCCCGGGATCGACCGGAAAGAACAGCCCAGTCGCCCGCAGCTCCTGGTTCAGCGCCTCGCGGGTCATGCCCGGCTGCACCACCGCGTCCATGTCGGCCTGGTGCACCTCGAGCAACCGGGCCATCCGGCTGAAATCCACGCAAACCCCGCCGCGCACCGCTAGCGAATGCCCCTCCAGCGAGGTGCCGGTGCCCCATGCCACCACCGGGCAGCCCTGCGCGTTGCAGATCGCCGCCAACCGCGAGACCTCTTCGGTGCTTTCGGGATAGACGACCGCATCCGGCGGGGTGAGGGGGAAATAGCTCTCCGATCGGCCGTGCAGTTCGAGGTCGGACCCCGACCGCACCAGCCGGTCCCCGAACACGCCGGCCAGCTCGGTGATGGCTGCTGCGATGGTCATCGGCCCCTCCCGGTCTGCGCCCGCAAACCTAGGCCAGCCCCCGATCCGCGAAAACCCCCGTTCCGCCCGGCCCCCGGCCTTGGGCGAGTCCATGCCGTCGCACCCCGGGCACTCGCGCCCGGTCCCGCTTCTTCTTGGTCCAAATACCCATCTCCCGCCCGCGCCGCGGGACACAATGGCCGGGGCGGGGCGCCGCGATCCGAGTTCAGGCTTGGAGCGGCCCCTGCGATCCCCTAGGAACAGAAGAGGCCCGGCTGTCCCGCCGCCGGCACCGACCCCGACCCGAGCCACGTCCAGCCACGGAACAAGGCGCCTTGAGCGAACGCACATTCGACCTGATCCGGCGGCAGATCCAGGAAAGCCGCGACGGCCTCGAGCAGGGCTGGCAGCTGCTGCTCCGCCAGGGGCCGAGCCAGATCCAGTTCTGGTTCATCGCGCTCGCCGTCGGCATCGTCGCCGGTGCCGCCGCCGTGGCCTTCCGCGAGGGCATCACCTGGCTCCAGGGCCTGCTCTACGCCGCTCCCGATGTCCGCCACATCCATTCCCACGCCCGCACGCTGCCCTGGTGGTGGCTGATGGCGCTGCCGGTGCTCGGCGGCCTCACCGTCGGGCTGATCCTCAACCGCTTCACCCCCGATGGCCGGGTCCGTTCGGTGGCCGACGTGATCGAGGACGCGGCCCTGCACAAGGGCAGGGTAGAGACGCGGGCCGGCCTCGCCTCGGCGGCGGCCTCGCTCATCACCCTCTCCTCGGGCGGCTCCTCAGGGCGCGAGGGGCCGGTCGTCCACCTCGCCGGCGTGGTCTCGACCTGGGTCTGCGAACGTCTCCGGGCCGACGCGATCACCGGGCGCGACCTGCTGGGCTGCGCCGTCGCCGCCGCGGTCTCGGCCTCGTTCAACGCCCCCATCGCCGGCGCGCTCTTCGCGCTCGAGGTGGTGCTACGCCACTTCGCGGTCCACGCCTTCGCCCCCATCGCCATCGCCTCGGTCGCGGGCACCGTGGTCAGCCGCATGGTCTTCGGCGACGTCACCGAGTTCACCCTGAACCCCTCGACCTCGCTCACCTTCTACGTCGAGCTGCCCGCCTTCCTGTTGCTCGGCCTGCTTTGTGGCGTCGTGGCGGTGGTGCTGATGCGGGCGATCTTCTTCGCCGACGAATTCGCGAGCCACCTGCAGGCCCGCAGCGGCATCCCGGCCGTGCTGCGCCCGGCGCTCGCCGGGGTCCTGCTCGGCGCGCTCGCCATCGCCTTCCCGCATATCATCGGCGTCGGCTACGAGACGACGAGCGCGGCGCTGCGCAGCGAGCTGCTGTTCCACGAAGCCCTTGTTCTGGCGATCCTCAAGGTCATCGCCGTTGCGATCACCATGGCCGGGCGCATGGGCGGCGGTGTGTTCTCGCCCTCGCTCATGGTCGGCGCGCTGACCGGGCTCGCCTTCGGCTATGTCGCCACCTCGCTAGTCCCGCAATATTCCGGCTCGGGCGAGCTCTACGCGCTGGCCGGCATGGGGGCGGTCGCCGCCGCGGTGCTCGGCGCGCCGATCTCGACCACGCTGATCGTATTCGAGCTGACCGGCGACTGGCAGACTGGCCTCGCCGTGATGGTTGCCGTATCGCTCTCCACCGCGCTGGCCAGCCGGCTGGTCGACCGCTCCTTCTTCCTCACCCAGCTCGAGCACCGCGGCGTGCATCTCGCCGCCGGTCCGCAGGCCTATCTGCTCTCGATCTACTCCGCTGCGGTGATCATGCGCTCCAAGGACAGTCCCCGCGCCGCCCCCGAAGCCGCCTGCCGTGAGCTGATCGAGAAGGGCATTTCGATCACCCCCGGCACCACGCTGGAAGTGGCTCTGCCGATGTTCGACGAAACCGGCCAGCCGTTCCTGCCGGTCGTCGCCGCCGCAAAGACCAGCGGCGCGCCGGAACTGCTCGGCGCGCTCTTCCAGGTGGATGCGCTCAAGGCCTACAACCGCGCGCTGGCCGAAACCGCGGCCGAAGAGCATTCCTGAGCCTCGTCGCGCCCGCTAGGGCAGGTAGATCCGGACCAGGTAATGCGGCCGCGAGACGATCGTCTTCAGCGTCTCGGTGCCGTCGAACACTGCTTCGAATTCCGGCAGTGCCCAGTCCAGCGCGACCGCGCCCTTGAGCGGCATCTGCATCGCCTCGCTCATCGCCATGTCGTCGACCTGCTCATAGCGATAGAGCCGCGACATCTCCGGATCGACGGCCGAATGGATCCGGCTCTCCCCGGTGGTCCAGACTTGCTTGCCAACTGCGTGGGACAGATCAAGCGCCAGCGTCCCGCCGGCGGCTGGCGCAACCCGCCAGCGCTCGCTGCGCACCGGCATACCATCTTCCCCGGCGGCAAGGTTCATCTCCCGCGAGATCTCGGCCCCGAGGGCGACGCCATAGGGGTTGAACTCCGCCGCGGTCGAATAGACCCGTGTCACGAAGAGCCGCGGTCGTTCCTCGCCCTGTTTCACGGCAAAACTGGCAAAGACCACGGCCCGCAGCGCGGACGGCGCTGTCGCCGCCTCCGTGGCATCGAGCTGCAGGTGCCGGTCGAGCAGCACGACGATCAGATTTGCCCCGCCATAGGGGCCGCGCGGCAGCGTCAGCGGCGCCCAGCCCTCCGGCAACCAGGCCCTGGCCGCCTCCGGCGGCACCGCAAGGCCAAGAACCACGCGACTTTCCGCGTTGGCGCCCGCATAGGTCTCGGCATCGGCCGGCGCCCCCGGCCAGATCAGACCGAACGCCAGCGCCGCAAGCGTCAGCGCCCTCGAACGAAAACTCCGTAGCATGGCATGTCCTCCTCCCTCGATAGCGCCCAGCCATCGGGGCAGAGCGCCCGTGTCGGAAGAATACCACCCCGAGCGATTTCGCTCCTTGAGATGGGTCACGCCGCGCCGCGCCCCTCCCCAAGGGGCCGGCGGCCGGGCAGCGCCTCAGATGCGCTCGACGGCGATCTCGTCGCTGCTGGTGTAGAAGGCGATGTGATCCTTGATCCGGTCCATCCCCTCCACCGGGGCCTCGTAGGACCAGGCGGCATTCTCCAGTGTCCGGCTCTTGGTCTCGATGGAGAAGTAGCGTGCATCGCCCATCCGCGGCGAGCGGGTCAGCTCCTCGGTCGGCTCCAGAAAGGCCATCGCGATGTCTGAGCGCGGAAAATAGATGACGGGGGCTTTGTCGCCCTCGACGAGTTCGAGCGCGTTCATGCTCTCTGCCAGCACGGCGCCGCCGGCGCGGACGGTCCACGTGCCGTCCGCCTTGCGGATCTTGATATGGTCAACCATTGCGGTCCCTCTGAGTGGTGCGCCAACTCCCAATGGGCGGCGGATGTGAAACTTTCATGAAAAATGATTGTTAGCGCCTAAAGCTACAAGGGCGCGGTTGTCGCGTCCAGCCACTGTGCCGCGTCATTATCGAGCAGGGGCCGGATACGCCGCAACGTCTCGGCGTGATAGGCGTCGAGCCAGCCCCGCTCCGCGTCGCCGAGCAGCGCCACGTCGATCAGCCGCCGGTCGATCGGCACCCAGGTCAGCGTCTCGAAGGCCAGCATCTCGCGCCCGGCATCGCCGCCGGGCAGGTCGGGGGCCTCGGTTATGTGGATCAGGTTCTCGATCCGGATGCCGAACGCCCCCTCGCGGTAGTAGCCGGGTTCGTTCGACAGGACCATGCCGGGCTCAAGCACCACGTCTGTCTGCCGCGAGATCCGCTGCGGCCCCTCGTGCACCGACAGGTAGGCGCCGACGCCGTGCCCGGTGCCGTGGTCGTAATCCTGCCCGGCCCGCCACAGCGGCGCCCGCGCCAGCGCATCCAGATCCCGCCCGGTCAGCCCCACCGGCCAGCGCTGCGCCGAGACCGCGATCATCCCCTGCAGGACCCGCGTGAAACAGGCCTTCTGCTCGGCGGTCACGGGGCCTGTGGCGATGGTGCGGGTGATGTCGGTTGTGCCGTCGGCATATTGCCCGCCCGAATCCACCAGCAGGATCTCCCCCGGCGTGACCGGCCGGTTGCTCGCCTCGCTCACCCGATAGTGCACGATCGCCCCGTTCGGGCCGCTGCCGGCGATGGTCTCGAAGCTGATGTCGCGCAGCATCGGGTCGTGCCGGCGCTCCTGCTCCAGTCGCTTCACCACGTCGATCTCTGTCAGCCTGCCCGTCGGCGCCTCGGCGTCGAGCCAGCACAGGAACCGGCACATCGCCGCCCCGTCGCGCAGATGCGCCGCCCGCATCCCCGCGATCTCGGCCGGGTTCTTGCGCGCCTTTGGCAGCACGCAGGGATCGCGCCCCAGCACCACCTCGGTCTCGCCGAGCTGCGCCTTGAGCCAGACCGAGGCGCTGCTCCGGTCGAGCCGCACCGGCCCCTCCAGTGCCGCCAACGCCTCCGGCAGCGCCGCCTCGGGGCGGCACTCGACCGCCTCGCCCAGGTGCGCCCGCACCTCGTCCGTGAGCTTGGCCGGGTCGCAGAACAGCGCCACCCGCCCGTCATCGTGCAGGATCGCCACCGCATGGGGCACCGGGTTTCGGACGATGTCGCTGCCCCGGATGTTCAGCAGCCAGGCCACCGAATCCGGCAGCGAGATCACCGCCGCCCGCTCGCCCTTGCGCGTCAGCTCCGCCGCCAGCCGCGCCCGCTTCGCATCATGCGCCTCGCCGGTCAGTTCCAGCGGATGCACCGAGATCGGCCCCACCGGCGGGGCCGGCTGGTCCTCCCAGATCGCGTCGACCGGGTTCTCCACCGCCACCAGCTCGATGCCCTGCGGCGCTCCCTTGCGGGCCAGCGCCTCGACCGCCTCGACCGTGTGCAGCCGCGGATCGAAGCCGATCCGCCCGCCCTCCGGCATCTGTTCGACCAGCCAGTCGCCGAGCTGAACCTTCGGCCAGCCGACCGGCGTGAAATGCTCCAGGTCGACCTGCGCGCGCACCTGCACCGTATAGCGCCCGTCGATGAACACGCCGGCGACCGAGGGCAGCACGGCGCAGAACCCCGCCGAGCCGGTGAAACCGGTCAGCCAGGCCAGCCGCTCGTCATGCTGCGCCACGTATTCGCCCTGGAAGGCATCCGCCCGCGGCACCAGGAACCCGTCGAGCCCGATCTCCGCCAGCTTCGCCCGCAACGCCGCCAGCCGCGCCGGCCCGTCCTCCGGCCGCGTCGTCACCGCGAATTCCTGAAACCCCGGCTGATCCATACCGGCCCCCGTCCTCATCTGTTCAAAAATATCCCCGACGGAGGCACGCGGCGCAGGCGCGCCCCGCCGCCGGGTCCAATCCCGCCGTCAGCCGGCCTTCCTCATCCCGAGAAACCGCGCCCGCGCCCGCGGGTCGTTGTCGAACAAGGCCGCCAGCTGCTCGGTCATCGCGCCGGCCAGCTGCTCGACATCGGTGATCGTCACCGCCCGGTCGTAATAGCGCGTCACGTCGTGGCCGATGCCGATGGCGATCAGCTCGACCTGCCGCCGCCGCTCGATCATCGCGATCACGTCCCGCAGGTGCTTCTCCAGGTAGTTCGCCGGGTTCACCGACAGCGTGCTGTCGTCCACCGGCGCCCCGTCCGAGATCACCATCAGGATCTTGCGCGCCTCGGGCCGCCCGACCATCCGCTTGTGCGCCCATTCCAGCGCCTCGCCGTCGATGTTCTCCTTGAGCAGCCCTTCCTTCATCATCAGCCCGAGATTGTCGCGCGAGCGCCGCCAGGGCGCGTCCGCCGACTTGTAGATGATATGGCGCAGGTCGTTGAGCCGGCCGGGGATCTGCATCCGGCCCTCCTTGAGCCAGCGCTCCCGGCTCTGCCCGCCCTTCCACAGCCGGGTGGTGAAGCCGAGGATCTCCACCTTGACCGAGCACCGCTCCAGCGTCCGCGCCAGCACGTCGGCGCAGATCGCGGCGATCGAGATCGGCCGGCCGCGCATCGAGCCGGAATTGTCCAGCAGCAGCGTCACCACCGTGTCGCGGAACTCGGTGTCCTTCTCGACCTTGAAGGAGAGCGGCGTGGTCGGGTTGGCCACCACGCGGGCCAGCCGCCCGGCGTCCAGGATGCCTTCCTCCAGGTCGAACTCCCAGCTCCGGTTCTGCTGCGCCTGCAGCCGCCGCTGCAGCTTGTTGGCCAGCCGGCTCACCGCGCCCTTCAGCGGCTCGAGCTGCTGGTCGAGATAGGCCCGCAGCCGCTCCAGCTCCGCCGGCTCCGCCAGTTCGGTCGCCTCGATGATCTCGTCGAATTCGGTGGTAAAGACCTTGTAGCCCGGGTCCGCCTCCGAGACCGGCGCCGGGGCAGGGGGCTCCAGCGGCGCCTCGCCCTCGGGCAATTCGGTCTCCTCGCCCATGTCCGATTCCGCCGAATCGTCCATCGAGACCTGCGCCTCCGACGGATCGTCGGTGGTCTCCTGGTCCTCCTCGGGCTGGCTCTCCTCGTCCTGGCGGCCTTCCTCGTCCTCCTGACCGGTGCTCTCCGGCTCGTCGGGATCCTGCTCGGCCTCCTCGGAGCTCTCCTCCTCGTCGACCTCGTCGGGGTCCTCGCCCAGCTGGTCGCCGTAGCCCAGATCCTCGATCACCTGGCGCGCGAACTTCGCAAAGGCCGCCTGGTCGTCGAGGCAGGACTCGAGGTCCGGCAGCGTCTCCGAGGCCGAGCCCTCCAGGTGGTCGCGCCACAGGTCGAGCACGTTTTGCGCCGGCTCCGGCAGCTCCCGGCCGGTGGCCAGCGCCCGGATCATGTAGCCCGCCGCCACCGCCAGGGGCGCCTCGCTCGGGTTGCTGATCTGGCCATAGCCGCGCCGCACCGCCTCGTGGTTGATCTTGGCGTCGATGTTGCCGGCCGTGCCCGGCATGGTCCGCGCCCCGAGCGCCTCGCAGCGCGCCGTCTCCATCGCCTCGTAAAGGTCGAGCGCCATCTGGCCCGAGGGCAGGTAGCGCTGGTGCACGCCGGGATCGTGATACTTGCGCCGCAGCGCAAAGGCATCCGCCGTGCCGCGCGCCAGCAGCACCTCCTCCTTGGTCAGCCGCCGGCTCACCTGCGGCAGCCGCACCTGGTCGGCGGTCATGCCTGGCGGGTCGACGGTGAACACGACGCCCAGGTCGGGGTCGTCGGCGAT
Organism: Tropicimonas aquimaris; assembly: GCF_042676185.1. Taxonomy (NCBI): domain Bacteria; kingdom Pseudomonadati; phylum Pseudomonadota; class Alphaproteobacteria; order Rhodobacterales; family Roseobacteraceae; genus Tropicimonas; species Tropicimonas aquimaris. Next base: position 107,200 of record NZ_JBHTJT010000030.1, on the reverse strand, counting down.
CACCCGGGTCGCCTCGCTCAGCGCCTTCTTGAAGGGGTCGGCAGGGTTGTCTTGCTGGGCCATGTCTCCCCCGGGGGCATCTGGATCAATCCCCGGCAACCTAGGATGGATTTCGCCCGGGTGCCATGCACGGCGTGAAAAAATCACCGGCCCCGGATCGGGGGTGCATTGACCGGCATCAAGGCGGCACGCGGCAAATTGACGTAAGGGAAGTTATGGGATGCGAAACAGGGAGGAGAGACGATGAAACGCATTATCCTGACAACGATCCTGGCACTCTGGGCCGGGGCCGGACTTGCGCAGAGCGCCGGCGACGCGGAGGCGGGCAAGCTTCTTGCCGATCAGTATTGCGCCCGCTGCCACGACGTGAGCGCCGACGGGGCCTTCAAGCAGACGCCGCCGAGCTTCAGGGCGATTTCGGTCTACTGGGGAGAGGATCAGATCTGGAGCCGGATCATGTTCCCCATCCACACCAGCATGCCCGCGATGTGGGACTTCATGATGCCCGAGAACGTCGGCCACGTGACGGCCTATATCCTGTCGCTCGAAGAGATGTGAGTGCGGCCGCACCCGTGACGCCGGCCATCGGAGACGCGCTCGGAAGCAGATGCACAAATGCCGCGCTGCCTGCCGTAAGGTCAGCCACGTGATTGACAGCAAAAGGCCCACCCGCTTTATCGATAGCCACACCCTTCCTGCATTCCAAGGGACGTTGGTCATTTGTTGAACGATAACGTGGTCGAGAGGACCTTTCTGGTCCCGGCCTTTCTGCTTCTTGCAACGGCCGTCTTTGTCCGCCTCTACCCTTTCGCAGGTGCGTTTTTCCCGCTGAATGACGGAGCGCTCTTCCTCGCGTTCGTCGAACACATCCACGCCGGCGCCTACTTCACCGAGCCTTGTGTCGGCTACAACGGCGAATGCGTCCCCTTCGCCTATCCACCGCTGTCGTTCTTTGCTGCGTCGGGCCTGTTGTGGCTGGGGCTTGCGCCCGTGCAGGTCGCGGTCGTCTACCCGCTGGCCCTGTCGCTGCTGGTAGTGCTGGCGGCATTGTGGTTGTATCGTGAAGTCATCGAGGACGATTTCATCTTTCTCCTCGCCGGGGCCGCGGCGTTGCTGCAGGTTCGGTCGATCGAATACCTGCTGATGGGCGGCGGCATTTCCCGGTCGACAGGAGCCCTGTTCTTCCTGCTCACGCTGATCGCGGCCCTCGCCGCAACCAGTGGCAATCGCACCCGTCCGGCGGTCCTCGGCGGTCTCTTTGCCGGGCTGGCGCTGCTTGCCCACCTGGAATGGGGGATCAATGCAATCGTCGGCGCCGTCCTGCTGGTGCTGTTCTCCAGCCGCACGGGAGCGGAAAAGGCGCGGGTGATCGTGCTCGCCGGACTGTGCGCCGCCCTCGTGGTCGCGCCCTGGGCGATCTGGCAACTCTCCACCCAGGGTCTCGACCCGTTCCGCAGCGCGAGCAGCAGCGCCCATTGGAGCCTGCCTATCGCTGTCACGGCCTCTGCGCAGCTCTCATTCTTCCGGCCATTTCACTTGACATGGCTCTGCGTGATCGGGTCGGTCGTGCTCTGGCAGCGGCGCGAAAACGTCTGGCTTGCCATGCTGGTCGCCTTCTACTTCGTCACGCCCCGGCATTTCGGTTCCGTTGCCGTATTTCCGACCGCAATCCTTCTCGCATACGGTTTCGACAGTGTTCTCAACTGGCTCAGGCGGCAACTTGAAGAGCTGCCTGGCCGCGTCACGCGCCCGGCGCAGGGCCTGTCCATGCGCGCCGAAGCCCTTGCCGTCGTTGTGGTCGTGGCCCTTCTGACGGTCTCGCTGGTCCAGCAGTCTGGAAACGTCGTCGGCTTCCGCAAGCTGTCACCCGATGTCCAGGCCGCGGCCTCCTGGGCGGCCGAGGAATTTCCCGATAGCGCTGTCGCCGCGATCCTAACCGACGATCCCTGGGCGGTCAGCAAGGATGCCGAGTGGTGGCCCTACTTGTCTGAGCACAAGGTTCTCAACACCGTGCAGGGCTCGGAATGGCTGAACGAGGGTGAATACATGGCACGCTGGCAGACCTCGGAGGATCTGCGTGTTGCCGAGGACTGCCCCTCGGTCCGTGACGTGCTGGAACGGCTCGGCCCCCCCGACTACGTCATCGACGTCTCCTCGCGGAACTGCGTCTCGGAATTCGGCCGCCCGATCTTCGATCTTCCCGGCGTGCAGCTCTTCACCTTCGACCATTCCGGCTGAGGAGGAAGCGGCCATTCCGGCCAGCTCACGCCCAGAAAGGTCCCTTTCCCTTGAGGTCCTGCCACAGCTCCTTGGCATGGGTCCAGGACAGTTCCGCATGGGCGCCCCGGTTGCCGAGGATCCAGCCCACCGCCCGCTGCGCCGCAAGATTCCGCGCGCCGGGGCTGTCGATCCCGCAGAGCATCTCCTCGGCCATCGCGAGGTCGTTCAGCTCGCCAAAGACGGTCTGCAACCGCTTCATCCGCTTGACGAATTCGGCCACGGCCTTCTCCTTGTAGAGCGGCCCCATGAACTCAACCGAATAGCGCAGCTTCTTGAGCTCCTTGCGCAGCTCGTGCCGCGCCTCGATGGTCAGGTGGTCGATCCCGTGGGCATGTTTGCGTACCGATTTCCACCGCTTGCCAAGCGCCCGTTCGGCCAGCTCGCCAACCGGGGCGGCCAGCCGCGTGGTCTGATCGATGTCGCTCGGCACCAGCCAGCCCCGCGCCTCGATGAACCGCGCCAGCGCGATCTGGAACCCCTGGACCTCGGCGCCCTCGAGATGCCGGCGCAGGGTCTCCCGCGTGGTATCGCGCCGCGCCTCCACCGCCTCGCGCAAGATTGCGAAGCCGGGCTCGGAGGCATGGTCGCGCTCGCTCGGGTCGATCACGTCGGCAATCACCACGTCGAGGTCGCGCAAGGCTCCCACCGCCGCGCCAAGCGCCTTGGCCTGCGCGCCCAGTCGCGCCATCTCCGGATGGCCGATCACCGGTCGGAACAGGCCCATCGCCGCCCGTAGCCGCCGCAGCCCGATCCGGAGCTGGTGCGGTCCCTCCGGCGCCGGCGAATGCAGCACCACGTCGATATTCGCGGTGATCTGTTCGAAACATTCCCGCAGCACGTCCCGCGCCGCGATCTCGGCTGTCATCTCCGGCGCAAGCGGCACCTCGCGGGCCTTGCGCGGCGCCAGCTTCGGTCCGATCTCGCCGGTCTCCGCCAGCAGGTAGCCTCGCGCCGATTTCGGTAGCGTCGACAGCCGCAGCCCGCCCTCGGGAAACAGCCGCCCCGCCAGATCGTAGAGCGCGCTCACATCGCCCTGCAGCAGCTCCAGCTCCGCCTCGCGGAACGGCGCGCGCCGGTCGCCGGCCAGGATCTCGCCGCAGTCGATAGCCAGCTCCACCCGCGCCCCGCCCTCGGAGCGCAGCACGCAGGACGTCCGCTCCATCCGGGTCTCGCAGACCGGCAACAGCTCCGCCCCGTCCACCGCGGCCAGGATCTCCTCGCGGATCTCCGGCACCGGGATGCGGTTGAGGTCCAGAAGGCCGTCGGGGGCAGGGGCGTCCACCTCTTCGGTGCGCATGAGCCCGCCGGCGATCCCGGCCCGCGCCTTCACGGTCTGGGTCCAGGTCTCGCCCTCCAGCCGCAGCCGCAACGCCGTGCCGGCCTTGCGCAGCCGGTGATCCGGCGTGTCGTGATAGACCGTCCGCAGGGACTGCCGCCGCAGCGCCGGTCCCCCCTGCCGTACATCCTCCAGCCGCGCCCGCAGGTGCGCTTCGCCGGCGTCGTCCAGGACGACCTTCAACTCGATCTCACTCATGCGCTACAGATAGGGCCTTGCGGTTTGGAATTGAAGGAAAACCTCATGCCGGGGAACGCCGATGCGCTGCCTGTCAGAACAGCGCCAGCCCCCGGCAATAGTCGATCTCCGAGGCCGCCCGCCGCCGCGACCATTCCGCCAGCCGCCGGTCCGAGTGAAACAGTGCCTGGCTGAGCAGCGCCGAATGCGCCTGCCGCGCCGCCGTCCGCTCCTGCAGCACATCCCGGCCGGCTTCCTCCGGCATCGCCGCCTCAAGCAGATCGATCATCGCCGCGCGCTCCGCCTCCGTCTGGTCCGCCCTCGGGTCGGACACCAGCCACTGGTGCTGCATCTCGGCCGACAACCGGCCCACGCAGGAGGCAAAGACCCGCACCATCTCACCCGCAGGCGCCGCCCCGCGCCCGTCCGCCGCCGAACCGCCCTGCGGGAGGCCGACGATCATCCCGATGCACAGCACGGGAAAGACGAGAGTTTTCAAACTGGTCATAACAAAAGCATTACATGCGAAAAACCGCACAACAATAAGGCAAAATGAAAACAATCCTGCGCGGGACGCCCATGCTACAGGCCGCCCCGCGTCCTCCGCCACCGCGAACGCAAAACGGGCGCCGCCCGCGCCCGATCCGTCATCTGTTCAGAAATGTCCCGCGGCCCCGGATGTCCTGGCGCGCGCGGGCGGGGCGGCTCAGCCGAGCGCCGTGCTTACCGCGCTCTCGGGCAGTTCCTCGTCGAAGCAGCGCTGGTAGAACTCCGCCACCGTCTGCCGCTCCAGCTCGTCGCACTTGTTGAGGAAGGTCAGCCGGAAGGCATAGCCGACCGAGCGGAAGATCATCGCGTTCTGCGCCCAGTTGATCACCGTCCGGGGGCTCATCACCGTCGACAGCTCGCCGTTCATGAATGCGGTCCGGGTCAGGTCGGCGACGGTCACCATCTGGCTCACCGTCCTGCGGCCCTTCTCGGTGTTGTAGGTCGGCGCCTTGCTCAGGACGATCGCCGTCTCGGCGTCGTGGCTGAGGTAGTTCAGCGTCGCGACCAGCGACCATCGGTCCATCTGCGCCTGGTTGATCTGCTGGGTGCCGTGGTAGAGGCCGGTGGTGTCGCCCAGGCCCACGGTGTTGGCGGTCGCGAAGAGCCGGAACGACGGGTGCGGCGTGATCACCTCGTTCTGGTCGAGCAGCGTCAGCTTGCCATCGTGCTCGAGGACCCGCTGGATCACGAACATCACGTCGGCGCGGCCGGCGTCGTACTCGTCGAAGACGATAGCCACCGGGTTCCGGAGCGCCCAGGGCAGGATGCCCTCCTGGAACTCCGTCACCTGCTTGCCGTCGCGCAGCTTGATCGCGTCCTTGCCGATGAGGTCGATCCGGGAGATGTGGCTGTCGAGGTTGACCCGCGCGGTGGGCCAGTTCAGCCGGGCGGCGACCTGCTCGATATGGGTCGACTTGCCGGTGCCGTGGTAGCCCTGGATCATCACCCGGCGGTTGTGGCTGAAGCCCGCGAGGATCGCCAGCGTGGTATCGGGATCGAACTTGTAGGTCGGGTCGATCTCCGGCACCCGTTCGGCCACATCGGCAAAGCCCTTGACCACCATGTCGGTGTCGATCCCGAACACGTCCCGGACAGAGACTTCCTCGGTGGGTTTCGCTTTGGGGTCGACGGTGGTGGCTGCCATGATCCTGCTCCTCGCAAAAACGTCCGCGCCCGGGCAGCGCGACCGGTGCCCGGGATGCACCATATCCGACAGGGGTGCAAGGGTGGCCATGCGATCCCGCGCCGCGTTGCATGGGCCGGGCGGAGCGGGCAGCCTTCCGGCGAGATTCACGGGGCGCGCACCGATGACAAACCACGCAGGTTTCGACGGCGAAGAGCCGGCCCGGTCCGCATCCCCGGCGCGGGATCCGGCACCAGTCCGGCGACGCATCGCCGGGCTGGTCGCCGTGGCGGCAGTCATTCTGATGTGCCCATCATTCCTTTTCTCACTTCGGCACGAGCCGATGAGCTTTCGGCTGATCTACTGGTGGCCGGGGTGTACCGCGCTGGGCGGATACCTTGCTGGTCGGATATGGACCGCGTCGTTCGGGCATCCGGGTTGGCCCGGGGTCAAAAGGGCCCTGTCCGCCGCAATCCCTGTCTCAGTCACCGGGGCGCTGATCGGAGGATTTTTCGCAGTTCCGATCCTCGGAACCGCTCTGGGGCCAGCTGTTCTTTTTTGGCCAATGGAACATTCTCTTTCCGGAAGTGCTGCAACAACGAGGCGGTGACGCACTTCTGACACTCTCCCCATACAGTATCGCCATAGCGCTGATTGTCCTCTTCATCCTCACAATCCCCCTCCGTCTCCTCGCCAGCCGGGTGCGACGCCGTGCCGAGTGACGGCGCCCTCCCGCCGGTCGTCCACGCATCGCAGATGCGCCTCCTCCCGTTGGGCCGGGCGCGCGCGTGCCGCGCGCGGGGGCAAGCGTCACCCGGTCTCAGATCTTCTGGGGTTTTTCGCCCGGGGCTGCGGTTATCGGGCGCTCGCGCCGGCTGTTCCATTCGGGATCTTCCCGTTTGATTCTGCGGGCAGCCCAGTAAGACACCGGGTAGGCGAGCAGGAGACCGACGATCACGGCTCCGAGGATGGCGGTCCACGAGTAGATCCCAGACACGAGAACCAGGATGACGAGAGCGCCGGGAATGCTGGTGCCTGCGGCAAGCGTGACGAGCAATGCGAGACGATCCATCGGGGGCCTCCTTTCATGGTCGTGCGATGGCTTTATGGGTAGTGAACGCGGGCCTCTGGCGCATTGTTCCGTTTGGTCCTTGCGCAACGCCGTAGTGGCGCGACCCGTCCCGGTCGTTCTTTCGCCGCTGCCGGAGTTGCCGTGGCCGGGGCCAGCCTCGGCCGGATCTTCTGCCCTTGCCACGGTGTCCTGGTATTGATGGACGGACGTGCCAGGTTGACCGGCGACACGGGGTAGGACCGGTTCGCCGATCACGAAGGCCCGGCCAGGCGCCACAGACGCGGCATGCGCCCGAGCGTGGTTCCTTGCCTTCTCGAAGACCGCTTTCTCAGCCGAAAATTGGAGGGCATAGCGCGCTGCTCCTTCTTGCCGCCGACCGCCGCCCCGGTCCTTCTCGCAGCCCTCAGCCTGCGGCGGAGCGAGGCCCGAAGCTTCGCCCGCCTGGTGCGCGCCCGGGCCGACGCGACGCCTTCCGATGCCAAAGCGCACCGCGGCCGCTGACTGCGCGCCGCGGTCTTTCCTCGGCCCCCGTTTCCGGGCAAATTGACCCTGGGGACGCCCGCCGGGCGCAAGAACGAACAAGGGGCAGTGATCGCATGACCGATACCTCGAAACCTGGACGCGCACCGCGGCTGGTGGTGGCGCAGATGATGGCCGTAATCTCGGGGCTGCTGGTGCTGGCCTTCATCTTCCAGGACAGCGCCGCCATGGCCGACGCCCAGCCCGGGCTCGCCGGCGCGATCACCTTCCAGCTGGTCGCCCAGGCGCTGGGCGGGTTCATCGTCGGCTGGATCCTTGCGGGGCTGTTCGGGCGCCCGGGCCTAACGGGCTGGATGCTGTCGCTCGCGATGGGCGTTCTGGCAACCGTGCTTGCCGGCCTGCTCGGCGGGATCATCAAGAGTGTGCCGAGATTCCTGTCCGAAGGCTTCGAACTCGGCGAGCTCGTGACCGTCGCCGCCAGCGCGCTGGCCGGGCCGCTGGCCTTCGACCGCAATCCGGTGCTCGCGGTCATCTGGGTCGGGCTGCTGCTGCTGACCCACATCGTCGCGGCGCGCGAGCGCGGTCAGACTCGCACGATCTGAACCGCTGGCCTCGGCTGGCCGCCGTGGCCTCCCGCAGCGGGGGAGCTCACTTGAAGTTGCGGCTGTCCTTGATCTGGTCCCACGCCCAGACGACCTCCTGCAGGCGCTCCTCGTCGGAACGGTCGCCGCCGTTCATGTCCGGGTGCAGCACCTTGATCAGCGCCTTGTAGGACTTGCGCACCTCGGCCTTTGTCCAGTGGTCCTTGGCGTCGAGGATCTCCAGCGCCCGCCGCTCCGTCGGTGGCAGCCGCCGCCCGGCGCTGCCGCTCGACTTGCCGGGATTGCGGGTGGCGTTCTCGCCCAGCACCTGGTGCGCGTCATCGACCCCGAGCCGCGCCCAGGCCCGCTCCTCGGCGGACTGCCGGAACGGCTTGGTCTCGCGGCCCCACACCTTGTCCTTGTCGATCTGCTCCTGGAATTCCTCCTCGGTCGTGCCGTCGAAGAAGTTCCACTTCAGGTTGTACTCGCGCACGTGGTCCTTGCAGAACCAGTAGTAATCATCCAGCGAATCCGGCGATTTCGGCGCCCGGTACTGGCCGGCCTCCTCGCAGCCCGGATGCTCGCACTGCCGTCTCGATGTCTCGAAGGCGCCGGACATCCCCCGCTTGCCGCGCGACCGCTTCTGCTTGTCGCTCTTGACGCGAATGTCGAAGCCAAAAGGATCTGGTTTCGCCATGGGGACTGCTCCTTTCTCGAAACACCTGCGCTCGGCCCGGAGTTCTTTCCGACTCGGACGCAGGAGTTTAATCTCTCCGATGGGGCTTCGAACAGGGGGAAATCCGAAAAATGACCGTAGCCGATGAAATCGCCGAGCGGCTCACCGCCGCCTTCTCGCCGCGCGAACTGCAGGTGGTGGACGACAGCGAGAAACACAGGGGCCACGCGGGCTACCAGGAAGGCGGCGAGAGCCACTTCAACGTCCGCATCGCCGCGGACAGCTTTGCCGACATGTCCCGGCTGGCCCGGCACCGCGCGGTCCATGCCGCGCTCGGGCCGGAGCTGATCGGGCGCATCCACGCGCTGGCGCTGGATATCAGCGCCTGAGCGGGCGTTACTGGGCGGCGACGCTTCCGTCGTCGTCCTTGTCGCTGGCGCGCGCGGGGCCGAGCTTCGGCGCCGCGCCGGCAGGCGGCGTGCCGCGGTAGGCGCTGAGTGCCGCCGCCGCCGCCGCGGCCGCTTCGGTCGCCTGCTGGGTCGCAGGAGCGGCGGGCGCAGCCGGAGCTGCTGGCGCGGCGGGGGCGGGCGCTGGCGCCGCGGCCCGGGGAGCGGGCTGCCAGGACTGTCCGGCCTCCGGCGCGGCCTTCGCCACCGCCTGTTCGCTGCGCACAGCACCCGTCTCGCGGCGGAACACCAGCATGTTCTGGTAGGCGGTCGTCGAGCCCGTCAGGCCCGAGCGTTCCTCGCAGGGCAGGGTGTCGGCGCGCTGGTACTCCCACCCTGCGGCGCCGAGTTCGTTCATCAGGGTCTCGAGCGCCAGCGCAAAGCGCCCCTGCGTGCCCTTGGTTCCCTTGCCCTTCAGCCCCTTCACGGGTGCAGGCACCACCTTGTATTCGTAGATCGGCATTGGTTCGTCCCCGCAATCCGCTTGTCGCAGCCCGTTCCTTAACTGATTCGCGCAGCGGCGTCCAAAACTCGCCGTCCCGGCCTGAGCGCTGAAATGCCGACGTGATTCAACCTGCGGGAGAAATTCCCGCAACATGACTCATTCATTAGGCCATGCGCGAAGAATCGCCTAATCTGGCGCGAGCCGGCCAGCATTTTGCGCCGTGCCGGATTTCCATTAGCGCGCAGTCATCTGTGCACAATCTGACTTGGGGGTATGAATTCTATGGTCAAGATGACCCTTTCTCCGGCTTTTGCCGACGAAGGAACCAACCAGTATACGAACCTTGTCTTCACGGCGACGCTCGTCAGGGCCGTGGATTACAACGTCACGGTTTACTACAGAACGATCTTCGACGGCTCCGCCTACGTCACTGACCTGTACAGAGATTACGATGGGTCCTTTACCATTCTTGCGGGCGCTACTTCCGCCACGATCACGGTGCAGACGCCCTATTACGATGACGTTAACGAGCGCGACGAGTTCTTCACCATGGAACTCTACAACCCGACCTCAGGCGTCACGTTCCAGCACGATCAGCCCATCCTGCGGTCGCCCGGTATCATTCTCGATGACGATGGCGATCCAAGTCTCTCCTTCGGCGTCACCGATCCGATTATCGAGGAAGGCAACAGCGGGGAGCGCTTCGCCGTGTTCGAAGTGTGGCTCTCGCGGCCGGCTTCGAAGGATCTCAGTTTCGACTATACCACCGTGGACGGATCTGCTCTCGCCGGATCCGACTACGTCAAGACGGCCGGTACGATCGTTTTCCAGGCAGGGCAGGAGGTCGCGTATGTCCGGGTCCCGGTCAAGGGCGACAAGACACTTGAAGGCTCGGAGAATTTCAGCCTTCAGGTGATCCCGCCGAAAGGGGAAGGCTTTGCCAAGACAGATTCCGTCGGCGTCGCGCGCATCCTCGACGACGACGCATCCGGCGGGCCTGTCGTTTCCATTCAGGATGCCTATGCAATCGAGGGCACCAACAAGTATACCAGCCTTCGTTTTACCCTCGTTCTGTCCGAAGCCGCAGACGAAGATCTTAGCGTCTATTATCGGACGAACAGCAGCGGAACGGCATCCGACAGCGATCTCTATCGGGCGTATACGGGACTGGTCACCTTCAGGGCTGGCCAGACTTCCGCGGAAATAGAAGTTCAGACTCCATATTACGACGACGTGGACGAGGATGACGAAGTCTTCTTTATGGAGCTCTACAATCCGTCTGCCGGTCTGAAACTCGCGGGCGGGGTCCCCGTGCTGTCGGCCGCCGGCTACATCCTCGACGACGATGGATCGGGTTCCAAAACCGCTCTGGCAGCGGCGCCTGTCAGCATTGCCGAAAACGCTGTGAATGACGGAAAGACGGTCAGCTCTGTCTCGATCAAGCTGAGCCGGCCGCTGGACACGGCGCAGGTCTTCTCGGTCAAGGCCGTCAACGGTACAGCAATTGAAGGGCGTGACTTCAAACTGTTGCAGGACACCGTGCGCTTTGCCCCCGGTCAGACAGAGGCCGGCGTCAAGGTCAAGATCCTGGGCGACTTCAACCAGGAGAAGCTGGAGACCTTCGAGCTTGCCTTCAAACACAAGTTCGGCGCCGACTTCTCGGGCTCCATCCTCAACCAGACGGTGAGCATCGTCGATACGGTTGTCTTTACCGCAGGGGCCGAAAGCCTGCGCCTGACGAACCGCGACGACAACGTCAAGACGCTTGGAGGCGGGGACGAGGTCTTTGGTCTCAAGGGCAACGACAGAATCGACGGTGGCTCCGGGCGGGATATCCTCGACGGCGGCGCCGGAAACGATCTCCTGATCGGCGGCGGCGATGCCGACAGTCTCTTTGGCGGCAAGGGTGCCGACACGCTGCGGGGCGGCAAAGGGGGAGACAAGCTTTACGGCGACGGCGGCAACGACACCGCAGATTACACAGGTGCCGCCGGTCCGGTGCGGGCCAACCTCGCGAAGTCGGGACAGAACCGGGGAGAAGCCGCCGGCGACACCTATCGCAGCATCGAAAACCTCACCGGTTCGTCGGGCAACGACTTCCTGACCGGCAACAACGCCAACAACGTCATCAAGGGCGGCCAAGGGGGAGATTCGATAAACGGCTCCGGCGGCCGCGACTGGCTCTACGGCCAGAAGGGGAACGACAAGCTCATTGGCGGCGAGGGCAACGATGTGCTCGCAGGCTCCGATGGTAACGACCGGATGACAGGCAACGGCGGTGCGGACAGCTTCGTGTTCGACGGCGGAAAGGATATCATTCTCGACCTCCAGGATGGCGTGGACAGCGTGAGCCTCGACAAGTCTCTCTGGACCGGGTCGTACTCGGTGCAGCGCCTCGTCGATCGCTACGGCTTCGACTACGGCAAGGACGTCGCCCTCGAGTTCTCCGGCGGCAATTCGCTGACATTCAAGGGTATCGGAAACCTCGACACCCTGGTCGACAACATCGAGATCGTCTGATTCCAGGGACGCAGAATCGCGACGGCCGGCACCTCGGAGCCGGCCGTTTGCGTTTCATCCCGAGTTTCGGTCATTCCAGCGTCGAAAACGACCGAATGCGCCGATTTGGGGTATCCTGATACAGTTTCGGTCATTTGCGAAACGACCGGAACAGGTGGTCAGAACGACCGGAACGGGCTCAGCCGAGCTTCCTGGCGACGATTTCGTTGACCGCCTTCGGGTTGGCCTTGCCGCCCGTCGCCTTCATCACCTGGCCCACGAACCAGCCCGCAAGCTTCGGATTTTCCCTGGCTTTCGCGACCTGATCCGGATTGGCCTCGATGATCTCGTCAACGACTTTCTCGATCGCGCCCGTGTCCGTGACCTGCTTCATCCCTCTTTCTTCAACGATTCCAGCGGGATCTCCGCCTTCGCTGAAGACGATCTCGAACAGGTCCTTGGCGATCTTGCCCGAGATGTCACCCTTGGTGATCAGGTCGATGATCCCGCCCAATTGTGCAGCGGAAACAGGGCTTTGCGTGATATCAAGGTCGTCCTTCTTCAGCCGGCCGAACAGTTCGTTGATCACCCAGTTCGCCGCCAGCTTCCCGTCACGCCCCTGCGCCACTTCCTCGAAATAGGCCGCGGCCTCTGACTCCGCGGTCAGCACCGAGGCATCGTATTCGGTCATGCCGAAGTCATTGACAAAGCGAGCCTTTTTCTCATCCGGAAGCTCCGGAAGGCTGGCCGCGATATCGTCCACCCAGGCCTGTTCGATCTCCAGCGGTAGCAGGTCCGGGCAGGGGAAGTAGCGGTAGTCATGCGCCTCTTCCTTGCTCCGCATCGACCGCGTCTCGCCCTTGTCCGGATCGTAAAGCCGCGTCTCCTGGTCGACCTTGCCGCCGTCCTCGATGATCGCGATCTGGCGTTTCGCTTCGTATTCAATGGCTTGCTGGATGAACCGCATGGAGTTCATGTTCTTGATCTCGCAGCGCGTACCAAGGTGCCCGAAGTCCCCGGTCTCCCGGTATTTCTCGTAATCCCCCGGCCGGCACACCGAGACGTTCACGTCCGCCCGCAGGTTGCCGTTCTGCATGTTGCCATCGCAGGTCCCCAGATACCGCAGGATCTGCCGCAGCTTGACGACGTAGGCCGCGGCCTCTTCCGGCCCCCGGATGTCGGGGCGTGAGACGATTTCCATCAGCGCCACGCCTGTCCGGTTGAGGTCGACGAAGGACATGTTCGGGTCCATGTCGTGGATCGACTTGCCGGCGTCCTGTTCGAGGTGGATACGTTCGATCCGGACAAGCCGGGCCACGCCCGGTCCCATGTCAACCAGAACCTCGCCTTCACCCACAATCGGATGATAAAGCTGGGAAATCTGGTATCCTTGCGGGAGGTCCGGGTAGAAGTAGTTCTTCCGGTCGAAGGCCGAGAAAAGATTGATTTCTGCTTTCAGCCCGAGCCCTGTCCGCACCGCCTGGGCAACGCAGAACTCGTTGATCACCGGCAGCATCCCCGGCATGCCCGCGTCGATGAAGGCGACGTTGGAGTTCGGCTCCGAGCCGAATTTCGTGGAGGCACCGGAGAACAGCTTTGCCTTGGACGAGACCTGCGCATGGACCTCCATCCCGATCACCAGTTCCCAGTCTTCCCGCGCGCCCGAGATGACCTTGGGTTTCGGGGCTTCGTAGGTGAGGTCGAGCATAGGCATGTCCCTTCGGCTGATCGCATCCGGGTTTAGTGCAGGCCCGGGCAAGGGGCAAGACGCGCCGCGGCAGCTGATAGGCTGGCGGAGTGTTCAGCCCGCCGTCGAGATAAATTGTCAGCGATTTCCATGCCCCGGTTCCACCATTCGTCCTCCTTTTGCCGCCATAGACGTCAGGATGGCAGCCGATGAGTGCGACTGTAGTGCGAGGAGTAGGGCAGTGGAGATGGGAAGGCGGGGCGGAGAATGAGGGCGCCGGGAAAGAGCTTCTCGGCTGCCGATCTCGGGCTGGTGCCCGGGCTGCCACCAGAGGAAATGCGCCAGGTGTATCGCCGTCTGGTGCGCCGGTTTCATCCCGATCTGGGAGGTCCGGCCGATTTCCTCGCACAGATCAATGCCGCCTATGACGCGATCCGTCGCGACCGTCCGTTCGCGCTCCCCGCGGTGGCTGCCCGGCCGCTGCGTCGTCGACCGGTCGCAACTTGCCGACTGGGGCGGGACCTGCAGAAAAGCATGGCCGAGACCGCGTTGCTGGCGCTCGATGACTGGCTGGCGGTCCGGCATGGGCTGCCGCGCTCACCGCTGCTGCGGCAGATGGCTTGTCGATCCGGGCTGTTCAGTCCCGTAGAGCGGCCAGGGTTGCTGTTGCCATGCGGGGTAACGCTCTGGAGCGAGGCGCTGGTGCTGCATCACGACGGCGCGATCCGGGCTGGGCCTAACATCCTGATCCTGCCTGGCCTACGCGCCGGTGATGGCGGACGGCCCGAGCCCAATGGCAATCTGTCCGCCATCCTGCGCAGCGTGCCGCGGCCGTCCCGTGTAATAGAGTTGCCGGTGGAGGATGCGCGGCGCTACGGCCTGGACTTGCGGTTTGACGACCGCGCGCTGCCGGTCCGGTTGCGGTTTGCGGGGCGAGGAGAGAATGCGGGCGCGGCGCTCTGCGACGCGACCGCAAAGCGGTATCGCGGGCTTTTCAGGCAAGCAATTGCTCCTGAGTTCTGAACAATGGATGGCGGGCGCAAGGGCGCTGACCCGGGCCGCGGGCGAAAGATCGCCGATTTCTCCCCTTCCGGAGCGAGAGGGTTGCCACGCGGACTTTATCCGGCAACAAATTCGCCGTCGGGCCGGACCCGATGCTGACAGAGCTTCCAAAATGCCGACCCGTTTTGCCTTTCTTAAGGCTGCGCTTTTCGCATTGCCATTTGCCCTCTCCGCCTGTGCGACGCCGAACGACGCCACGATGGAAGAGACCGAGGCAACCGCTTCCACCAAATCGACGCTTTCGACCAAGGCTCCCCACATGCGGTGGGATCATCGGCCGGAAGCGACCAATTGGACCACCTCCGCCCTGACCGCGCTGCGGACGCATGGCGCGGTCCTGCCCTCCATGGTGCCGGCCGATATCGAAACCTGGTGCCCGGGCTACGTAACCGCCAGCCAGGAAGATCGCGAGGCCTTCTGGGTCGGGCTGATCTCGGCGCTGGCCAAGCACGAGAGCACCTGGAACCCGTCCGCCGTTGGCGGTGGCGGGCTCTGGTTCGGGCTGGTGCAGATCGCCCCGCCGACGGCCCGCGGATATGGCTGCAAGGCAAACAGCGGCTCGGCCCTCAAGAATGGCGCCGACAACGTGAGCTGCGCAATCCGGATCATGGCCCACACGGTGCCGCGCGATGGCGTGGTCAGCCAGGGGATGCGTGGCGTCGCGGCGGATTGGGGCCCGTTCCACTCCGCGGCCAAGCGCGCCGACATGATCGCCTGGACCCGTGCCCAGCCCTTCTGCGAGGCGAAGCCGCAGACGATTCGGGCGCAAATGCTCGACCGCCTCAAGAAGGACGGCTGATCGGCCCCCGGTCGGTTGCCGGATTTCAGGACTGAATGGCGCCGCTGGCCGGAAGAATTCCGGCGGCGGCGTTGTTGTTTCGGTCATCTGGTGGGAAATCCCCCTGAATCCGGAATTTTGTTTGATTTAGTCGATTTGTGCCTGCAATTTGTGGGTCATGGATGAGATCGACCGGAAGATTTGCGGCCTTCTGCAGGCCAACGGGCGCGCGTCAAGCGCCGAACTGGCCGAGGCCGTTGGGCTCTCGGTCTCCTCTGCCAATGATCGCGTGCGGCGTTTGGTGGCGCAGGGCGTCATCACCGGATGGCAGGCCGTGCTGGACCGGGTGGCGACCGGCGCGTCACTTTGCGCCTTTGTCCTCCTCGATGTCGATTACAAAGGCGAGGCGGAGGCCTGCACGGCCTTGTCGGAACGGCCGGAGGTGATGGAGCTTCACCACGTCAGCGGCGCGCGGTCTTACGTGATGAAGGTACGGCTGGCGGATACGGCGGCGTTGCAGGCCTTCCTGCAGGAGGTGGTAAAGCCTCTCCGGGGCGTGCGCCGGACCGAGACGATGATCTCGCTCGATGCCCTGAAAGAGACCATGGCGGTGCCGGTGGTGCCTCGAGGCGAGGGGCGGCGATGATCGAGGTGCTGCTGAAGGGGATCGGCGTTGGGCTGGCCATTGCGGCGCCGGTGGGGCCGATCGGGCTATTGTGCATTAGGCGGACGCTGATCGACGGCCGCGCGGCGGGGCTGGCGACGGGGCTGGGCGCGGCCACGGCGGATGCCGTCTACGGGATGATGGTGGCCGCGGGCTTTGCCGCGACGGGCGTGCTGGTGGCCCATGCCGGGCCGATGGCGCTGGCCGGCGGGCTGCTGGTGGCGGCGCTCGGCGCGATGTCGTTGCGCGGCTACTGGGCAGCGCGGCACCAGCCGGCGCCGCAGGCGGCGGGGCAGGGACGTCCTTATCGCGGGGTGGTCGCGGCCTGGGCCTCGACCTTTGCACTGACGCTCTCCAACCCGATGACGATCCTCGCCTTTATCGGCATGGTCGCAGCGCTCGGCTCGGCGGCGTCCGGCACGCCGCTGGCGCCCTATGTGCTGGTGATCGGCGTCTTTGCCGGATCGGCGCTCTGGTGGCTGATGCTCGTTCACATGGCGCTTTTCGCCGGCCGACGCATGGACGCGGCCGCCATGCGCTGGCTCGACCTCGTGTCCGGCAGCGTGTTGCTGGTCTGGGGAGGCTGGATCGCCGCGACGGCGCTCTGATCCCGCCCGGACGGTCGGACTCAGGCGGAGAGGGTGGAGCGGACCCAGCGGGGACGGCGGGTCATCTCGGCCAGCGACACGGTCGGGGCGTGCCGCCCGCCAAGCCGCAGCGTCGCCGCCTTCAGCTCCTCGATCGCCTCGCTGGAGTTGGTCGACAGCGATTTCGCCGGGATAGGTCGTCCGAAGGTCAGCCGGTAAGGCTGCCGGTCCTTGTTCAGCGTCTCGTAGAACAGGGTGATGTCCCGCAGGCTGGGGTGAATCATGTCGAAGAGGTAGAATAGCGCCGAATTGCGGGCCCGGACGTTCACCGGAATCACATCGAGATCCCACTTGCGGGCGATCATCGCCGCCGAAGCCATCCAGTCCCGCTCGTGCAGCTTCAGCCAGCGGCGCTTGGCGAGGCGCCCGGAGGGGAAGATCACGCCGATGCGGCCGGCCTCGATCGCCTTGCGGGTATAGGCCATGGTCTCGCGGGTCTTGGCGTGCGTCCGCTTTTCAAGGCGCCATTCGACCGGTGCGATCATCGTCGACATCTGCGGCATCACCCGCAGGATATCTGAATTGGCGTAGAAGAACGGATCGGTGCGGCGCTGCGTGATCGCGTGCCACATGATGATGCCGTCGGCGATGCCGGTAGGGTGGTTAGCCACCACCATTGCCGGGCCGTTGGCCGGGATGTGCTCAAGGCCGGAGATCTGCACGTCCTTGGCGATCATGTCGGCCATGTGGGACATGATCGCGTCGTTTGGGGCATCCCGCAGGGCGGAACCCAGCTCGATGGTGCGATCATAGCCCAGCATTCGGTTGAGAACACGATGGGACGTCCGCGCAACAGGGTTGTCCGCGAAAAGCCAGGCAGCGCGCTCCTGAATCAGGGGGTCGATTCGATCTCTCATGGGACCATCCATCACGTCGCTGTGACACATCAATGACATACCATGTAAACATATACCCGGGCAATCGCGACACTTTATTGTCAAATTGCCGAGTTCGGCAGCAGAGCGCCGCCGCGCTTGGCGCGGGACGGAGCGGGCGGCAAGGCGCCGGTTCAATTAGGCTCAGGCCGAGAGGATTCGCCCGACCATTTCCGTGGTGTCGCGGCTCAGATCCGGCACCGCGGCCAGCCGTTCGAGGTTCTCACGGATCATCTCCTGGCGGTCGGCGTCATAGCGCTTCCAGGTCTCGAAGGCGGTGGTCATGCGGGCCGTGGTCTGCGGGTTCAGCGGGTCGAGCCTGATCAGCCAGTCGGTGAACAGCGCATAGCTGTCACCGCTGGGGTGGTGGAACCCGGCCGCGTTGGCCGCGAGCCCGCCAAGCACGGCGCGGAATCGGTTGGGGTTCTTCCAGTCGAAATCGGCATCCTCGCTCAGCCGACGCGTGACGTTGGCGGCCTTTTCCGGCGGGGCCATGCTGGCCTGCAGGCCGAACCACTTGTCCATCACCAGCCGGTCGCGCTGCCACTGGTGTCGGAAGGCGGAGAGCTGCTCTTCGGCCGCGTCGATGTGGAGCAGGGCCACCAGTGCGCCGAGTTGCTCGGTCATGTTGTCGGCCGCGTCGAATTGTGCCCGGGCGCGAGCGCCCTCGTCCTCCAGCGTCAGGAAGCCGAGCGCCGCCTGGCGCAGCGCGCGCCGACCCGCGCCCTCGGCGTCGGGCAGGTAGGGTCCGGGCACCGTCATCTCGTCGTAGAGGTCGGAGAAGGTGCTGCCGGCATGGTCCGCGATGGCCTGTCCGAGGGCGCGGATGGCGCGGCGGATCCGGGTCGGGTCCGGCGTGTGGCCGGAGTCGAACAACGTCTGGGCCATGTCGTCCTGGCTCGGCAGGCCGAGCGCCAGCGCACGGAAGGCCGGGTCGAGGTCGCTGTCCTGCGCCATCTGCTCGAGCGCGACGAGATAGGCGGGGGAGGGCGCGGCATCCTCGGCGATCATCCGCACCAGCACATCCTTGGCGAGCGTCCGTCCGGCTTCCCAGCGGTTGAACGGATCGGTGTCATGGGCCAGCAGGAAGGCCAGTTCCGTGCGGTCCGGCTTGCGGGTCAGGATCACCGGTGCGGAGAAGCCGCGGAGGATCGACGGCACCGGCCGGGTCTCGAGCCCGTCGAAGGCGAAGCTCTGGGTGACGTCGGTCATTTCCAGCACCCGGGTCGGGACGACCTCGGTGCCGTCCTTGTCGAGCAGCCCCACGGCGACCGGGATGACCAGCGGCGCCTTGTCCGGCTGGCCGGGCGTCGGCGGTGTGTTCTGGCGCAGGGTCAGCGTGTAGGTGCCGGCGGCCTTGCCCGCCATGCCGGGCGACCATGCCTCGTGCACGTCGAGCCGCGGCGTGCCGGCCTGTGAATACCAGCGCTTGAATTGCGACAGCTCCCGCCCTGTGGTGTCCTCGAACACCTTCAGCCAATCCTCGATCGTGCAGGCCTGACCGTCATGGCGGGTGAAGTAGAGATCGAGCGCCTTGAAATAGGCCTCGTCCCCCACCAGACGCTTGAGCATGCCGATCACCTCGGCACCTTTCTCGTAGACGGTCGCGGTGTAGAAATTGTTGATCTCGACGAAGCTCTCCGGCCGCACGGGATGCGCAAGCGGGCCGTTGTCCTCGCGAAACTGCCGTGCGCGGAGGGCGAGCACGTCGTTGATACGCTGCACCGCAGCCGAGCGCTCGTCGCCGGAGAAATGCTGGTCGCGGAAGACCGTCAGCCCCTCCTTGAGGCAGAGCTGGAACCAGTCGCGGCAGGTGATGCGGTTGCCGGTCCAGTTGTGGAAATACTCGTGCGCGATGATCGACTCGATACGCTCGAAATTGGCGTCCGTCGCGGTTTCGGGCGAGGCGAGCACGGCGGAGGAGTTGAAGATGTTCAGCCCCTTGTTCTCCATCGCGCCCATGTTGAAATCGTCGACGGCGACGATGTTGAAGACGTCGAGGTCGTATTCGCGGCCATAAACCTGCTCGTCCCATGTCATCGAGCGCTTCAGCGCATCCATGCCGAAGGCGCATTTGTGCAGGTCGCCCTCGCGCACCCAGATGTTGAGCTCCACCTCGCGGCCGGAGCGGGTGGTGAAGCGGTCGGGGTGGTTGACCAGCTCGCCCGCGACCAGCGCGAAGAGATAGGCAGGCTTGGGCCAGGGATCGGTCCATTCCGCCCAGCCCTCGCCGCGGCCCGTCGGGTTGCCGTTGGACAAAAGCACCGGCAGGTCGCTCTCGATGCGGACGGTGAAGGGCGCCATCACGTCGGGCCGGTCGGGGTAGTAGGTGATCTTGCGAAAGCCCTCAGCCTCGCATTGGGTGCAATACATGCCGTTCGACATGTAAAGTCCCTCGAGCGCGGTGTTGCTCTGCGGGCTGATCTCGACCTCGGCCTCCCAGGTGAAGGGGCCGTCGGGCACCGCGCAGGTCAGGCCGGTCTCGGTGATCTCGGGCGTGACCGGCGCGCCGTCGATCTTCGCCTCGATCAGCGCGAGCTTCTCGCCATGCAGGAAGAAGGGGCCGCCGCCGCTGTCGGGGTTGGGCGCGAAGTCGATCCGCGAGATCACCCGCGTCGCACCCGGCGCAAGCCGGAAGGTGAGATGGGCCCGCTCCACCCGGTGGGTGAATGGCGTGTAATCGGCAAGAAAGATGGTTTGCGGGGCGTCTTTCGGCATATGCGTCGGGCTCCGGAATTGGTCGCGCGCACCCTATGGCGGCGGAATGTCCGCTGCAACTGCATTGCCTGCCAGTCGCGAAGGGATGGCTGTGGCCGGGAAGCAGCGTCTCGCGTTACGTGGTGACCCGGTTGTTCTTGATCAATCCAAAGCTTGGATTTTCAGGTATATTGCCGACACTACTCTAGGAGCTCCGCGGCGCGGGCATAGTGCCTTGCGCGGTCGGCGTGACAACAGGCGTACGGGAGGACGGGTCCATGAAGAAACTTATTGGTGCGGCGGCCATGGCGGCGGGAGCGTGCGTCGCACAATCCGCAGTGGCTCAGGACTTCCTCGATCCGATTCAGAGGAATGCCTGGAATTACGAGCTTCAGCTTTACGTCTGGGGCACGGAAGTGGGCGGGGAAGCCGCCGGCAAGGAATTCGAGCTCGGGTTCGATGAACTCGTCGAGAATCTCAACGTGGCGTTCATGTTCGGCCTTCGCGGCTACAACGGACCGTGGATGACCTATGGCGAGGCAAGCTATGCCAGCGTGCGGCAAGGCGGCGACGCAAGCTTCACAGTCGCGCCGGGCGACCCGGCCGAGGGGATCACAATCGATGCCGTGGCGGATGCCGATGTCGAAACGACGATCGTGAACTTCGGCGCTGGCTACAAGCTGGTGGAAACGCCCAACTACGCGATGTACGGAACCTTCGGCGCGCGTTACCTGAAGCTTGAGGCCGATCTGACGCTCGATGTGAGCGCCGGCGGCCCCGGACAGTCCTTCGAAGTGGACGGCGACCAAGACTACTGGGACGCGGTGATCGGCGTGAACGGCCGCGCGGCATTCAACGACAACTGGTTCGCTGCCTATCAGTTCGACGTCGGCGCAGGCCAGTCGGACCTGACCTGGCAGGCCGCGCTCGGGGTCGGCTACACCTTCGGGAGCAGCGATATCGTGTTTGGATACCGGCACCTTGAGTGGGATCTGCCGGATGACGACCTCGTGTCGGAATACTACCAAAGCGGACCTATGCTGCTCTGGAACTACCGTTTCTGAGAGGGAGGGGTGAAGGGCGCCGGATCGGTCCTGGAAGGCCGCGCTAGATGGAGTCCTTCAGCCTCGAGGCCAGGTCGATCAGTTCCACGACGGAATTGACCTCGAGCTTCTCGAGGATGCGGGCCCGGTGGTGATCCACCGTGCGCGGCGATATGCCGAGGTGGTTGGCGATCTCCTTGCTGGAGACCTCCGCCGGCCGAGCGATCATGTGGGCCACGATCTCCTTCTCGCGGGCGGTGAGCCGTTCGAAGCGTTCGCTGATCTGGCGATGGTTCTGCAGGCGCGCTTGTTTCTCGCCCGCCAGCGACAATGCGGTCTGGATGTTCTTGACCAGGTCGGATTGCCGGAACGGCTTCTCCAGGAAGTTCACCGCGCCGGACTTGATCGCCTGCACCGATTCCGGAACCCCGCCATGGCCGGTGATGAAGACAAGCTCCAGCGGCGCGGCGGCCTCGTTCAGGCGCTGCTGAAGCTCCAGCCCCGACATCTCGGGCATCCCGTAATCCAGCACGAGGCAGCCGACCTGCTCGTTGTCGTAGGCATAGAGGAACTCACGCGCGGACCCGAATGTCTGCACCTCGAAGCCGCGCTTTCGCAGCGCGCGGCTCAGCGAGGTGCGAATGTCCTGATCGTCATCGACGATGAATACGGCATTTGCGACGTCAGGCATGGCGTTCATCCATTCAACAGACCCTTCTGCGTCGGACGGGCCCGGGATGGCCGCCTCGGGCTCCGAACGAGCGGTCGGGTCGGGTGCCGGGCGAGCCGACCGTTCTCATCGCGTTGCCATTGCTGACAAAAACAAATGTCGCCCGGAACTTCAAGCTGCGGTCAGGCGTCGGGAACGGCGCTCAGGGTGAAACAGAACCGCGCACCGGGCCCTTTGGCGTCTTCGTGCCAGAGCTCGCCGCCATTCGCCTCGACCATCGAACGGCAGATCGAGAGCCCGAGACCCATGCCCGATACCTTCGTCGTCTCGAACTCCGAGAACAGCTTGATCGCAGGATCGACCCCGGGTCCGGTATCGGTGACGCAAACGAGGACCTGGCCGCCCTGTTGCCGGGCCGTGACGGTGACCACCTTGGGCGCGTCGCCGTTCTCTGCCAGAGCCTCGAGCGCATTGCGCAGCAGGTTCACCAGCACCTGGGCCACCTGCACCCGGTTCGCCACGACCAGCCGCAGGGGCTCGATTTCGGTTTCGATCCGGGCGCCCACGACATGCGCCTCTGCGATGATGAGCCGCTTGGTCTGATCCACCAGTTCGGCCAGGTCGAAGGCGTTCCGAACGCCTTCGTCCTTGCGGATGAACGCACGCAGCGCACGGATGATGTCGCCGGCCCGCAACGACTGCGCCTCGATTTCCTCGAGGATTTCGCGCAGCTCGTCGTCCTGCCGGTCCGGCGCCTGCTTGACGGTTAGGAGCGCGGTGTCGGCGTTCTGCGCAATGGCGGTCAGCGGCTGGTTGAGCTCGTGGGCGAGGCCGGCCGCCATCTGGCCCATGGTGTTGTCCCGCGACAGGTTGGAGAGGTCGCGGCTGAGCTGCGCGATCTGCTCCTCCTTGCGTTTGTTCAACGTGATGTCGTCCATCGTGAACACGGCATGGAGCAAGCGGCCTTCCTGGTTGTGAACGAGGATCCCGTTCACCGCGATCCAGATCGTCCGGCCGTCATTGCAACGGCAGCGCATCTCGTGGTTGATCTCGATCTGCTCCTCGCCCGACACGCCGTCCCAGGAGAGGAAGGGCTTGTCGTCGGGATGGACCAGATCGGCCAACGCCATCTGCTTGAGCTCTTCCTCGGAATAGCCTGTCATCTCGCAGAATTTCGCATTCACCCGGAGGAATCGGCCGGTCTCGGGCTCGATCTGGACCATGCCGCGGGAGGAGAGTGCGAAGGTCTGGCCGTATTCGGATTCGGTCTCCTTGCGGGCGGCGATCTGTTGCATCAGCGTCGTGTTGGCCCGCTCCAGCTCCTGGTAGGTCTTTGGCAGCGGTTCGGACGGGTCGAGCTCGCCCTGCGAGATCAGCGCGGAGCGGACGGCAAAGGCGCGGACCGGCTTGTGGATGTAGTTTGCCAGCATCAGGCCGCAGATACCCGTAATCATGGCGACCATTGCGGCGATCCAGATGTTGATCAGCCGGTTGTGCTTGATGACGGAGGTGAAATCGCTCTCCGGGGCATAGGCGGCGAAGGTCCAGGGAAGGGTTTCGCTGACCTCCGGCATCACGACAGAAACATAGGTCTCTCCGTCGTACTCGAACTGGCCCAGCTGCGGCCGGTCCGCGGGCCCGCTGCCATCGCGGATCAGATCGGAGAAGGCCGCCCGGGAGATCGGGTCCCCGAAGGATCGGATGTTGGTGAAACGCAGGGTGCCGTCGGCGGCCTCGGTCTTCAGGAGATCCGTGTCCGGGTGGGCGATGACGTCGCCATTCTGGTGAATGATCAGGGCCTTGCCGGTCGAGCCGATCCGCAGCCGGCCGAGGAAATCCGAGATGTCGCTGATCTCGATATCGACGCCGACAATGCCGCGCACCGTGCCGGGGCCGGAGAGCACCGGGGAGGCGAGGGTGATGCCCGGTTGTTGCGACGAGAAGAAGATGTAGGGATCGGTCCAGATCGTCGTCAGTTCTTCTCGCGCGCGCATATACCAGGGACGCGTGCGGGGATCGTAGGTATCCTCGGGGTCCATCTTGCGCTCGACCACCGAATAATCGTCATTGCGCCAGATCAGCTCGGTTGTGCGGGCGTCGTCGTCGACCCGGATGATCTTGGATCGGAACGGCGCCGGGCCGTCCTCGGTGCGCATCACGTAGACGAACTCGCCCTTCTCGTTGCCGTGAAAGACACCGGCGAACTGGGGGGCGAGTTGGAGTTGCTGGAAGATGAGCTTTTCCAGAAGCACGGGGTCGTCGCTGGCGACCACGTCGTTCTGCGCAAGCCGAGCAGACAGTTCGGCTGCGCCGCGGGCAGGGCGCAGGAAGCCGCGCGAATGCTCGATGGTATTGTTCCCAACGTCCCTGAGCAGGTCCCGCGCGTGGCTCAGAAGCGCGCTCTCGGACGTCAGGTAGGAAGAAAATACCACCGCCAGAACCGCCAGGAACTGGAGGCCGGCCAGGCCTATGGCGAGCAGTGCACCGAGGGAATTTCGCATGACGTCGTCACTCTGGTTGCGTCCGGCGGGAGAATGCGCCTTGATGTGCGGATCGGCCAGACGGGCCGGAGACCGGGTGTCGATGCAACGCGCAATGCATTGCCGCATTCCCGGGATGTGGTGTTGAAGGCATTTCACAAACCGCCCCCAACGGCAACTGCATGGCAATTTCTCGACAGTGCAAATACTGGTTTTCCGCGCCCCATAGGTAAAACTGCCCAGGCAATGACGCGAATGGTCGACCCGGGCATTATATGACAGGATTTATGTGTCGCTGCCCAGAATTTGTGGTTGCCGTCTTCTGTAGTACAGAGTTTCGTGCCCGATTTCGGGCGCGGTTATTTACAAGCGCTAGTGAGTGGAGCGCGAAATAGAGTGCATACTTAAAGTTCCGGCGTCTGGGTTCCCCACCGAGGCGCCGGTTTTCTTTTGGTGACAGCGCTGTCTGTGAAGGTCGTTCGCTGCTCTTGATGGAATCCCGGGCCGCGTGTAGCTTTTTTTCATTGCGGTAGCGAAAAGACTTTTCTGGGAGATCTCCATGGGCGCGAACGTCAGCAAGAAGACCAAGAACGGCAAGGTCGGTGTCGGAGCCAAGGGCGCGAATGCGACCGTTGGCGGCAAGAAGGGCTCCGTGAAGGTCGGCAAGTCCGGCGCCAAGGTGAACATGAAGATTCCGGGCACCGGCATCAGCGTCGGCAAGAACCTCAAGATAAAATAGGCGGCGTCTCGTCGGCGCGTGAAGCGGAGGCCGGGACTGTCCGCCTGATACGCATGACAGGACGTGACCTGTTACGAGGAGCGGGAAGGCTGCTGACAGAAGGCTGTCAGGAGGGGTGTGCGAAACATTGGGCATCGGATGAGGTTCGACAAGGAGTAGCCCGATGAACGACACCCCCAAGAATGCCACCGTCTGGATCGAGATCCCGGTGACGGACATGGACAAGGCAATGCAGTTTTACGAGGCGGTGACCGGCCTCGCGCTCAAGCGCGATGACACCGGCCCGAACCCGATGGCCATCTTCCAGGTGGAGGATCCGGCTCTCGGCGTCGCCGGACATCTCTATCCCGGCACGCCCGCACGGAACGGCGAGGGGCCGACGATCCACCTCAGCGTGGCCGGAAGTGTAGAAGAGGCAATGGAGCGGGTTCGCGCCGCCGGCGGCGCCGTGGTCTCGCCCGCGATCGAGATTCCGCCCGGGCGCTTCGCCTATTGCATGGACCTCGACGGCAATTCCATCGGCGTCTTCGAGGCGCGCGGCTGATGCGCCGGGCCGACCGTCTGTTCCAGATCGTTCAGCATCTGCGCGGCGGTCGGCTCGTCACGGCCCGCCAACTGGCCGAGCGGCTGGAGGTCTCCGAGCGCACGATCTATCGCGACATCGCGGATCTGCAGGGCACGGGCGTGCCCATCGAGGGCGAGGCGGGGGTGGGATATGTGCTGCAGGGCGGCTTCGACCTGCCGCCCCTGATGTTCTCGCGCGACGAGATCGTGGCGCTGGTCGCCGGCGCCCGGCTGGTACGCGCCTGGGGCGGGGCGGGTATGGCCCGCGCCGCCGAGGAGGCGTTGATCAAGGTCGAGGCAGTTCTGCCTCAGGCCGAGCGCGCCCGCGCTGCGGCGGTTCAGGTCCATGCCATGGCCCCGGAGATGACGCCCGAGGTGCGCGCACGGATCGACCGGCTGGAACAGGCGGTGGAGGCGCGCGACGTGCTCGAACTCGACTACGAGGACGGCGAGGGGCATGGCAGCCTGCGTCGGGTGCAGCCGTTGGGACTCTGGTTCTGGGGCAAGGTCTGGACTCTTGTCGCCTGGTGCGAGCTGCGCGACGATTTCCGCATGTTCCGGCTCGACCGGATCCGCGAGATGTGCCCGACGGGCGAGCGATTTGCCCCTGACCGCCGGCGCAGCCTGCACGCATTCTACCGCAGTCGCGAGATTTCCGACGGGCGCTGCCCGGCACCCGCGCCATAGCCGATTGTGGGCGCCCGACCGATCGCTTAGACGGGATCCGGTTGCCCCGCGGGATAAGAGAATGGAGCCTGTGCCATGAAATGCGTCGTTCACATCGGCACGGAGAAGACCGGGACAACCAGCCTTCAGCATTTCTTCTCCGACAACACCGAGGCGCTCCTGGAACGCGGCCTCGCCTATAGCGCCGCCTTCGGGCGCCCGACAAATCGGAAGCTCGCGACGATCTCGATGGACCCCCGCCAGGGCGACTCGTCCTTCGTGGATCATGGTCTCGTCACGCCGGCGGATCATGCGGCGTTCCGGGAGGCCGTAACTGCCGATTTCGACGCCGAGGTCGAGGCTCTCAAGGCCCGCGGCGATGTGCACACCTATTTCGTCTCCAACGAACATCTTCACAGCCGCCTGCTGACGTCCGAGATGGTTGGAAGTGCTGCCGAAGTGCTGCGCCGGAAATTCTCCGAAATCGAGGTTATCTGTTTCCTGCGTCCGCAGGCGGATCTCGCACTGTCCTGCCTGTCCACCTCTGCGCGGGTGGGGAAGCAGGTGACGTCCGAGACCTATACGACAGAGGGGCCCTATTACGATTACCTCGGGCTTCGGGAACGTTGGGTGGAGCTTTTCGGCTCGATCCGTTTGGTGCCTTACAAGAGACACCGGGACACCATAGGCTGGTTTCTGGAACATTTCGGGCTTGAGCGGGACGGCTTGACCGAGCCGGCGGGGCTTAACACGGCGCTCGATTTCCGCACGGTGCACCTGTTGTCGCTTGTCGGCCCGAGGGTGGTCGGCGCGCAGCTGAACCTCAATCGCAATGTCTTTCTGAGAGAACACGCGGTGGAAGAGCCGCTCTCCGTCGACCGCGAGATGGCGAGGCAGTGTCAGGAACGGAACCATGCGGCCAATGAGGCCCTTTGCGCCCTGACCGATGACGTGACGATGGACGACCTGACGCCGGACTTCGACAGATACCCGGAAACCGGCAATATCCACGAGCTCGACGTCGATGTGGCGGCGGCACCGCGGGTCAATTGGCTGGTCGTGCGGTTCAATGCGGAACTGTCGCTGGAACGGGCCAACACCCGGATGGCCGAGGCCGAGCTTGCCCTGGAGCAGGGAGACCGGGACCGGGCGACCAGGTTGCTGGAGAACGCCGAGAAGCTGATCCGCCAGGCTGCGGAT
This sequence comes from Tropicimonas aquimaris, assembly GCF_042676185.1. Classification (NCBI taxonomy): domain Bacteria; kingdom Pseudomonadati; phylum Pseudomonadota; class Alphaproteobacteria; order Rhodobacterales; family Roseobacteraceae; genus Tropicimonas; species Tropicimonas aquimaris. Next base: position 79,764 of record NZ_JBHTJT010000030.1, on the reverse strand, counting down.
ACCGGGCTCGAGGTCCCGGTCCGGCGAGCTGGCTGGATGGGGCGGAAGGTGCAGAAGATGGTGCGACGGCTCAATCGCGGGGGGCCGGCAACCTGAACGCAGATCTGTCATCGTTGTGTGCGGCTGGAGATCTTGTGCAACCGGTGTGCCGGGCACAGCGTGTTCGGCGGCGGGGCAGATACCTGGCCGATCACCGGACCCGCCCTGCTGCTCATTGATGCGCCCGGCTTTTCTGCTAGGGTCGCACCGCGACAGACCAAGAATTCCGCATAACCTTGGGGGGATACCGTGGACAGCTACACCGAGCGCAAAGGCTTGCAGGTCGAGGAGACCCTGGCACGATTCGTCGAAACCGAAGCCGTGGCAGGCACCGGCGTCGAGGCCGAACAGGTCTGGGATGGTCTTGCTGCGCTTGTAGCCGAGTTTGGCGAACGCAACCGCGACGCTCTGAAGGAACGCGCCCGCATTCATCAACAGATCGACGCCTGGCATGTGAAAAACCGCGAAACCGGGATCGACCCGGAGGCATACCAGGCCTTCCTGCGCGAAATCGGATACCTCGTCCCCGAGCCTGCACCCTTCTCCGTCGAAACGACCAAGATCGACCCCGAATTCAGCAGCATCGCCGGCCCGCAGCTGGTGGTGCCGATCACCAACGCTCGCTACGCACTCAACGCCGCGAACGCCCGCTGGGGCAGCCTCTACGACGCGCTCTACGGCACCGATGCCCTGGGCAGCCTGCCCGAGGGCGCGGGCTACGACGCCGAGCGCGGCCGTCAGGTGATCCGCTGGGCCAAAAAGCATCTCGACCGCGTGGTGCCGCTGGTTGCCGGGCGTTGGAAGGAGGTGACGGGGTTCACCTTCGACGGGCCGATCCTCGGTCTGAAGCATGCCGCCGGCATGACCGCGCTCGACGATCCCGCGGCCTTTGCCGGGACGGTGACGGGGGACGACGGCGCCCTGCGCGAACTGATCCTCAAGGTCCATGGGCTGCACATCCGCATCGTGATCGACCCGAGCACCGAGGTCGGGTCAGCGGACCCGGCCGGGATCTCCGATGTCCTGCTGGAGGCCGCGATCTCCACCATCATGGACATGGAGGACAGCGTCGCCTGCGTCGACGGGCCGGACAAGGCGCAGGCCTACGGCAACTGGCTCGGGCTTATGAAGGGCGACCTGACCGAGGAGGTCTCCAAGGGGGGGCGGACCTTCACCCGCGCGCTGGCGCCGGACATCGCCTATACCGCGCCGGACGGCAGCCCGGCCGTGCTGAAGGGCCGCTCGCTGATGCTGGTGCGGAACGTCGGACACCTGATGACCACCCCGGCGGTCCTCGATGCCGAGGGCAACGAGATAGGCGAAGGGCTGCTCGACGCGTTGATCTCGGTGCTGATCGCCCTGCACGACCTGCGCCGCGAGGGCGGGCCGGTGAACTCGCCCGAAGGCTCCGTCTACGTGGTGAAGCCCAAGATGCATGGGCCGGTCGAGGTGAAGCTCGCCTGCGATATTTTCACGAAGGTTGAGGAGATCCTCGGGCTCGACCGCTACACGGTGAAGATCGGGATCATGGACGAGGAGCGCCGGACCTCTGCCAACCTCGCGGCCTGTATCGAGGCCGCCCGCAACCGGGTCTGCTTCATCAACACCGGTTTCCTAGACCGCACCGGCGACGAGACCTCGACCTCCATGGAGGCGGGGCCGATGGTGCCGAAGGCGGACATGAAGAACGCGGCCTGGCTCGATGCATACGAGAAGCGCAACGTCGATATCGGACTGGCCTGCGGGCTGAAGGGCCGGGGGCAGATCGGAAAGGGTATGTGGGCCGCGCCGGACCGGATGGCGGACATGCTGGAGCAGAAGATCGGCCACCCGATGGCGGGCGCCACCTGCGCCTGGGTGCCAAGCCCGACGGCGGCGGTGCTGCATGCCACGCATTACCATGTGGTCGACGTGTTCCACCGGCTGGAGGAAATCGAGCGCGAGATCGCCGCCAAAGGCACGCGTGCGCCACTGGAGGCGCTGCTGACGATCCCGCTGCTGGACCGCAAGCTCACCGCGGAGGAGATCGAGCAGGAGGTCGAGAACTGCTGCCAGGGGATCCTCGGCTACGTGGTGCGGTGGGTAAACGACGGAGTCGGATGCTCGAAGGTGCCCGACATCAACGACGTGGGGCTGATGGAAGACCGGGCGACCTGCCGGATCTCGAGCCAGGCGCTGGTCAACTGGCTGCACCACGGGGTGGTGAACGAGAAGCAGGTGATGAACGCCATGCGGCGCATGGCGGAGAAGGTCGACGGTCAGAACGCGGCGGACCCGGGATACCGGCCGATGGCACCGAAGTTCGGCAGCCACGCCTTCCAAGCGGCCTGCGACCTTGTGTTCAACGACGGCAACTGGCCGTCCGGCTATACCGAGCCGACGCTGCACTACCGGCGGCGTCAGGTGAAGGCGAAGGAAACGCGCAAGGCAGCCGAAGGGGCTGACGGCTAGGGCTCCCGCCCGCTGCGCGGGGCCGCAGGCGCGGCCCCTTCGAAGCGGTTGGGCCGAGCGCGCCTTCGGCGCGCAGCCTGCGGCAGTCGGTCGGTTCGGCAGGAAATGGCGGAGGCAAGGGGTCTTCCGCGGACTGGAGTGCAGCAATGACGGAACTGAATCTCGAAGCGTGTCGCCGGATCGTCCAGGCGGCGCTGGCAAAGGGTGTGTCGCTCGGTTGCGCGCCGATGTCGGCTGCGGTGCTGGATGCGGGCGGGAACGTGCTCGCCTTCGAGCGCGCCGATGGCACGCCTCCGGGCCGGTTCGAGGTGGCGCGGGCCAAGGCCTATGGCACGGTGATGCTGCACAAGGGCGGCCGGGCCCAGGAAGCGCTGGCCGAGGCGCGTCCGCAGGTGGCGGCAGCCCTGGGCGGCGCTTTCGACGGCAAGTTCTTTCCGCTGAAAGGCGGGGTTCTGGTCCGCGATGGCGCGGGGCGTGTGCTGGGCGCTGTCGGCGTCACCGGGGATTCGCCGGACAATGACGAGGCCTGTGCCGTTGCCGGCGTCGAGGCTGTCGAAGGGTTCGTGGCGGAAGCCTGATCCGCGCTGCCGGCACGTTGGGCAAATGGGCGCTCGGCGTGCTTTTCCTGCACATCGGTGCGCGGGAGCAGGGCTCCCGTGCGCATATGGCGTTCCGTTCCGCTGCAAGCTGTGGCTATCTTGTGAGAGAATATCTTGCAGCGAGGCATCATGGCGCGACCGGTCGTCGGCATCATTGGAAACCACCATCTCATCAATGACGAGTACCCCACCCATGCGGGCGGGACGATGAACTCCGAAGCCATCGCCGAGGTGTCCGGCGCCTTGCCCATGGTGGTCCCGGCGGACCCGCGCCTGGTGTCGATCGCCGATCTGATGGAGGTCTGCGACGGGTTTCTGCTGACCGGCGGGCGGCCCAACGTGCACCCTGAGGAATACGGAGAGACCGAGACCGAGGCGCATGGCGCCTTCGACAGGTCGCGCGATGCGGTGACGCTGCCGTTGATCCGGGCGCTGGTGGAGCGGGGTCAGCCATTCCTCGGGATCTGCCGCGGCTTCCAGGAGGTGAACGTCGCCATGGGCGGGTCGCTCTACCCGGAAATCCGGGAATTGCCGGGGCGGATGAACCACAGGATGCCGCCCGACGGCACCATCGAGGAGAAATTCGCTCTGCGCCACAAGGTGACCTTTTCGGAGGGCGGGCCGTTCCACCGTCTGTTCGGCAACCGGGAGGTGATGACCAACACGCTGCATGGCCAGGGGGTGAAGGTGCCCGGCAAGCGGATCGTGATCGACGGCACCGCCGCGGATGGAACGGCGGAGGCGCTCTATGTCGAGGGCGCGCCGGGGTTCACCATGTCGGTGCAATGGCACCCGGAATACCGCGCCTCTCGCGATCCGGTGTCCCGACCGCTGTTCGAGGCTTTCGGCAAGGCGGTTGCGGATTGGGCGGCCGGCCGGCGGGAGCCGATGCTGAAGCGGGCGTAGGTGGCGCCTGAGCACTGCGATCTCGCCGTGAAACCGTCAATGACCGGGAAGGTTGGCTCCCGCCCGTCGTCAGCGCATCGCAGATGCGCCTCCTCCCGTTGGGCGTGGCCGCGCGCTGCGCGCGCGGTGAGTGGCGCGCAGACCATTGCGGAGCTTCCAGCCTTCGCCGTCGTTTCTCAGACGACCTTCCAGGCCATCTTCCACCGTTGCAGGTTGACGCCGTTGCGCAGCACCGTTTCATCCTCAAGGACCGTCCATCCGCGCGACTCGAGGAACCATCGGGCGCAATGGCTCGCGTGCGTTGTCATGTCCGGGATGCCGCGGGCAACGGCCCAGCCGCGCATGCATTGATAGAGCGCCGGTGCCAGACCGGTGCCACGCCAGCCGGGTCGCACGAAGAATAGGTCGAGATGGCCCTCGGGCGTGACCGTCAGAAAGCCGATGGCGTGACCTTCGTCCTCGGCGATCCAGGTGACGCCATCCTGGAGCCGTGGCGGCAGCCATTCCTCGACGTCCTCGCTCGGCGCCCAGGCGCGGGCCTCTTCCTCTGAATACAGCGGAGCGGTGCCGTTGCGGACCGCATCGAAATAGACGTCGTGGCATGCCACGGCGTCGGCCGCGCCACCGGCGCGCAAGGACCAATTCATGTAACCATCGCTTTCACCTTGTACTCCGGGCGATCCCAAAGGCACCCGGCCATCACGTCCGCGATCGTATCGATCGCGCGGTCGATCTCCGGTTCTCCGACATAGAGCGGGCAGATGCCGAAGCGCATGATGTCGGGGGCGCGGAAATCGCCAATGACGCCGCGGGCGATCAATGCCTGCATCGCGGCGTATCCTTCTGAAAAATGGAATGAAACCTGGCTGCCCCGGTGCTCCGGCGCGCGCGGCGAGGCGAGGCGGAGCTGCGGGCAACGCGCCTCCACGCCGGCGATGAACCGTTCGGAGAGGGCGATGGAGCGGGCGCGGACATCGGCGATGTCGACCTGCTCCCAGATGTCGAGCGCGGCCTCGAGCGCTGCGAGTTGCAGCACCGGAGGCGTGCCCACGCGCATCCGGGCGACCCTGGAGGCGGGGCGGTAGCCGAGGTCGAAGGCGAAGGGGGCCTCGTGCCCCTGCCAGCCCTGCAGCACGGTGCCGGCGGCGCCGGCGTGCCGGGGCGCCACGTAGATGAAGGCCGGCGCGCCGGGGCCGGCGTTGATGTACTTGTAGGTGCAGCCGGCCGCGAAATCGACGCCAGCGGCGGCCAGGTCGACCGGCAGGGCGCCGAAGGAATGGGCGAGATCCCATAGGGTTAGTGCGCCAACTTCATGTGCCTTGCGGGTCAGCGCCGCCATGTCGTGACGCCGGCCGGTGCGGTAGTCGACCTCGGTCAGCATGAGCACCGCGACCTCCTCGGTCAGGTGCGCGGCCACGTCCTCGGGGGCGACCGTGACCAGCTTTGTGCCGTTGCCGAGCGTCGCGGCGAGGCCTTCGGCCATGTAGAGATCCGAGGGGAAATTCCCGGTGTCGGACAGGATCACGCGCCGCTCTGGGCGCAGCGCGAGGGCGGCTGCAAGCGCCTGGTAGACCTTGATCGAGAGCGTATCGCCCACCACAACATGCCCCGGCTCCGCGCCGATCATGGCGGCGATCCGGTCGCCTTGCGTTTCGGGCATCATGTGCCAGCCGGCCTTCGTCCAGCCGCCGATCAGCAGGTCCTGCCATTCCGGCTGCATCACCCGCGCCACCCGCTCCGGCGTCGCCTTCGGCAGCGGGCCGAGCGAGTTGCCGTCAAGGTAGACGACACCCTCAGGCAGCTGGAACTGCGCGCGGGTCCAGGTGAAATCGGTCGTCATGGGCGCTCCGGAGCTTGATCGAGGACGATCCCCAGAAACCCTAGCACGATATCGGGCGCAAGGAATTTCCTTTGTCGACACAAACTGTTCGCAGCAGTTTCCGCCACGGCTGCGTTTCGGTGGACGCGCCAGCGGAAATCTGGCACCTGTCGCCGGATACCGGCACAGAATGTGCATCCTAACGGGGCCAGACCATGACACGTTTCTGCATACACGGCATCTTTCGCTCGGGGACGAATTTCACCCGCGGCGTGCTGGAGATGAACTATGTCTGCCGGGCCGAGTATGACAGTTTCGGCTGGAAGCATTCGCCGTTCCCGATCCTGAGTGCGGGAAGCCGGCTGACGCTGCCGGACATTCCCAGCCTCTTTGTCACCCGGAACCCGTTTTACGCGCTGTCGGCACTGTTCACCTATGCGGAGCGCAACAAGCGCAACATCCGCTCGGCCGCCGACGACGGCATGACGGCGTTCCTGAGCGCGCCGATCGTGATATTCGATGGCGGCGCGGAGGTCAGTCCCGAGCTCTATTTCGAGACGCCGGTGGCGCTATGGAACGGGCTCAACTGGAACTACCTCTCGACGGTGGGGAAGCTGCCGGGGCGGGTGCACATGCGCTACGAGGACCTGGTGGCAAGGCCGGAAGAGACCGCCTCGCGCGTGGCAGAGGCCCTCGGGCTGGAGCGCAAGTCCGGCGTCTTCGAAGTGCCGCAGAACCGGATGCGCAACCTCGGCTCGAACATGCACAACGCCCAGAAGTTCCAGACTGACAAGGCGTTCGACATGTCGAAGACGCTGTTCTCCAGCTACGGGACGCTTTTCTCCGAGGAAGACCGGGCTCTGGTGCTGAATGGGTCGAACCGCGACCTGTTGGAACGTGCGGGCTACGCGGAGTTCATGGACCGGGTCGCGCGTGGCGAAGTGCCCGAGACTGTCTGATCGGGGAATGGCGGGCAAATAGTGGCCGCTGGCAAGGTAGGACTCGACTTTATATTCCGTTCGTAGAATGTGTATCGCAGGAGGACCCTGCATGACACGATTTCCGAACCTTGCCGCCGTACTCTTTGCGTTTCCGGCCGCGACCCCGCTCCTCGCCAGCGAGGATATCGCCGATCAATACCCGCAAAGCCCGCTCTATTCGAAGCCGGTCGAGGTGATCCCGAACGTCTGGTCGGCGATCGGAGCCACGGCGCCCCCGACCTACGAGAATACCGGACACAACAACAACCTCAGCTTCCTCGTCACCGGTGACGGGGTGGTGGTGATAAACGGCGGCGCGGCGGCGGTTCTGGCGGAGGCGCTGCACACGGAGATCAAGGCGGTGACCGACCAGCCGGTGAAGCTGGTGATCAACGAGAACGGACAGGGGCACGCGGTGCTGGGCAATTCCTACTGGGCAGCGCAGGGGGTGCCGATCCTGGCCCACGAGGATGCCGCCCACGAGGTCGAGCAATTCGGCCACCAGTTGCTGCAGGAGATGCAGGGCTACAATCGCGACAAGGCCGAGGGCACGGTGGTGCAGGGGCCGACGCTCACCTTTGCCGACAGCTACGACGCCTCCATGGGCGACATGCGGATCGAGGTGCTGCACCTGGGGCCGGCGCACAGCCCCGGCGACATCCAGGTCTGGCTGCCGGATCTCGGATTGGTGATTGCCGGCGACATGGCGTTCCACGAACGGATGCTGCCGATATTCCCCGACACGATCACCAGCGAATGGATCGAGACCTGGGACAACGCCTTCGAGGCCCTGGGCGCAACCTATGTCATTCCCGGTCACGGGCACCCCACCAACATGGACCAGGTGCGGCGCTACACGCGGGACTACCTGACGTATCTGAGGGAGCGGATCGGCGAGCACCTCGACGCGGGCGGCGGGCTTGCAGAGGCCTATTACGTCGACCAGACGCCCTTTGCCCATCTCGATACCTACGAGGAGCTGGCCACGAAGAACGCCGGTCGGGTTTTCGAGGAGATGGAGTTCGAATGAAACCCTGAACAGGGGCAAGCCGCGGGCGGCGGGATGGCCGGCGCCCGGGGCTCAGGTCGTTGCGGTCCGGATCAGCTTACGAGATGCATGATCAGCGAGCCGATGAAGAGCACGATGAAGATGAAGAATAGGATCCGGGCGATCCCGGCCGACGTCGATGCGACGCCGCCAAAGCCGAAGAAACCTGCGACGATGGCAATGATCAGGAAAATGATGATCCAGGTAAGCATTGCTGTAACCCCTTTGTGATGGCTTGCGATCTGAGAACCCGCAGCCCGGCGAATTGTTCCGCCGGGTCGTCTGTCGCGAAGCCGTGTCGGGTCTAGAGCGCACCCTCGGCCGCCATCGACATGATGCCGTCGGTGGTGCCGTCGCTGTAGGCGATGCATTGCCATGGCGCCTGCTCAGGTCCGACGCCGACGCGCACGCTCGTGCCGGCCTCGGAGAACTCCGAGCCCAACAGAACCACGTCGGGATTGGCCGTCGCGGCGGTCACGTCCCGCAGGCAGGCCTGTTCGGCCGGGGTGGGCATGGCTGCGGTGGAGCCGCTTTCGGACATGCTGTCCTCGCAAGCCATGAGGGCGAGCGGCGCGGCCAGGAATGCAAGACGGTACATTTTCTAATCCTCCAATGACGTTAAGTGGACCGAGGGTCGCCCGTCGCTGTGGTCGGATCAAGGTGTAGTTCGCCAAAGCCGGCCGGGATGTCGCAATCGGCGGGAAATGGCTGGTCGCAAAGCGCCGGTGGGTTTAGGTCGTCCGGGCGATCATGAAGCTACATGATGCAGGCTCGGGGAGGGCGACATGGCGTTCTGGAAATGGATCGATCTGCCGCCGCTGTGGCTGCTGCTGTTCGTTGCGCTGGCGCGCGTTCAGGCGGTGCGTCTGCCCGTGGGCGTGATCAACACACCCGTAACCGACCTGCTCGCAGGGCTGTTGATCGGGGGTGGGCTGCTACTGATGGCGGTCGCGGTCGTCCAGATGCGGCAGAACCGGACCACCTTCATGCCACACCAGCATGCCCGCCATTTCGTCACCAACGGCGTCTTCGCGCGCAGCCGCAACCCGATCTACCTCGGCGATGCGATGGTCCTGTTGGGACTGATCGTGCACTGGAGTGCCTGGCCGAGCCTCGTGCTGGTGCCGCTCTTCATGTGGGTGATCACGGACAGATTTATCCTCGAGGAAGAGGCCTGGCTGCGCGAGGACTTCGGCCCGCAATGGGAGCAATGGGCGGCCCGGACCCGGCGCTGGCTCTGATATATCGACGCGGTAGGGGTCAAAGGGCTGGAAAAGCCGCATCCGGAGTGCAATGAAACCCCCGGGAGAAGGCAATGACCGTGACGTGCATTCGTGCGCGGCGACTATGAACGAGAGGAAGAACACGTGAAGATAGGGTCACCAAGGGAAGTCTTCCCGGGCGAGGCGCGTGTGGCGATGACGCCCGACAGCGCCCGCGCATTGCAAAAGCTCGGCTATGCCTGCGCGATCGAGAGCGGCGCGGGCAAGGCGGCAGGCTTTTCGGACGCGGCCTATGCCGAGGCTGGGGTGGAGGTTCTGGGATCGGCCGAGGAGCTCTTTGCCGCCAGCGACATCATCGCCAAGGTGCGCCCGCCCACAGACACCGAAGTGGGCTTGCTCTCCGATGACAAGACCCTGATCTCCTTCTTCTATCCGGCCTCGAACGAGGCGCTGATGGAAGCCGCCAAGGAGAAGGGCGCGAGCGTCATCGCGATGGACATGGTGCCGCGGATCTCCCGCGCGCAGAAGATGGACGCGCTGAGCTCGATGGCCAACATCGCGGGCTACCGCGCGGTGATCGAGGCCGGCAACAACTTTGGCCGCTTCTTCACCGGCCAGGTGACGGCGGCGGGCAAGGTGCCCCCGGCGAAGGTTCTGATCGTCGGCGCCGGCGTGGCCGGGCTGGCCGCCATCGGAACCTCGACAAGCCTGGGTGCCATCACCTACGCCTTCGACGTGCGCCCCGAAGTGGCCGAACAGATCGAGTCCATGGGGGCCGAATTCGTCTACCTCGATTTCGAGGAAGAGCAGACCGACGGCGCCGCCACCGGCGGCTATGCCGCGCCCTCCAGCCCCGAGTTCCGGCTCAAGCAGCTCGAGAAGTTCCGCGAGCTGGCGCCCGAGATGGACATCGTCATCACAACCGCGCTGATCCCTAACCGGGACGCGCCGGTGCTCTGGACCAAGGACATGGTCGAGATGATGAAGCCGGGCTCTGTCATCGTCGACCTCGCCGCCGAGCGTGGCGGCAACTGCGAGTTGACCGTCAAGGACGAGAAGATTGTCACCGAAAATGGCGTGACCATCGTCGGCTACACCGACTTCCCGAGCCGGATGGCCGCGCAATCCTCGACCCTCTACGCCACCAACATCCGTCACATGATGACCGACCTGACGCCCGAGAAGGACGGCCAGGTCAACCACAACATGGAAGACGACGTGATCCGCGGCGCGACGATCACCCACGAGGGGGCGATCACCTTCCCGCCGCCGCCGCCAAAGATCCAGGCGATCGCGGCGCAGAAGAAAAAGGAGCCCGCCAAGGAGCTGACCCGCGAGGAGAAGCTGGAACTCGAGAAGCAGGCGTTCAAGGCGCAGACCCGGCAGCAGGTGACGCTGCTGGTGATCGGCGCGGCGCTGATTCTGGGCGTCGGCCTCGTGGCGCCGGCCAGCTTCATGCAGCACTTCATCGTCTTCGTCCTGGCGATCTTCGTCGGCTTCCAGGTGATCTGGAACGTCTCCCACGCGCTGCACACGCCGCTGATGGCGGTGACCAACGCGATCTCGTCGATCATCATCCTCGGCGCCCTAATGCAGATCGGATCGGGCAGCTTCCTGGTGATCCTGCTTGCCGCGCTGTCGGTGTTCATGGCCGGGATCAACATCTTCGGCGGCTTCCTCGTGACACGGCGCATGCTCGCCATGTTCCAGAAATCGTAAGGAGACGGGGACAATGGAATACGGATTCACAACGGCGGCCTATGTGGTCGCGGCCGTCCTCTTCATCCTCTCATTGGGTGGTCTGAGCGGACAGGAAAGCGCCAAGCGCGCGGTATGGTACGGCATCGCCGGCATGGCGCTGGCGGTGTTTGCAACGCTGATCGGCCCGGGCTCCGGCCTCTGGCTGCTGTCGCTTCTGCTGATCGCGGGCGGTGGCGCCATCGGCGTCGTGGTCGCCAAGCGCGTCCAGATGACCGAGATGCCGCAGCTCGTGGCGGCGATGCACAGCCTCGTCGGACTTGCGGCGGTCTTTGTCGGCTTCAACGCCCATTTCGAACTTGGCCGCGTGATGGCCATGGACGAGGCCGCGCGTGAGGCGCTCGAGGGCTTCGCGGCGGTGCTGGCGCACAAGGACGGCGTCGAACAGTCGATCCTGCGGGTCGAGCTGTTCCTCGGCATCTTCATCGGTGCGGTCACCTTCACCGGCTCGGTCGTCGCCTTCGGCAAACTCGCCGGCAAGGTCACGAGTGCTGCCACCAAGCTACCGGGCGGGCACCTGCTCAACGCCGGCGCGGCGGTGCTCTCGCTTCTCTGCCTGATCTGGTACTTCAACACCGGCGGCTTCTTCCCGCTCTTTGTGATGACTCTGGCGGGTCTCTTCATCGGCTACCACCTGATCATGGGGATCGGCGGGGCGGACATGCCCGTCGTGGTCTCGATGCTCAACAGCTACTCGGGCTGGGCCGCGGCCGCGATCGGCTTCTCGCTCGGCAACGACCTGCTGATCGTGGTCGGCGCGCTGGTGGGTTCCTCGGGTGCGATCCTGAGCTACATCATGTGCAAGGCTATGAACCGCAGCTTCATCTCGGTCATCCTCGGCGGCTTCGGCGGTCCGGCGGGCGAGCAGATGGCGGTCGAGGGCGAACAGGTGGCGATCGACGCCGACGGCGTTGCAGCCGCGCTCGAGGATGCCGACAGCGTGATCATCGTGCCGGGCTACGGCATGGCGGTGGCCCAGGCGCAGCAGAACGTGGCCGAGCTGACCCGCCGCCTGCGGGCCAAGGGCAAGGAGGTGCGCTTCGGCATCCACCCCGTCGCGGGCCGTCTGCCGGGGCACATGAACGTGCTGCTGGCCGAGGCCAAGGTGCCCTACGACATCGTGTTGGAGATGGACGAGATCAACGAGGACTTCCCGGAAACGGATGTCGTTATCATCATCGGCTCCAACGACATCGTGAACCCGGCCGCCCAGGACGATCCGAACTCGCCCATCGCCGGCATGCCGGTGCTGGAGGTGTGGAAGGCCAAGCAGGTCTTCGTCTCCAAGCGGGGGCAGGGCACGGGCTACTCCGGCATCGAGAACCCGCTCTTCTACAAGGAGAACACCCGCATGTTCTTCGGCGACGCCAAGAAGAGCCTCGACGATCTGCTGACCCGCATCAGCTGATCGCGAAAGATATCGACACATTGAAGACCGCCCGGTTATCGCCGGGCGGTTTTTCTTTTTCCGAGAGCAAGATGGCCGGCCATGCTAAAGTTTCACAGGAACCCGGAGTGCCGACGGACGTTGTCATCCGGACAGCGGGTTACCCCTGGACTCGCGGGCCAGCGGCCCGGAATCTGAAACGACAGGAGCGAGATATGATCAGGATCATGTTGATTGCGGGCGCGGCTGTTTCGGCACTTGCAGGCAGCGCATCGCTCGCCGGCACCGACCGCTACCGCGATACCGAGACACAGATGTCGGTGGTGCAGAACCTCGATGTCGACCGGTACATGGGCACATGGTACGAGATCGCGCGCTTTCCCAACCGCTTCGAGCAAGGTTGCGAGGGCGTGACCGCCGACTACGCCCGGACAGGCGATGGCGAGATCTCGGTGATCAACACCTGCCGCAAGGGCGCCCCCGACGGGCCGATCGAGCGTGCGGAAGGCGAGGCGGAAGTCGTTGCGCCGGGGCGTCTGAAGGTCTCCTTCGTGCCCTGGCTGCCCTTTGCCAGGGGGGATTACTGGGTGCTGCACATCGACCCGGCCTATTCCGTCGCGGTTGTCGGCGAGCCGAGTGGCAAGACCGGGTGGATCCTTGCGCGCAGCCCGCAGATCTCGTCGGCAAAGCGCGCCGAGGCCGAGGCCGAGCTCGAGCGCAACGGCTACGATCCCACGCAGCTTCGGGACGTGGCGCACAGGTGAGCCGTGTCGCGGAAAACACGCTCTGAATCCCGCCGGAGACTTTTTTGCGTCGGCGATAAATTGGGTCTTGAATCGAATCCTGTTACGCCGCAAATGCGGATTCAAGACGCCAACGCACGCGCCTCTGGCCGAAAGCATCTCGCAACCGTGTTTACGTAGCGACGGTAACGTCTCCCTTGGAACTGAGCGGTCATATATGGCCGGGTCTATTGGAGATGACCAATGACGATGCATTTCGGTGAGGCTCAGGCCTCGCGCGCCCTTCCTGTATCTTCGCGCCTGGAGTCCTTCCTCGCCACCAACGTGTTCGATCAGCCCACCCTGGTGATCGACACCGACATCGTCGCGCAGCAGTTCATGGCCCTCAAGGCCGGTCTGGGCGAAGCCGACATCCACTATGCCGTCAAGGCGAACCCCACCCGCGAGGTGATCTCGCGCCTGGTCGAGGTCGGCTCGCACTTCGACGCCGCCTCCCGTGGCGAGATCGAGCTCTGCCTGTCGCTGGGTGCGCGCCCCGACACGATCTCCTTCGGCAACACCGTGAAGCGGGCGTCCGACATCGCCTTCGCCTACCGCGCGGGCATCACCCTCTTTGCCGCCGACGCCGAGGAAGAGATCGAGAAGATCGCCCACAACGCGCCGGGCGCGCAGGTCTATATCCGCATCATCGTCGAGACCAGCGAGGCCGACTGGCCGCTCAGCCGCAAGTTCGGCTGCGACCGCGATACCGCGATCGCGCTGATGGGCCACGCCAAGATGCTCGGGCTGGACCCGGTTGGCCTGTCGTTCCACGTTGGCTCCCAGACCCGCCGTTCGGAGATGTGGGCGCCGACGCTCGACGCCATGGCGACGATCTGGCACGACGCCATCGCGCTCGGCCACGACCTGCGCCTGCTCAACATCGGCGGCGGCTTCCCGGCCTTCTACGGCGAGGCGATCGAGGCTCCTACCGCCTATGCCGCCGGCGTGATGCGCCAGGTGCGCGAGCGTTTCGGCGATGTCGAGCGGGTAATGGCCGAGCCGGGCCGCGGCCTGGTGGCCGAGGCCGGCGTTCTGGCCTGCGAGGTCATGCTGGTGAGCCGCAAGTCGGCGCGCGACGCGCACCGCTGGGTCTATCTCGACATCGGCAAGTTCTCCGGCCTCGCCGAGACCATCGACGAGGCGATCCGCTACCAGTTCGAAACTCCGCGCGATGGCGATCCCGAGGGCCCCTGCATTCTGGCAGGCCCCTCCTGCGACAGCGCCGACGTGCTCTACGAGAAACGTCCCGTGCATCTGCCGATGACCCTCGCGGCCGGTGACCGGGTGCTGATCCGCAACACCGGCGCCTACACGTCGAGCTATTCCTCGGTCGGGTTCAACGGCTTCCCGCCGCTGGCCGTGGTCGCGATCTGAACTGACGCGGAGATCCTGGGGAGGAGTGTCGGGTCGGGTGGCGCAAGCCATCCGGCCCGATCTGCATTTGGGGGGACGAGGTTCTGCGGCGGCGATCCTGCCGCCGCAGCTTGTGAGCCCGTATGCCAGTGCATGCCCAGAAATCCTTTTACAGGGCTGTTTCCCCAAGGTTATCTGGCTCCATGAACGAGACAGGCCACGCGCCCCTTCTGGCGGATCATCCGCGACGCTACGAGTTGGCCAACGAGCTGCATGCGCGCCCATTCCCCGAGATGATGGCGCCCTGCCATGCGCTGTTCCTGGCGATCAAGCCGCCGCGCGATGCGGCCAGCCGGGACAAGGCCGAGGACAGGGCGCATCTTGTGGCGCTGCTGGACCGCTTCGGCGCGCCGCACCCCCCGCCGGGAGCGACCCACTGGTTCGGCGAGATCGGTCGGCACCGGTTGAAATGGGAACGTCACACCGAATTCTCCACCTACACGCTCTTCATCGACGGGCTGGAAGACCGGGCCTTCGACGCAAGCGCCTACGAGTTGCTGCCGACGGACTGGCTGGCGATGGCGCCGGGGGCGCGGATCAGTTCTGCGCTGATCCGCGTCGAGCTCCTGGAGGCGGGAGACGCGGGGGATGCCGAGGCAAGCGACAAGGTCGACGGCTGGTTCGTGGGCGAGAGCATCGCCATGGCGCGGCTGCTCGAGGACGCCGCGATCGTGGCCAGCGACTTCCGGATCGATCCCAGCGGTCACATGCGGTTTGCGCTTTTCGTGCGTCCCTCGGTCGGACCGGCGCGGGTAGGGCGCGTGGTGCAGCGGGTTACTGAGATCGAGATCTACAAGTCCATGTCGCTGCTGGGCCTGCCGAGGGCGCAGGATCTCAGCCACCGGATGGGCGGAATAGATCAACAACTCAGTGTGCTGGTCGGAGACCTGCGCGGCGATCTGCAGCCGGCGGAGGAATCGCTTGAAAAACTGCTTTCGATCTCGGCCGAACTGGAGAACATGCTTGCCAGCTCGACTTTCCGGTTCGGCGCCACTGCGGCCTATGCGGCGCTCGTGCATGATCGGATCGCGGTCCTGCGCGAGGCGCGGTTCGAGGGGCGCCAGCTCTTCGGCGAGTTCATGGCCCGGCGCTTCGATCCGGCAATGCGGACAATCCGCTCGGTCGAGGCGCGGCTGAAGGCGATGGCCGACCGGGCCACCCGCGCCGGCGACCTGCTGCGCACCCGCGTCGACGTGGAGCGGCAGGCCCAGAACCAGCGGCTGCTCGAGAGCATGGACCGCCGGGCCGACCTCGCGCTGCGCCTGCAGCAGACGGTCGAAGGATTGTCGGTGGTCGCGATCAGCTATTACGCGCTGAACCTCGCCAGCTATGCCGCCTATCCCTTCCTCGAACCGCTTGGGCTCAGCAAGGGAACCGCCACCGCACTCCTGCTGCCCGCTGTGGTTCTGGCGGTGTTCCTGATGGTCCGACGGATCCGCAAGGGGATGCACTGAACAACCGGGCCCACGTGGGCCCGGATGTGGACCTGAGACCGGGCAGTTCGCCGATCTCGCGGGGCCGGTTCCGGCAAGTGACCATCCCGCGGCGTCGTCTCGCGGAGGTGGGAAACGGTACCGATTGCCTTTCGATCCCCCCTTGCCAATGCCGGGCGCTGCCGAAAGGCTGTCGCTCCAAGCGGCCGACTCCGTTCGGCCTGACCACTTGCCCGAGGAGCGCGCCTTCCATGCCCATCCGCAACCGTTTCGCCGACTGGCAGGACGAGATCACCGACTGGCGGCGGGACATCCACCGCCACCCCGAACTTCTCTTCGACACCCACCGCACCGCGGCCATCGTGGCGGAGCGGCTGCAATCCTTCGGCTGCGACGAGGTGGTGACGGGGATCGGCCGAACCGGCGTGGTGGGGGTGATCCGCGGGCGCAGCACCGCCTCGGGGCGGGTGGTCGGGCTTCGGGCCGACATGGACGCCCTGCCGATCACCGAGGCCACCGGCGCCGCGCACGCCTCCGAGGTGCCTGGCGCAATGCACGCCTGTGGGCATGACGGGCACACCGCCATGCTTCTCGGCGCTGCCCGCTACCTGGCCGAGACCCGCAATTTCGACGGCACGGTCGTGGTGATCTTTCAACCCGCCGAGGAGGGCGGCGGCGGCGGCCGCGAGATGTGCAACGATGGGCTGATGGAGCGCTTCGGCATCCAGGAGGTTTACGGCATGCACAACTGGCCCGGCCAGCCGGCAGGCAGTTTCGCGATCCGGCCGGGGCCGTTCTTCGCCTCGGCCGACCATTTCGAGATTGTCCTTACCGGGCGCGGCGGCCACGCGGCCAAGCCGCACGAGACCGTGGACGCGGTGGTGATGGCGAGCCACATGGTCGTCGCCTTCCAGAGTATCGTCGCCCGCAACGTCGACCCGGTGGCGCAACTGGTGGTCTCCGTCACTTCGGTCGAGACCTCGAGCAAGGCGTTCAACGTCATCCCGCAGCAAGTCACTCTGCGCGGAACCGCGCGCTCGCTGACCCCGGAGTTGCGCGACCTCGCCGAGCGCCGGATCACCGAGATTGCCGAGGGCACTGCGCAGATGTTCGGGGGCCAGGCGGAGGTGCGCTATCACCGGAACTACCCGGTGATGGTCAACCACGACGCCGAGACGGCATTTGCCGCCGACGCCGCGCGGGCCGTGGCGGGAAGCTGCGAGGAGGCGCCGCTTATCATGGGCGGCGAGGACTTCGCCTTCATGCTCGAGGAGCGCCCCGGCGCTTACATCCTCGTCGGCAATGGCAAGACCGCGCCGGTGCACCACCCGGAATACGATTTCAACGATGCCGCGATCCCGGCAGGATGCTCCTGGTGGGTGACACTGGCCGAACAGCGGATGCCGGCCGGCTGACATCGGGGGCGGGCCGGCCGGCGCGCGCAGCGCGCCCGGCCCAACGGGAGGAGGCGCATCTGCGATGCGTCGACGACGGGCGGGAGGCCTCCGCTCCCTTTCCGGGCGGTCAGCGCGGCGGCAGCAGTCCCCCGTCCAGCGCCTTGATCGCCGCAGTGGTCCGATCTCCTGCGCCGAGCTTCCGAAAGATCCGTCGGTTGTGCGTGTCCACCGTGTGCGGCGAGATGCCGAGGATCTCGGCGATCACCGCGTTGCTCTTGCCGCTCGCGATCCAGCCGAGGATCTCCTGTTCGCGCGGGCTGAGCGGCGGCATCTCCTCGGCCTCCTGCGCCGATCCGTCCTGGGTCTTCTCGGGGCGTTCCAGCAGCGCGACCAACTGCTTCGATTTCTCCCGCAGCAGCAGGAGCGCCTTTCTCCGGCAGGCCTCCGTACCGTCTCCCCGAATCCGCGCGACGAGACCGTCAATCCGCGCGCAAGCCGCCTGGAGTTCCGCCAGCGCTTCACGCGCGGGGTCACGTCGTACCAGGCAGCCGGCATCGCCGGGCAGGGGGGTGTCGAAGGCCTGCATAGACATCGAGGGCGTCGCTCCTTGTCATGAAGGGTCGGACCGCGGAACGGTCCCGCGGCGGAGATGTGACGTGTGATTGCGTAATGATTGCATCGTGCATGTAGGTATGCACTATCCGTGGCGCAAGTGTTTTGGTGGCAAATTGCATTGGTCGCATGGCCGGCTTTCGCCACTGGCAGGTTCGGGGGGGACAGGCTAGAGCGGGGCAAAGGAGGTGCGCATGGGCACAGCGAACGTCATCTGCATCAAATGGGGCACGCTCTTCGGTCCGGAGTACGTCAACCGGCTCTATTCCGGTGCCCGCAGGAACCTCTCGGACGAGGTGCGCTTCTTCTGTATGACCGAGCATCGCGACGGGCTGCACCCTTCGATCGAGGTGCTGGACCTGCCCGAGGAGCCCTTCCAGGCCGAGATGGACGCGGCCCTTGCGGTGGCCAACCGGCAGGGGGCGATGCGCAAGGTCAGCCTGTTCCGCCCCGGCCTGATCCCCGATCTCGACGGGCCGCTGCTCGGCTTCGATCTCGACGTGGTCATCACCGGCCCGCTCGACGACATCCTGCACCATGCGCCGGGCAAGGTCGCCATGCGGGCGGACTGGGTCGAGGCGCGCCGGGGCCGCGCAACCGGCCACGGCTCGGTGTTCCGCTTCGATCCGGCGCTGCATGCTTGGCTCTACGAGACCCTTGCCGCCGATCCCAGGGGCGAGGTCGAGAAGGCGCGCGGCTCGGAGCAGCGCTACACCTCGACCCTGGCGCAGGAGCGGGACGCCTTCGCCTACCTGCCCCCCGAGCAGGTGGTGAGCTTCAAGCACGGTTGCCTGCGCCTGCCGCCGATGAACTACCTCGCCGAGCCGCGACTCCCGGACAACGCGCGCGTCGTCTGCTTCCATGGCAGGCCCAAGATGAGCGAGGCGTTGGAGGGCTACCACGGCTCTGTCATCCGCCATATGCGTCCCTGTTCCTGGCTTCGCGAGCACTGGATCGAGCGCGCGCGGGACGATCTGGGCGGCGCCTGGGGCTAGGCCGGTCACGGTGCAGTGCGCGCCCCGTTGAAACCCGACCTTGGAAGGCGTGCAAGGAAGGCCGATCAATACGCGCGTTGACAGGCCATTGCGCGGTGCTAGTGTCTGCCATCAAACATTTTTCCGGACTCTTCCAAAATGACGAACCGCTCTCTCAAGCGCGCCGCCCTGCTCGGGGCCGGCCTGTTTCTGGCTGCCCCGATGGCAACTGCGGCCGACCAGCCCGCACCGAAGCTCGGACCGAACGCGACCCCGGTGACAGCCGACACCACTTTCCTGCGCCAGAGCGAAGCGCCGGATTACTGGGCTTTCGCCTCTTTCGTGAAACCGCAGTTCACCACGTCGGCTTGTTCCATCGCCGCGGTCACCGCGGCCGTGAACGGGTTGCGCGGCCTTCCGGCCAATGCAGAGGACACCGTGATCACCCAGCCGGAGCTGCTCGAGGCGGTGGCCGATGCCACCTGGGCGGAGGTGTCTGCCGAGGGGGGCGATGGGGTCACCTTCGACCAGTTGGCGCAGTTCACCGGCGGCACGCTCGCGGCGCTCGGGATGGAAGGCTACCGGACCGAGACCTTCAAGCCCACGGCCGCCGACGATCAGACCCTCGGCCAGCTGCGGGAGATCCTCGCCGCGAACGAGATGTCGGCCGAGGACGCGCTGCTGGTCTATTTCAACCAGGGCGTGGTGACCGGGGATTGGGATGGGCCGCATGTGTCGTTGATCGGCGCCTATGACGCGGCCGGCGACAAGGCCCTCATCCTCGAGGTCGACCAGGAATGGTACATTCCCTACTGGACCCCGGTTCCGGTGCTGCTGGAGGCGATGCTGAAGCCGACCTCGGCCGAACATGGCGTGCTCGAGGGCGAGACGGGCGGCTTCGTGCATATCCTGCGATAGGCCCGGCCGGGCATGGGACGTCGCGCCGCGTGCGGACTGCATGCGGCGCATTCCCTCACTCTGGCGGCTTTGTCCGAATCCCTGTCTGCCGGGCTCAGCCGCCGGTGTGGCTCATGTGACGCGGCATCTGGCCGGCCACTTCCTGCCGGGAATAATCGAAATCGTGCCCTTTGGGCTTCAGCCGGATCGCGGCGCGGATCGCGTCTTCGAGCGGCGGGGCGGTGGGCTCGCGCAGCGAGGGGCGGAGGTCGGCGCGATCTTCCTGGCCGAGGCACATGTAGAGATCGCCGGTGCAGGTCAGGCGCACCCGGTTGCAGCTCTCGCAGAAGTTATGCGTAAGCGGGGTGATGAAGCCGATCTTCTGCCCGGTTTCCCCCAGCTGCACATAGCGGGCGGGGCCGCCGGTGCGCTCGGCGAGGTCGGTCAGGCTGTAGCGCTCGCGCAGACGGGCGCGCAGGTCGCTCAGCGGCCAGTACTGGTCCAACCGGTCCTCGTTGCCCAGATCGCCCATAGGCATCACCTCGATGAAGGTGAGGTCCATGTCGCGGGAGGCGCACCATTCTACCAGCGGGAACAGCTCGTCCTCGTTGAAGCCCTTGAGGGCGACGGCGTTGATCTTGACCCTCAGGCCGGCCTCCTGCGCCGCGTCGATTCCCCGGAGCACCTGCGGCAGACGGCCCCAGCGGGTGATCTTGGCGAACTTGGTCTCGTCGAGCGTGTCGAGCGAGATGTTCACCCGGCGCACCCCGATGGAGGCCAGTTCGCCGGCGAAGCGGTGCAGCTGGCTGCCGTTGGTGGTCAGCGTCAACTCGTCGAGCGCACCGCTTTCGAGGTGCCGCGCCATCCCCTGGAAATAGGTCAGGATGTTCCGGCGCACCAACGGCTCGCCCCCGGTGATCCGAAGCTTGCGGACGCCGAGAGAGATGAAGGCGGTGGAAACGGTGTCGAGCTCTTCCAGCGTCAGCAGCTCGCGCTTCGGCAAGAAGGTCATGTTTTCCGACATGCAGTAGGTGCAGCGGAAATCGCAACGGTCGGTCACGGAAACCCGCAGGTAGGTCACCGCGCGCTGGAACGGATCGATCAGAGGCGTGTTCATGCGCGAAACGCTACGCTTTGCCGTGAAAACAGGCAAGAGACGGATCGAAGGTTGCCCCCCTTGTGAACGCAGGGCAGGTTGCGGGAAATGGCCGCAGAGGGAGACGGACAGATGCTGAGGCAGGTGACGATAGCGGCGCTGGTACTGGCGGTGGCAGGGTGTTCGCAGTTCCGCGTGCCCTTCCGGAAGCCGGCGGACCCGGTTGCCGGCGCGCCGATGGAGACCGTCGCGGCCGAGCCCGCAGCGGCGGTGCCGTCACCGACGGCGCTGACCCCCGAGCAATTCGATACCACGACAGGAGAACAGCGCGCCGCCGCTGCGGCCGCGGCCCCGGTGAGCGGCGAGAGCCGGCTGGGCACGACGATCGCATCGCTGGGAGATCCGGCCGATCCCGGCTTCTGGGCCGAGACCGGGCTGGTGAGCGAGGTGCGGCAGGGGCGGCTGGAATACCCGGCGACCGGCAAGTCCGTCGCGGTCGAACTGCGCCCCTCGGGCGGGGCGCCGGGATCCGGCACGCGCGTCAGCCTGCCCGCGCTCCGCGTGCTGGAAGCGCCGCTGACCGATCTGCCGGAACTGGTGGTTTACGGGGGCTGAGCGCCGGCCCGGATTACATCGCGAAGCTGACGCCGCAGCCGCAAGAGGAGCTGGCGTTGGGGTTGTCCACCACGAAACGGGCGCCGATCAGTTCGTCGGAGAAGTCGATGGTGGCGTTTTCGAGGAACGGCAGCGAGACCGAATCGACCACGACTTTCTGGCCCTGGCCTTCGATCACGAGGTCGTCCTCGGCCGGATCGTCGAGCTTGATCTCGTACTGGAACCCCGAGCAGCCGCCGCCTTCGACGGCCACGCGCAGCGCCTTCGGAGCGGCCTCGATCTCCGCCAGACGGGCGAAGGCGCGGTCGGTCACCTTGGGGGGAAGGGTCAAGTCCATGAAAAACCTCGATTGGCGCGTCGCATTCCTGTCAGAACCAAGATATATGCGGGCAGGAACGGCTGAACAAGGATGCCCATGAAACTGGCCCCCTACGCCTGCGACCCCGCCGCCAGCCGCGGCAGGCTCTATCCGGAAGCGATCAGCACCTTCCGCTCGCCCTTCCAGCGCGACCGCGACCGGATCATCCATTCCTCCGCCTTCCGGCGCCTGAAGCACAAGACCCAAGTGTTCGTGGAGCACGAGGGCGACCATTTCCGCACCCGCCTGACCCATTCGATCGAGGTCGCGCAGGTGGCGCGGACCATCGCAGGTACGCTCGGGCTGAACGGGGAACTGACCGAGGCGGTGGCGCTGGCCCATGACCTCGGGCACACGCCCTTCGGCCACACCGGCGAGGACGCGCTGCACGCGCTCATGGCGCCCTATGGCGGGTTCGACCACAACGCGCAGGCGATCCATATCGTCACCGCGCTGGAGCGCCACTACGCCGGGTTCGACGGGCTGAACCTGACCTGGGAGACGCTGGAAGGGATCGCCAAGCACAACGGGCCGGTCACCGGCGAGCTGCTCTACAGGCTCGCGGAATACAACGCGGTGCACGACCTGGAGCTGCACACCCACGCCAGCGCCGAGGCGCAGGTCGCCGCCCTGTCGGACGATATCGCCTACAACAACCACGACCTGATGGACGGTCTGCGCGCGAAGCTGTTCACCGATGCGGAGATCGAGGCGCTGCCCATCGTCGGGCCGGCCTATGGAGAGGTCGACGCGACCTGGCCCGGGCTCGACCCGATGCGCCGGCGACACGAGGCGCTGCGCCGGGTTTTCGGGGTCATGGTGACCGACGTGATCGCCACCGCGCGAGCCACGCTGGAGGAGGCCAGGCCCGGCGACGCGCAGGCGGTGCGCGAACTCGGCCGGCCAGTGATCCGCTTTTCGCAGCGGGTCTGGCAGGAGATCGAGGTGATCCGCTCCTTCCTGTTCACGCGCATGTACCGTGCGCCGAGCGTCATGGAGGAGCGCGCCCGCGTGACCCAGGTGATCGAGGCGCTGTTTCCGCTCTACATGCGGCGGCCGGATCTTTTGCCGGTGGACTGGCAGGACGACATCGAGCGCGCGGGGGACGAAACCGCGCTGGCGCGGATCGTGGCCGATTACATCGCCGGCATGACCGACCGCTTCGCGCTGCAGCAACACGCCCGGCTGATCGGCTAGGCCCGGCCGTCAGCCATGTTGCGCGCCTACGGCGCATTCCCCTTGAGCCCTTCGGGCCGACTGGGCGCGGCGAAAACCCTTGACCGTCAGGGCGAAGACTGAACGTCCTTGGGCGACAGGGACAAGCCCCGGACCCGGGGCGGACAGGCGGACGGAGAAGCGATGAGTGCAGGTGGTGGCGGGCTGACGCCCGAGGTGGCGATCGCGGTGATCGGCGTGCTGGGCGTCGGGGCGCAATGGATCGCGTGGCGGCTGCAGATGCCTGCGATCGTGCTGATGCTGGCGGCCGGTCTTGCGGTGGGGCCGGGCCTCGAATGGCTGGTGCCGGCGCGCGATATCGGGCCCCTGGTGGAGCCGATGGTCGCGATCGCGGTGGCGATCATCCTGTTCGAGGGCGGGTTGACGCTGAACCTGCACGGCTTGCGCGACGCGGCGACCGGGGTCCGGCGGCTGGTGATCCTCGGCGCGCCGCTCGGCTGGCTCTTTTCGGCGATGGCCCTGCATTACGTGGCCGGGCTCGGCTGGGCGGCGGCCTCGGTCTTTGGCGGCATCATGATCGTCACCGGTCCAACGGTGATCGCGCCACTGCTGCGGCAGGCGCGGCTGTCGCGGCGTCCGTCGGTGCTGCTTCTATGGGAGGCCATCGTCAACGACCCGATCGGGGCGCTGGCGGCCGTGCTGGCCTTTCAGGTGGTCACGGTCTCCGCGGCGGGGGGCGAAATGTGGAGCGCGCTGGTGCCGCTCGGCCTGCGCTTTGCCGTGTCGGGCGCGATCGGATGGACCGCGGGCTGGCTGGTGGTGCAGGCGTTCCGCCGCGCGCTGGTGCCGGAATACATGAAGGTGCCGGTGCTCTTCGTGGCGGTGCTGGCGACCTTCGTCGGCACCGACCTGATCGCCCATGAGAGCGGGCTGCTGGCGGTGACGCTGATGGGGATCGTCGTCGCCAACTCGGACCTGCCGTCCTTCACCGAGCTGCGCCGGTTCAAGGAACACGCGACGATCCTGCTGGTATCCGGCGTCTTCATCCTGCTGGCGGCCTCGATGGACCTCGGCACGCTGGAGCTGCTGGACTGGCGGGCCGCGGCGTTTCTCGTCGTGGTGATCCTGATCGTGCGGCCGGCGACGGTGCTGCTGTCGCTTCTGGGCTCCGGGCTTCCGCGAAACGAGCGGCTGCTCGTGGCGCTGACCGGGCCGCGCGGGGTGGTGCTCGTCGCGGTCGCGGGGCTTTTTGCGACAAAGCTGGTGGACCTTGGGATCGAGGACGGCGCGCGGGTGGTGCCGCTGGCCTTTGCGCTGGTGGCGGCCACGGTGGTGCTGCACGGGTTCACGCTGGCGCCCCTGGCGCGCGCGCTCGGCCTTGCGGGGACGGATGCGCCGGGGCTGGTTATCGTCGGCGGCTCGCGGTTTGCCACGGCGCTCGGCAACGCCTGCAAGGACCTGGAGATCCCGGTGATGGTGACCGACCGCAACTACACGCGGCTGCGAGGCGCGCGCGAGGCCGGGCTGCCGACCTATTACGGCGACATCCTGTCGGAGGCGACGGAGCACGGCCTGGACCTCGTGCGCTATGGCGTGGTGCTCGCGGCGACGGAGAACGACGCCTACAACACGCTCGTGGCGACGGACCTCGCGCCGGAGTTCGGCCGCGAGAATGTCTTTCAGATTTCCCGGGCGCAGGAGCAGTCCCGGCGCCATGCCCTGCCGAGCACGCTTGGCGCGCAGCCGCTGGGCAAGGGCATGAGCTATCTCGAACTGAGCCGGCTCATGACCGAAGGCTGGGAGGTGAAAGTGACCCGCCTGACCGAGGAGTTCACCCTCGACGACTGGCGGGGCAGGAACCCCGAGGCCTTTCTTCTCGGCCGGGTCGATGGCTCGGGACTCCGGCTTCTGGCCGATGGCGCCGAGTTCAAGGCTGTGCCGGGCGTGCGCCTGCTCGCGATGGTGCCGCCGGAGCGGGAGGCAGCGGCAACGGGCGGCCATTGACCTCGGTCTCGCCCGTGATACACCGCGCGGCAACCCCCAGCGGAGCCTGACCGATGAACATCTATGCCGATATCCGTACCCTTGTGACCGAGGCGCTGGACGCTCTGGCGGCCGAAGGTGTGCTGCCCGAAGGGCTGGACCTGTCCAACGTGGCGGTGGAACCGCCGCGCGACGCGTCGCACGGGGATATGGCGACCAACGCGGCGATGGTGCTGGCCAAGCCGGCGAAGATGAAGCCGCGCGACATCGCCGAGGCGCTGGCGGGAAAGCTCGCGGCGGACCGGCGGATCGACACGGCCGACGTGGCGGGGCCGGGCTTCCTGAACCTGCGGCTGGCGGCGCCGGTCTGGGCCGGGGTTGTCCGCACGGTGCTGGAGGCCGGCGGCGATTTCGGCCGGTCCGCGATGGGCAAGGACCAGCGGGTGAACGTCGAATACGTCTCCGCCAACCCGACCGGGCCGCTGCATGTCGGGCACACCCGCGGCGCGGTCTTCGGCGATGCGCTGGCCTCGCTGCTGGACTTTGCGGGCTATGATGTCACGCGCGAATACTACATCAACGACGGCGGCGGGCAGGTCGATACGCTCGCCCGCTCTGTTTACCTTCGCTATCTGGAAGCGCATGGAAAACAGGTGGCCTTCCCCGATGGCACCTACCCGGGCGATTACCTGATCGCCGTTGGCGAAGCGCTCAAGGAGAAGGTCGGCGATGCCTTTGTCGGCGCGGGCGAAGACGTCTGGCTGGCCGAAGTGCGGGAGTTCGCCACAGACGCAATGATGGAGCTGATCCGGGAGGATCTGGCCGCGCTCGGCGTGAAGATGGACCGGTTCTTCTCCGAGAAGTCGCTCTACGGCACCGGACGGATCGAGGCCGCGCTCAAGGCGCTGTCGGACAAGGGGCTGATCTACGAGGGCGTGCTGGAGCCGCCGAAGGGCAAGACGCCGGAGGACTGGGAACCGCGCGAGCAGACGCTCTTCAAGTCCACCGCCCATGGCGACGACGTGGACCGGCCGGTCAAGAAGTCGGACGGGTCCTGGACGTATTTCGCGCCCGACATCGCCTATCACTTCGACAAGGTGGAACGCGGCTACGACGCGCTGATCGATGTGTTCGGCGCCGATCATGGCGGCTACGTCAAGCGTATGAAGGCGGCCGTCTCGGCGCTCTCGGACGGCAAGGTGCCGCTCGACATCAAGCTCACGCAGCTGGTGAAGCTCTACAAGAACGGCGAGCCTTTCAAGATGTCCAAGCGGGCGGGGACGTTTGTCACGCTGCGGGACGTTGTCGACCAGGTCGGGCCGGACGTGACCCGCTTCGTCATGCTAACCCGGAAGAACGACGCGCCGCTCGACTTCGATTTCGACAAGGTGCTGGAGCAGTCCAAGGACAACCCGGTCTTCTATGTGCAATACGCCCATGCGCGGGTGAAATCCGTGCTGCGCAAGGCGGACGAGGCCGGGATCGCAGTGGACGACGCCACGCTTGCGGCCGCGGATCTGTCGGGCATGACCCATCCCGCCGAGGTCGCGCTGGCCGCCAAGGTCGCCGAATGGCCGCGGCTGCTGGAGATTGCGGCGCGCACCCACGAGCCGCATCGCGTGGCCTTCTACCTCTACGAGCTGGCCGGCGACCTGCACAGCCTGTGGAACCGGGGCAACGACGAGCCCGCCCTGCGGTTCCTGCAGGAAGCGGATCCGGCCACGTCGCAGGCGAAAATCGCCCTCGCACGCGCTGTCTCCGTTGTGATTTCCACCGGTCTTGGTATCTTGGGCGTGACCCCGGTCGAAGAAATGCGCTGACAAACGGCGCGCGCGGGGCATCAGGCAGGCAAGACCCCGCGCAGCGCAACTCCCATGAACGGCGGCGCCTCGTGCGGGACAGGCAATGAGGCGGAGCATGTTGAACCCGGCAGCAGGTCAGGGCAGGGGGGCGCTCGAAGCACCCCACGTTCAGGAATACATTCAGTCCTTCGAGTGCGTCGACGAGTCCGGCGCCTATCAGGTCGCGGCACCCGGCAAGGCACGGCTCTTTGTCCATGTGATCGGCGCGGCGGTCTCGCTGGCGGTGATCGGCGCCTGCGGCTGGTGGGGCTACAAGCAGATCATGCGCGATCTGCACGGCATCCCGGTGGTGCAGGCGCTCGAAGGGCCGATGCGGATCGCCCCCGATGATCCGGGTGGGATGGTGGCGAGCCATTCCGGGCTAGCGGTCAACTCGGTCCAGGCCGAGGGCGTGGCGGCGGTGCCGGAATCCCAGCTGATCCTTGCGCCCCAACCGGTGCGGCTGGCCGAGGAAGACCAGACTGCGGCCGAGCTGACGCCGGCAGAGAGCGCCGAAGCGACCGGGGATGACCAGGCCGCGCTGCTGGCGCGGGTCGATCCCGACGATGCGGAGCTTGCCGAGCCGGCGCCGATGACGCCGACGGTGGCAAGCCTGACCGAGGAGGTGCCTTCCGATGATCCGCTGGAGCGCGCCCTGGCGCTCGCCGATGCGGCCACGGCCGGTGCGATCCCGCTCTCGGAGAGTGCCGAGGCCGAGGAGCCCGCGGACACGGTCGAATCTGCGATCGAGGCCGCTGTCCGGACGGCGGCGATCGAGGCGTCGCTGGAGGGGCTGAACGACACCTCCGGAATGCCGGTCTCGCCGCGTCCCGCGCCGCGCCCGGGGGCGCGCGTTCTCGCCGCGCCGGAGGCGACGGAGCAACTGGCCAGCATCGCGCCGGCATCGGTCGACCCCACGTCGATCGAGGTCGGCACGCGGCTTGTGCAGCTGGGAGCCTTCGAATCCCAAGACGAGGCCAAGCGGGCCTGGGATATCCTGGCCTCCGCCTTCGACGGCCTGCTGGACGACAAGCAGCAGGTGCTGGTCGAGGCGAATGCCGGCGGCCGGAGCTTCTGGCGGCTGCGCGCGCTCGGCTTCGCTGACCTCGCCGAAGCCCGCCGTTTCTGTGCGGCACTGGTGGCCGAACGGGCCGAGTGCATCCCCGTGGTGGTGCGGTGAGCGCCCGCTCGGCGGCAATTCTCGGCGTCGAGGGGCTCGCGCTGACAGGCACGGAGCGATCCTTTCTGGCCGAGGCGCAGCCGCTGGGCTTCATCCTCTTCGCCCGCAATATCGAAGCACCGGAACAGTTGTGCCGCCTGACCGGCGATCTGCGCGACACCGTCGGCCGGGATGCGCCGGTTCTGATCGACCAGGAAGGCGGCCGGGTCCAGCGGATGCGGCCGCCGCACTGGCGCCTCTGGCAGCCGCCACTGGACCAGATGCAGCGAGCCGGCGATCTCGAGGCCGCGGCGCGGGCGATGTTCCTGCGGCACCGCCTGATCGCCCACGAGTTGCGCGAGGTCGGCATCGACACCAACTGCGCCCCCTCCGCCGACATTGCGCGGCCGGAGACCCACCCCTTCCTGCGCAACCGCTGCTTCGGCGAGGACGTGGCCGCCGTGGTGACCGGCGCCCGTGCCGCCGCCGAAGGGCTGACGGCCGGTGGCGTGCTGCCGGTGGTCAAGCACATCCCTGGGCACGGCCGGGCGCGGCTCGACAGCCACAAGGACCTGCCGGTGGTGGAGGTGGATGCCGACGATCTGCGCGCCCTGGATTTCGCGCCCTTCCAGGCGCTGGCGGACTTGCCGATGGGCATGACCGCGCATCTGAAATTCACCGCCTTCGACGCGGAGGCCCCGGCCACGCAATCGGCCCGCATGATCGACCTTATCCGCAACGAGATCGGCTTCGACGGGCTGCTGATGACCGACGACCTGTCGATGCAGGCGCTGAGCGGAGACATCGCCGCACGCGCCTCAGCCTCTATTGCCGCCGGATGCGATGTGGTCCTGCATTGCAATGGCGAGCTGGCCGAGATGGAGCAGGCTGTGGCTTCGGCCGGGCCGCTTTCTCCAGATGCCACACGCCGGGCCGATGCGGCGCTTGCGCTGCGCCGGAAGCCGGATCCGGTTGACATTCCGGCCGTGGAAGAGGAACTTCGCACACTTCTGAACGGGGATGCCTATGGCTGAGGACATGGCAGCGGATATGGCGAATGCCGTCGCGGGCACTGCCGGCACGGGCGATGCGGTGGCAGAGCGGCTTGCCGCCGAGGCGCTGATCGTCGACGTGGACGGCTACGAGGGCCCGCTCGACCTTCTGCTGACGCTGTCACGGACCCAGAAGGTGGATCTTCGCAAGATCTCCGTTCTGAAGCTTGCCGAGCAATATCTTGCCTTCATCGACCGGGCCAAGTCGCTCCGGATCGAGCTGGCGGCCGACTACCTGGTGATGGCGGCCTGGCTGGCCTTCCTCAAGTCCCGCCTGCTGCTGCCGCCCGATCCAGCCGAGGAAGGCCCCAGCGGCGACGAGCTGGCCGCGCACCTGGCGTTTCAGCTCGAACGCCTGCAGGCGATGCGCGACGTTGCCGCCAAGCTGATGGCCCGCGACCAGAAGGGCCGCGATTTCTTTGTCCGGGGCGAGATCCAGCAGGTCGAGCGCACCCGCAAGGTGACCTATTCGGCCACCATCATGGACCTTATGCAGGCCTATGCCCGGATCCGCACCAAGGACGAGTTCCGCCCCTTCGTGATGGACCGCAAGAACCTCTACACGATGGAAGAGGCGCTGGAGCGGCTGAAGCCGTTGGTGGGCTATGCCGGCGAATGGACGGACCTGATGTCCTACCTGCCCGAGGGCTGGGAGCTGGACCCGGTGCGCCGCCGCACGGCGACCGCTGCCACCTTCGCCGCCTCGCTGGAACTGGTGAAGGCCGGCCGCATCAGCATCCGTCAGCCCGAGACCTTCGCGCCGATCCAGATCCGCGCCGCCGAGGGTCGAAATGGCTGACAAGCAGGAGCTGCCGGAGGAGGAGAGCCTCTTCGAGGCCCCGCCCGAGGGCGAGCAGGAACGCATGGTCGAGGCGATCCTCTTTGCCACCTCCGAGCCGGTGACGGTGGGCGAACTGAACGCCCGCATGCCCCACGGCGC
The DNA here is from genome assembly GCF_042676185.1 of Tropicimonas aquimaris. Classification (NCBI taxonomy): domain Bacteria; kingdom Pseudomonadati; phylum Pseudomonadota; class Alphaproteobacteria; order Rhodobacterales; family Roseobacteraceae; genus Tropicimonas; species Tropicimonas aquimaris. The sequence goes on along the minus strand of NZ_JBHTJT010000030.1, from coordinate 49,823 downwards.
CGATGCCGCTCGCGCGCTGGAGCGGCTCGCGAAACGCTACGAGGGCAGGGGGGTGAACGTCGTCCGTGTCGCCGACCGTTGGGCGATCCGCACGGCGCCGGATCTCGGTTTCCTGATGCAGAAGGAAACCGTGGAGATGCGAAAGCTCTCCCGCGCCGCGATCGAGACGCTGGCGATCATCGCCTACCACCAGCCGGTGACCCGCGCCGAGATCGAGGAGATCCGCGGCGTTTCGGTCAGCCGGGGCACGATCGACCTGCTGCTCGAGATGGAATGGATTCGCTTCGGCCGCCGTCGGATGACCCCCGGCCGGCCCGTGACCTTTGTGGTGACACCGGAGTTCCTCGACCACTTCGGCCTCGAAAGCGCCCGCGACCTTCCGGGGCTGCGCGAACTGCGCGCCGCGGGCCTGCTCGACAACCGTCCCCCGCCGGGCACGGAGACCGAGGAAGAGGCCGGCGACGAGGGGCAGGGCGAAATGTTCGATGACGCCGGCCACGCGACCGAGCCCCTCTCCGAAACCGGCGATGAGCCGGACGAGCCGGACGACGACATTGACCCGGACGAGGACGCTCAGACCTGACCTATGGCGCGCGACACGAGACCGGGGCGCGCGGCGGATCACCCGTTTTGAGCGGCATTCATTCACGTTTTTGTCAGGAATTGTATGTCGTGTTTTCAGTGTCTTGGCTCCGTTTCAGGGGCCGATCTGACGCTCCCGGCTGGCTGCTCCTGACCGGCCGATACATCCGAATTCCCGGCCTGCACCGTATTCCGATCATCTGCTCACAAGGGCAGTGAAGAGATGGCTTGGCGCATGGCCCCGTGAGAGACGGGGCATGGAGCGGGTCACGGGAGACGGAGGACACTCATGGACAAGACCATCACCGAGATCGTGCTCGAAAGCGGAGCGCCGGGGGAATTCGACAGGAACGGGGATGATTTCGACATCCTGCGCGATGCCGTCGTCACTGCGGGGCTGGCGGATGCGCTGGCAGACCCGGACGCGGAACTGACCGTCTTCGCGCCGGTCGACAGCGCCTTCACCGGGCTTGCGGGCGCGCTCGGCTACGAGGGGGCGTCCGAAAGGGGCGCATTCAAATACATTGTGGAATCGCTCACCCTGCTGGGCGGCGGCGATGCAATCCCGTTGCTGACGGACATCCTGACCTATCACGTCGCCGCCGGCGCGCTGGAAGCCGCCGACGTGATCGATGCCGGCGAGGTCGAGACGCTGCAGGGCGGGATCCTGACCCTCGACGCCGGCACCACGCCTCCCTCGCTGATCGACGCCGACGACGGCGTCGCCAACCCCGGTCTCATCGCCACGGACATCATGGCGTCGAACGGCGTGATCCACGCGCTGGACGGCGTGCTCCTGCCGCTCGCCGTGTCCGACATCCTTGGCCGTGACAGCACCGACTTCATCATCGGCGGCGACGAGTCGATGATCTACGAGACGAAGGGCGGCACGGACTTCATCAGCGCCGGTGGCGGCGCCGACCTCGTACGGGCCGGGAAGGGTGACGACGTGGCGCTCGGGCGGGCCGGGTCCGATGTGCTCTTCGGCAACGGAGGCCACGACAGCCTGTTTGGGCACAAGGGCGGCGATATTCTCATGGGCAACGGGGGCGACGACATCCTCGACGGCGGCCAGGGGCAAGACCAGCTGACCGGTGGCCGGGGCGAAGACACCTTCGTTTTCTCGGAGGGCTACGGCAAGGATACGGTCGTGGACTTCCGCAACGGCCACGACACGATCGATGTGAGCGGGCTGGGTATCACGACTTTCGACGAGATCGAAGCTGCCGTGGTGGAGAAGAACTACGGCACCGTGCTGAACTTCGGCGATGGGGACCGCCTCGTCCTGCTCGGCACGGATGAGTCGCGTCTAGACGATGGCGATTTCATCTTCGCGTAACGGCGCTCTCTGCCGGTCCCGTCCATCGGGGCCGGCAGTATTTCATGCTGAACAGCCCCTCGCGATCGGTGGGCGGATTCGATAGGCGTCCTGCAAATTCCGACAGATGAGGAACAGGCAAGATGGTCAAGGCAATCCACAGCATGATCCGTGTTCTCGACGAGGCACGCTCGGTCGCCTTCTACGAACAGGCATTCGGACTGACGGTCGCGGACCGGTACGATTTCGACGATTTCACCCTGGTCTACCTGCGCAACGACGCGGCGGATTTCGAACTGGAGCTGACGGTCAACAAGGGGCGCACGGAGCCCTATGCCCTGGGCGACGGCTATGGCCACATCGCGTTCTGCGTCGATGATCTGGAGGCGGAGCACGCGCGGCTCGAGGCGGCCGGGCTGTCGCCGCGCAAGATCGTCAGTTTCGAGCGCGACGGCGAACTCATGGCGCGGTTCTTTTTCGTCGCGGACCCGGATGGATACCAGGTCGAGGTCTTGCTGCGGCACGGCCGGTATCGCTGAGCCAACGGCCGCGAAGCGACCGCCGATCATTCGGAAGAAAGATCGTGCCTCCGGCGGAGGGCATTGGGGCCAAGAAGACAGAGGGTGCGCGATCAGGGCGCCTTGAAGTGCTTTGACAGCTTCAGGCCCTGACCCTGGTAGTTGGAAGCGATGCCGGCGCCGTAGAGCGTCTCGGGCCGTTCGGCCATGCGTTCGTAGACGAGACGTCCGACGATCTGCCCGTGTTCCAGCGCGAACGGCGCCTCGTGGCAGCGCACTTCCAGCACGCCGCGTGCGCCGAAGCCGCCGGCCTCCGCATGTCCGAACCCCGGGTCGAAGAAGCCCGCGTAATGCACACGGAACTCCCCGACCATGGCGAGATAGGGCGCCATCTCGGCGGCGTAATCGGGCGGGATATGGACCGCTTCGCGGCTGACGAGGATATAGAAGGCGCCCGGGTCGAGGATGATCCGGCCGTCTTCAGCCTCCACGCGTTCCCAGAAATCCGCCGCCCGGTAGTGGCCGATCCGGTCGAGGTCGATCACGCCCGCGTGCGGTTTGGCGCGCCACCCGGCGAGCGCGCCGTCTTGCGGACGCAGATCGACCGAGAAGCCGAGGCCTTCGGAAATCACGGCTTCACCGGAGACGAGGCCGACCTCTTCGTGCAAGGCCCGGAGCGCTGTGTCGTCGAGCGTGGCCTTGCCGCTCCGGAACCGGATCTGGTTGAGCCGCATGCCGGGCCGGACCAGCACGGAGAAGGAGCGCGGGCAGATCTCGGCATAGAGCGGGCCGGTGTAGCCCGGCGCGATCCGGTCGAATTCCACACCGCCGTCGGTGATGACGCGGGTCAGCAGGTCGAGCCGGCCCGTTGAGGATTTGGCGTTGGCGACAGCGTTGGTGCCGCCGGGCAGGGCGAGGCGCTCCTGCAGCGGCACCACGTAGACGCAGTTCTTTTCCAGCACCGCGCCCTGGCTGAGGTCGATCGCATGCATGCCGAACTGCTTCAGCCGGTCGCCGACGCGATTGCCGTCGCCGGCGAGGAATGAGGCGCGTACCCGGTAGGCCGTGCGCCCCAGTCGCAGGTCGAGGCTGGCGGGCTGGACCTGCCCTTCGGCGAAGGGCTGGTCGGCGGCGATGGCACCATCCGCGATCATCCTTGCGATGCTCTGGCTCGGCAGCACGCCGGTCATGCGGTTCCCCCTTGCTGGGCGGCGCACGGTGCGCCGCACAACAAAACGCCCGCGTCCCGGAGGATGCGGGCGGATTGTGAATTGGTCGGGCTAGCAGGACTCGAACCTGCGACCTTCCGTCCCCCAGACGGACGCGCTACCAGGCTGCGCCATAGCCCGACGTTCGGGCTTTGTAGCGATTTCTGCGGCAAGGGCAAGCGACAAACCGACAGGAATCTCGTGCTCACTCCCGGCCGCCCATCCGTGCGCGCAGCTCGACCAGACGGGCATGGATCGGACGCAGGAGGGCCGGATCGATCATGCCGGGCGTCAGGCTTCCGAGCAGGTCTACGAGGGGGATATCGGCCGGCGGCAGGGGGGCGATGACTGGGCCACGTGGCGCCGGAGGCCCTTCGGCTGTCGCGGCGGGCTCGGCTTCACTTGCAGTCTCTGCGAGTGCGTCTTCGACCTCGGAAGGGGCATCCTCTGCGGCCGTGGGCGAAGGTGAGGGGGCCGGGCGATTGAAAAGCGGCATGGCCTCGGTATCGTGCTCCGGCTCCGCAGGGGCAGACGGTTCCGGCGCGTCCGGCGTTTCGGAGGCGCTTGCGGCCTCGGCGGTTTCGAGCGGCTCCGCCACCGGCGGGGCCTGTGGCTTATCGAGCGCGGCGGGGTCGGCCACGCGGGTTTCCGGCTCGCTCCGCGCGGCCTCTGCGGATATCGGAGGTTCGGCAGATGCGGGGGGCTCAGGTGCAGCGGGGGCCGGTTCCTCGGCGACGGCGGAGACATCGTCCAGCGGCCGAGACATGGCGCAGACAGCGCGGACGCCCTGTTCGCGTAAGACCTTCTGCACGCCCTTGATGGTCATGCCATCCTCGTGCAGCAGCTTCTGTATGCCGCCCAGCAATTCCATGTCGGACGGGCGATAATATCGGCGCCCGCCGGCACGTTTCACCGGCTTGACCTGGGAAAACTTGCTTTCCCAGAAGCGCAGAACATGGGCGTTCACGCCCAGCCAGTCCGCAACTTCACTGATCGTGCGGAATGCGTCGGGGGCCTTGCCGTTCATTCCCGTGATGCCTTACTTCCGGTTTCCGGCCGCGACCCGTTCCTTCATCAGATGGGACGGGCGGAAGGTCAGAACGCGGCGGGGATGGATCGGCACTTCTTCCCCGGTCTTGGGGTTGCGGCCGATTCGCGCTGCCTTGTCGCGGACGGAGAAGGTGCCGAAGGAGCTGATTTTCACCTGCTCGCCGCGCACCAGCGCGTCGGACATGTGTTGCAGCACGCTTTCGACAATCTGGGCGGATTCGTTGCGGGACAGTCCGACCTCGCGGAAGACGGCCTCGCTCAGATCCATTCGGGTCAGTGTCTTTTCGCTCATTGTCCCCCCGGCGCTAATTGAGGATGAGCGTAGGGTAGCCGTGGAATTCAGTCAATATCAATGACTTGGGTGGAGGCGCTAAGTCGCCGAAAGTGCGATGCTCCGGCCGCCTTTTGGTGAGCCTCAACGCTCAAAGCATTGGATTCGCTCGATTAAGCTGCCGGTCCCTCGGCAGCCTTACCAGCGCAGAACCACGGAACCCCAGGCCAGTCCGCCGCCGATCGCCTCTGTCACGACGACATCGCCGGGCTTTATCTTGCCTTCCGCCTTGCCGACCGACAGGGCGAGGGGAATCGAGGCGGCGGAGGTGTTGCCATGGTCCTGGACCGTCAGGATGACCCGCTCCATTGGCACCTTCATCTTGGCGGCCGTTCCCTTGATGATCCGCAGGTTGGCCTGGTGGGGGACCACCCAATCGACATCGTCGCTGTCGAGGCCGGCCCGGTCGAGCGACCGGTGCGCCGTATCGGCCAGCTTTTCGACGGCATGGCGGAACACTTCCTTGCCCTGCATACGGAGCACGCCGCTGCTGCCGGTGGAGATGCCGCCGTCGACATACAGCAGGTCGCGGTAGCGGCCGTCGGAGTTCAGGTCGGTGGCAAGGATTCCGCGGTCCGCGGAGGTGCCAGCGGCCTGCTGAGCCTCAAGCACCAGCGCGCCCGCGCCGTCGCCGAAGAGCACGCAGGTCGCGCGGTCGGTCATGTCTAGAATCCGGCTGAAGGTTTCGGCGCCGATCACCAGAACGCGCTTGGCCTGTCCGGAAAGGATCAGCGCGTTGGCGTTGGCGAGCGCATAGACGAAACCGGCGCAGACCGCCTGCACGTCGAAGGCGAAGCCGCCGGTCATGCCCAGCTTGTCCTGGACCATGGTGGCGGCCGAAGGGAAGGTGAGATCGGCGGTGGAGGTCGCGACGATGATCGCGTCGATGTCCCCGGCGGAGAGGCCGGCATCCTCGAGCGCGGCGCGCGCGGCGTTGGTCGCCAGATCGGAGGTGTTCTCGCCTTCTGCCGCGAAGTGCCGCCGCTCGATTCCGGAGCGGGAGCGGATCCACTCGTCTGACGTGTCCAGGGAGGCTTCGAACTCGGCGTTCTCTACGATTCGTTCCGGGAGGTAGTGACCCACTCCGCGGACCACGGCTCTGACCAGCATCTTCACTTGCCTTTTTTGTCTCGTTGGTCCCGCCCAGTCCGGCCGGAACGTTGCGTCACGGCATATCCTGTCGCAAGGGCGAGGTCGAGGCCACGCGGGCCGCAAGGCGGTCGGAAAAGCCTGCCTGCGCCAATTGGAACGCAAGTTTGATCGCCGCGGAGACCCCTGTGGCGTCTGCGGAGCCGTGGGATTTCACGATGGTGCCGTTCAGGCCCAGAAACACCCCGCCATTGACCCGGCGCGGGTCGGTGCGCTTGGACAGCCGCCGCATCGAGGTGAAGGCCAGCAGCGCGGCGATGCGGGACAGGATCGTGTGCCGAAACGCTTCCTTCAGCAGATCGCGGATCAGCGAGGCGGTGCCTTCGGCCGTCTTGAGCGCCACGTTGCCGGTGAAGCCGTCGGTGACGATCACGTCCACCTCACCTCGCGGAATGTCTCCGCCCTCGACGAAGCCGATGAATTCATAGTCGGAAACCGCCGCGGCTTCCGCCATCAGGCCATGCGCGGCCTTGAGCTCGGGGCGACCCTTGTGCTCCTCGGTGCCGACGTTGAGCAGGCCGACGCGGGGGCGGGCGATGTCGAGGCCGTTGCGCGCATAGGAGGCGCCCATCAGCGCGTATTGCAGCAGGTCGCCCTCGTCGGCGCGGATATCGGCGCCCACGTCGAGCATCACGGCATAGCCGTGCGGACTGCGCGAAGGCCAGAGGCAGGCGATGGCCGGACGGCTGACGCCGGGCAGCTTGCGGAGGCGCACCATCGAGAGCGCCATCAGCGCGCCGGTGTTGCCGCAGCTCACGGCCACGGTGGCCTGGCGGTCCCGCACCGAATCGATGGCGGACCACATCGAGGTGTCCTTGCCTCGGCGCATCACGACGGAGGGCTTGGCATCCATCGTCACCACTTCGCGGGCGTCGCGGATCACGCAGCGATCGGCCAGGCCGCGCTTTGCGACCAGGGGCTCGAGTTCCTCAACGCGCCCGTGAAGGATGAAACCGATATCGGGATTCTTGCGGGCGGACATGGCGCAGCCGGCCACCACGGTGGCCGGGCCCCTGTCACCTCCCATGGCATCGACGGAGATCACGACCTTGCCCGCGAGTTCCGAAGGAATCGCGGACGGCAGATTGTCCTGCGCGTCAGTGGTCATGTGCGCACTGCCCGTCGAGGCCGCTGATGTCGGGTTCAGGCGGCGTCTTCGTCGATGTCGATTTCGTCAACCATCGCAACGATTTCACGGTCGTCGTAATGACCGCAGGCGCTGCACACGTGGTGCGGGCGCTTCAGTTCGCCGCAGTTGGAGCACTCGTTGGGATTCGATCCGCTGAGCGCGTCGTGCGACCGGCGCATGTTGCGGCGGGACTTGGTGACTTTATTCTGAGGGACAGCCATGTCTCAACCTCGGTGTTTTGGCCGGTCGGGTCTGTCCCGGCGGCAAATGTTTCGTTTGTCGGCGCCTCATACGCCGACGGCGCTTCCCGTTCAAGGGTGTGTGGAAGATGCGCGAACATACGCATTTTGCGTCAGGACGCAAGTGAGTCGTCTGGCATCGGCCCCGCGGTGCCCTGACGCCGGTTCTGTGTGGCCGAGAGCGGGGGGCTCCCGCCCGTCGTCGCGGCCTTGCGGCCGCTCCTCCGGTTGGGCCGGGCGCCTGCGGCGGGCTTGCGTCGCGCAGGCGGTGACGGGGCCGGACCGGCCCCGGCGGGCGTTCAGGATTCCAGCCGCTTCTTGAGGTCGGCGAGGCCGGCAAAGGGTTTTACGTCCTCGTCGCGCAGCGGCTGGGTGTCGGGCGCGGCAAAGACCGCATCGCCCAGCTCGGCGCCGTCGGCGCGCGGGAAGTCGGGGAGCGCCAGCGCCAGCGCCTCGGCGAGCACCGCGTCGAGGTCCAGCACCTCGGGCAGGGGCTCGAGGGAATCGTCCTCGGGCATTTCCGCCTCTGCCTCGTCGGAGACCGAGTAATTGGCGGTGTAGCGACGGACCACAGGCGCCTCGATGCGGGTGGTCACGGGGGTCAGCGTCACCGAGCAGGGTTGCACGACGGTCGCACCGAGGCGCGCTTCGAGCCGCCAGTCGCGTGGTCCGTCGGGGAACATTTGCCCTTCGAGCCGGAGCTTGCGAAGATCGATCAGGTCGAGTTCGCCGGCCAGATTCGCCATCGCCTCGGCATCGGGAACGATCTTGAAGGGCGTCGGCCGGGTCGTCGGCAGGCGCGAGAGCCTGAGCTTGGAAGGGGCGTCGGTTGAAGTCATGGGGTGTCGTTCCTTTCTTGAAGAAAAGGATGCCATCGTTATAAGCCGAAAGGCAATTCGACGAACACGTGACATGAGGGCAGACATGGGCAGGCAGTGCCGCGCGAATTTGGGCCGGGTGGTCCGGGCACTGTGTGCCGGGACCGTGCTCTCGGTCGCGACCGCCTGTTCTCCGATCTATCGGGACCATGGATATGCGCCGAGCGACGAGGAGCTCTCCGAGGTCGTCGTGGGCGTGGATACCCGCGACTCGGTGGCCGAAACCGTGGGCACGCCGTCCTCTGCCGGGGTGCTGAACAACTCGGGCTACTACTATGTTTCGCAGCGGATGCGCACGTTCGGCTACCAGGCGACGGAGATCGTCGACCGGCAGATCGTCGCGATCAGCTTCGATTCGAACGGGGTCGTAACCAACGTGGAACGCTTCGGCCTGCAGGACGGCAAGGTCGTCGCCCTGTCCCGCCGGGTGACCGACAGCAACATCCAGGGCCTCGGTTTCCTGGCGCAGCTGCTGGGCAACGTCGGCCGCTTCGACATCGGCTCCAACATCTGAGGCGCCTGAGCGCCGCGCCAGGGGCCGCGGCGCCCGGGCAGGCGACTCAGTCGTCGTCCTTTCCGCCGGTCTCGGGTTCGAAGCGCAGCGCCACGCCGTTGATGCAGTATCGCAGGCCGGTCGGCGCGGGGCCGTCCGGGAAGACGTGCCCGAGGTGGCCGTCGCAGCGGGCGCAATGCACCTCCGTCCGCCGCATCCCGTAGCGCGTGTCCTCGCTCTCGCCGACGATCTCCGAATCCACCGGCTGGGTGAAGCTCGGCCAGCCGCAGCCGGCGTCGAACTTGTCGGCCTGTTCGAACAGGGGCGCACCGCAGCCGGCACAGCGGAAGGTGCCGGGGTCGGAGGGGAAATCGTCGTGGGTGAAGGGGCGTTCGGTGCCGTGGTTGCGCATGACCTCGAAGCCCAGCGGGCCGAGTTCCTCGCGCCATTCTGCATCGCTCTTGCGGGTCTTGTCCGTCATTGCGGTTCCTTCCTGTCGCGTCGGGTGTCCATCCGGACATATGGGGCCGGATGGCGCTGTTGCCAAAGCCGGACGTCGGGGGAGGGACGGCGCTTCACGTTGCTGTCACCTCTTGCATGTATCGCCCGGCCCAACCAGATTCGTTTCGCGGCGCCGCGTACTTGCGGCGGCCCGGAGGTGGAGCGCGCATATGCTCAAGTTGCGAAAGGGCCGGTATGCGGCCCGTGTCGCCGAAACAGAGGCCGATGTGGCGGCGTCGCTGGCGCTGCGGGCGCTGTGTTTCCGGAATGGCGCCTCCGAGGACGGCGACCGTTTCGACGAGATCTGCCGTCATGTGCTGGTCGAAGACAGCCGCGACGGCACGCTTGTCTGCACCTTCCGGCTGTTGCCGCTGACCGGCGGGCAGGAGATCGCGCGCAGCTATTCGGCGCAGTTCTACGAGCTCTCGGCACTGCAGAACTTCGATGGGCCGATGGTGGAGATGGGGCGGTTCTGTATCCATCCCGAGCGCCGCGACGCCGATATCCTGCGGGTCGCCTGGGGGGCGATGACCTCCTTTGTCGACGAGACCGGGGTGGAGCTGCTGTTCGGTTGCTCCTCCTTCCGGGGCGTAGAGACCGCCGAGTATCGCGATGCCTTTGCCCTGCTTAAGGAGCGTCACCTCGGCCCCAAGCAATGGCTGCCGCGGGTCAAGGCGCCCAACGTCTTCCGCTTCGCCCAGCGGCTGCGCCGCAAGCCCGACCTCAAGCAGGCGATGCTGGGAATGCCCCCGCTCCTGCGCACCTACCTGCTGATGGGCGGTTGGGTCAGCGACCATGCGGTGGTCGACCGGGACCTCGGCACGCTCCACGTCTTCACCGGGCTGGAGATCGGGGCGATCCCGCCGGCGCGCAAGCGGTTGTTGCGGGCGGTCGCGGGCTGAGCCGACAGGCTTGCTTTTGTCCGGGACCGCGCCATCCTTGGACCGGAGCGGCGGGAGAGGTCCGACATGACAGGTGCAATCGCGGTGTCGGTCATCGTGCCGGCCTACCGGGCGCAGGCGCAGATTGTGCGGGCCGTAGCATCGGTCGCGCGCTGCGGGCTGCCGGCGGACGCGGTCGAGATCGTCATCGCCTCGGATGACGGCACCGACTATGCCGCTGTTCTTCCAGCCGGTCTGGGGCTGCGCTTCGCTCCGCCCGGTCCGATGGCGACCGGGCCGGGACCTGCGCGCAATCGGGCGCTGGCGCTGGCCCGAGGTGAGTTCGTGGCCTGCCTCGACGCCGACGACACATGGGAGGCGGGTTATCTCGCGGCCTTGCTGCCCGTGGCGCGGGCCACGGGCCTCTGTTTCAGCGAAACCAGCGTGCTGCAGGAGGGCGAGGGGCTCCTCCGCCTGCCGGGGGGGGCGCGTCTCGATCTGGAGACCCTCGGTGCCTGTGGGGCGAGCTTTCACGCCGTTCTGCCGCGCAACATGGCCGGCCCCTTCGCCGCAGCTCCCTCGCAGGATGTGCTGCATGCGGTGGAGGTGCTGGCGATGACGGGCGGCTCGGCGCCGGTAGGGCCGGTCGCCTACGAGCTGCACCTCTCGCCCGAGAGTGTTACCCGGGCGCCCGGCTTTTGCGAGCGGGTGGCGGAGGCCTACGCGGTGCATGCGGCGCGCATCCGAAGTGGGCAGACACGGGTGCCCGCGGCGATGGCCGAACGGGCGGCGCAGGTTTTCGAGGCGAAACAGCTGCTCAACGCGGCCTTCGCGGCCCAAGACCGGCACGCGACCTTCTACGGCTTCGTGGCGAGCCGGATCCAGGAGCGGGGCAGGGCGGCCGTCAGCCCTTCCACCGACACCGTGACGCCGGCCTTCCCGGCAGGACACCTGCCGGCCGGGTGACGACAGGCGCGTCCCCTCTCGCGGTGGCTTGACGGGGCATGCGGCGCCGACTACGCCGCCGCACATGGCACGCGCACCCCTTCTCCAATTGTCCGACATCTCGCTGACCTTCGGCGGGGATCCTGTGTTTTCTGACCTCGGGCTGGTGGTCCAGCAGGGGGACCGGGTGGCGCTCGTGGGGCGCAACGGCTCCGGCAAGTCGACCCTCATGAAAGTGATGGCGGGGCTGGTGGAACCCGATTCCGGCAGCCGGATCGTGCCGCCCGGCGTGCACGTGGGCTACATGGAGCAGGACCCGACCATGGCGGGCTTTGCGACCCTCGGCGATTTCGCCACCAGCGGCCTGGCCGAGGGCGAGACCTACCGGGTCGAGATGGCCGGCGAGGGGCTGAAGCTCGATCTTTCCCGGCCGGTCGAGACGGCCTCGGGCGGCGAGCGGCGGCGCGCGGCACTGGCTAAGCTGTTGGCCGAGGCGCCGGAGCTGATGCTGCTCGACGAGCCGACCAACCACCTCGACATCGCCGCGATCCGCTGGCTCGAAGACCAGCTTGCGGAGACCCGCGCGGCCTTCGTTCTGATCTCCCACGACCGGGCCTTCCTCAACCGGCTGACGCGGGCGACGCTCTGGCTCGACCGGGGCGCCGTGCGGCGGCAGGAACACGGCTTCACCAGTTTCGAGGAATGGCGCGACAAGGTCTGGGCCGAGGAGGACGAGGCCCGCCACAAGCTCGACCGCAAGATCAAGGCCGAGGCGAAATGGGCCGTCGAGGGCATCTCCGCTCGCCGTACCCGCAACCAGGGCCGCGTGCGCGCGCTGCAGGCGCTGCGGGCCGAACGGTCGGCGCAGATCCGGCGGCAGGGCACCGCCGATCTCGCAATCGAGACGGGGCGCGCTTCGGGAAAGCTGGTGGTGGAGGCGAAAGAGATCACCAAGGCCTTCGGCGACAACGTGATCCTAAAACCGTTCTCGCTGCGCATCCAGCGCGGAGAGCGGGTGGCGCTGGTCGGGCCCAACGGGGCCGGCAAGACGACGCTGCTCAAGATGCTGATCGGGCAGGAGACGCCGGACTCGGGCACGCTCACGCTCGGCACAAATCTCGACATCGCGGTCTTCGACCAGACCCGCGCCCAGCTCGATCCCAACGCCACGCTCTGGGAGAGCCTGACCGGGGACAAGGCGCTGCGGGTGCAGGGCCGCGGCGGCGACCAGGTCATGGTGCGCGGCAACCCGCGGCACGTGGTGAGCTATCTCAAGGACTTCCTGTTCAACGAGCAGCAGGCGCGGGCGCCGGTCAGTTCGCTTTCGGGGGGCGAGAAGGCGCGGCTATTGCTGGCCCGCATCCTCGCGCAGCCCGCGAACCTGCTGGTGCTCGACGAACCGACCAACGACCTCGACATCGAGACGCTGGACCTGCTGCAGGAACTGCTCTCGGATTATGATGGGACGGTGCTGCTGGTCAGCCACGACCGGGACTTCCTCGACCGGATCGCCACCACCACGATCGCCATGGAGGGCGACGGGCGAGCGGTGATCTATGCCGGCGGATGGAGCGACTACCGCGCTCAGCGGGGCGAGGCGGCCGAGACCCCGGGCGAGGGCGCCGTCCGCACGGCCACGGTCAAACCTGCCGCGCAGCCCGCTCCAGAGCCTGCGCCGGCGCAGGCGTCGACGCCGAGTCTGACCTTCACGGAGAAGCACCGCCTGGAGGTTCTGCCGTCCGAGATCGAGCGTCTGGAAGCGGAGATCGGCAAGCTGGAACAGTTCCTGGCAGATCCCGCGCTCTTCACCGCAGAGCCCGTAAAGTTCCGCAAGGCGAGCGAGGCGCTCGTGGAGCGGCAGCAGGCGCTGTCGGCGGCCGAGGAGGAATGGCTTCTGCTCGAGGAAAAGGCGGCCGGCTAGGGCCGCCACGGCCCGCCACAGGACGCCGTATTCCGGATTGGTGTAAATCCGCCGATGCCCCCTTGTTTGTCGGCCTGTCTCCGATGTTCCGTGTTAGGCTGAGTCCGAGGATCTGGAGGGAGGTGGCCGGATGACCGGCAAGAAAGGCATGACGCGGGAGCGGATGCGCTCCGGTGACGCGACGGAGCAACCGGTGGCGGGAGCCTGCGAGAGCGGGCTCGATTACGCAAACTGGCTGGGCAACGCCTGGGTCTATTGCCTGAGCGAGATGGGAACGGAAGTGTCCCATTTCATCGCCGACCGCATCCGGGAGGATGTGCGCACACAGCACGCGATCCTGCACTGCAAGGATCCCTCCGGAATCCAGGAGATCCAAAAGGCCTTCATCGACAAGGCGATCTCCGATTACATCGCCGAGACAGGCCGCCTCGTCGAGATTGGCAAGCAGTTCCATCACCAGGATACGCCGGAGCGCGCCGAGCAGTAAGCCCGCCTGTCCGATCCGCGAAACAAGGTCTCTCACAGAGTGTTGAGGGGAGTAACCCTGCCGTTGGCGATGCTCCGCCCGTTTCCGTAGGGTCATGGGCGGCGGATGGCCAAGGCATTGTTTGCTCATGGGGAAATCGGCGGGCTGACCCCTTTTGCAACTGCAGCATCGCCCCTAGGTCGGCTGTGGCCCCCGAGAGCGGGGGAAGAACCAACAACTGAGCAGACGACCTGTACAAGGAAAGAACCATGAACACCTTTGCGAAACGCGCTCTGGGCGCGACCGTTGTCCTGTCGCTGGCAGCTCCGGCCTTTGCCGGCTCCCTCGCAGAGCCTGTCATCGAGCCAGCCCCGGCTCCCGCGCCGGTGGTCGTGACGACCCCGTCGAATGACTGGACGGGTGGCTATGCCGGTCTTCAGCTCGGCTATGGCGAGCTGACCGACAACCTCGAGGGTGACGATGTCATCGGCGGCGTGCGCGCCGGGTACGACTGGGATCTCGGCAACTGGGTCGTGGGTCTCGGTGCGGAAGCGAACTTCGGCAACATCGAAACCGACGCGGGCGACCTCGATTCGCTGTCTACCCTGCGTGTGCGCGGCGGCTATGACTTCGGCCGCACGATGCTCTACGGCGTGACCGGTGCCAGCTATGCCGCGAGCGAAGACCTGAACGACGCCTGGGGCTATTTCGGCGGCATCGGCGTTGAAACCATGGTGACCGACGCGGTGAGCCTGACCGGCGAGATCGCTGCGCATCGCTTCGACGATTATCAGGACTTCGGCCGTGTGGACGCGACCACCGCGACGATCGGCGTCAACTACCGGTTCTGACCGGATTCGGTCGGGCGCTGCGATCCATTTTGCGGCACCCGCCAACCTTCCGGGCCGCCCCTGCCCGTGCAGGGGCTGGTCTGGAGCCTTCACTCCGCTATCCTTGCCCTTGAGCGCGCATCGGCGCTCGGACAGGTCCGGAGTGGCATCTCTTGACGACATCATTGGTCAGAAGCGCCCTCTGCGCCGCGTTGGTGGGGGTGTTCCTCGCGGGCTGCACGCCGGTCGATCCTGCACTGGAGCCGTCCCTGGCCATCGAGTTCGAGGGCAACAGCCGGGGCAATGCTGCCGGTGGGGGGGCGGGGCTCTCGCAGTCGCGCGCAATGCCCGGGGCCAATCCAGCGTGGAACTCGGCCCAGCGGGTCCCCAACACCAACCCGCGCATCGTCACCAATAACGTCTACGGACCGGGCCAGAGCTCGGATGCCTACGGCCAGGTGGTCCATCACAATCCGGGTCTGATCATCGAGCAGACCGCCGTGGGATCGGGGGATTACCGAGACCAATACGGCCGGCCCGTCACCTGTTACGGCAGCGGCATGGGCACCTACTGCCGCTGATACGCCCGGCCGCGCTTGTCTCCCGAAACCTGCCGTGGTTGGCTCCCACGAGGCATCGCGACAGGAGCGCCCTATGATCCGCCTTTCCGCAGCTGAGCTGGAGGTCGCCGCCACGCTGGTCCATTCACAGGTCCCGCCGACCCCGCTGCACCACTGGCCGTTGCTCTCCGGGGCCGTGGGCGCGGAGCTGTGGGTGAAGCACGAGAACCACGCGCCGACCGGCGCCTTCAAGGTGCGCGGCGGAGTGACTTTCATCGACTGGCTGCGCCGTACGGACCCGCACGCCGCCGGCATCTGCACCGCGACGCGCGGCAATCACGGCCAGAGCCAGGCCCGCGCCGCCCGCGCCGCCGGGCTGCGGGCGCTGATCTACGTGCCGGAGGGCAATTCGCAGGAAAAGAACGCGGCGATGCGGGCATTTGGCGGCGAGCTGGTGGTGCATGGCTCCGATTTCGACGCGGCGCGGGAGGAGGCGTTTCGCGTGGCCGGGGCCGAGGGGCTGACGATCGTGCCGCCGTTCCACCGGGAACTGGTGCGCGGCGTTGCGACCTACGGCTGGGAGATGTTCCGCGCCGCGCCCGACCTGGACACCGTCTACGTGCCGATCGGCTGTGGCTCTGGCATCTGCGGCACGATCCTCGCACGCGATGCGCTCGGGCTGTCGACCCGCGTCGTGGGCGTGGTCTCGGAGCGCGCGGCCTGCGCGCAGCTTTCGGTAGCGGCCGGGGCGCTGGTCGAGACCGACACCGCCCGCACCTTTGCCGACGGGATGGCCGTGCGGGTGCCCGTGCAGGAGGCCTTCGACATCTATGCCGCCGGTGCAGACCGGATCGTCACCGTCAGCGAGGACGAGATCGCGGAAGCCATCCGGCTGCTGTTCCGCGCCACGCACAACGTGGCCGAAGGGGCGGGGGCCGCGGCGCTCGCGGCGCTGATGCAGGAGCGCGAGGCGATGGCGGGCCGCAAGGTCGGGATCGTTCTCTCCGGCGGCAACGTGGACATGCCGCTCTTTCGTCAGATCCTCGGCGGAACCACCCCGGCAGTCTGAGCGTTCTCTGCTGCATTCCCGTTGCCGCGCGCCGCGGTCTCGGGCATCAGAATGGGTGTGCCGTGCCCGGTGAGGGCCGGTCAAACGGAGTGAACGAGATGCAGCTCTACACATGCCCGGCCTGCGGCGCCCGGCTTTATTTCCGCAATTCCGTGTGCGGGGCCTGCGGCACGGCGGTCAGCTATGACGATAAGCAGGACGCCTTCGTGACCGGTGCCGTGCCCTGCGCGAATGTCGACCGGATCGGGTGCAACTGGGTGGGCGACCCCGGGGCCGATGGGCTCTGCCGGTCCTGCCAGATGACCGACGTCGTGCCCGACCTATCGATCGAGCCGAACCAGGAGCTCTGGGCGGAGGGCGAAGTGGCCAAGCGGTGGGCGCTGGCCAACCTGGCCCGCTGGGGCTGGTTCGGGGCCGAAGACACGGGCCAGCTGCCGGCCTTCCACTTCAAGGCGGAACGCACCCGCAAGGGCCGCGAGCACGTGACGATGGGCCATGCCGACGGCGTCATCACCCTCAACGTGGCCGAGGCGGATGATGCGATCCGGGTCCACAACCGGGAAATGCTCGACGAGGATTACCGGACGATGCTTGGCCACCTGCGCCATGAACTCGCGCATTTCCTGTTCGAACGGCTGGCCGACGACCTGGCCTTTCCCGAGGCTTTCCGCGCGCTTTTCGGTGACGAGCGGGCCGATTACGGCGAGGCGCTCGAGCGCCACTATGCGGACGGCCCGCGCGCCGGTTGGCAGGAGAGTTTCATCACCCCCTATGCCAGTGCCCATCCGCACGAGGACTGGGCCGAGACGGTGGCCCATCTCACCCACCTGACCGACATCGTGGATACCGCGGCCGCGGTGCAGGTCGCGTGGCCGACCGCCGCGTCCGTGCCGGCCGATCCCTATGCCACGACCGATGCCGAGGCCCTGATCGTCTCGGCGGTCGATCTCGGGATGGCCCTCAACCAGGTGAACCGGGCGATGGGGCTCGCGGACCTATATCCTTTCGTGCTGACCGACACCGTGCGGGACAAGCTGGAATTCGCCCACGGCTGGCTCAACCGCCGGGCACGAAGCTAGGGCAGTGGATCAGGCTGGGTCGAGCCCGGCCTGCACCTTCTTCGGCAGGCTGGCGCGGACGATGTCGTAGGAGATGCGAATGCGGTGCGCGGCTTCCGCCGCATCCACCGCGTCGAACGGCACCAGCACCCAGGAGCGGTGGAAATACGGCGCCTTCTCGAAACGCCCGGTCTCCCGCAGCATCTCGGCGGTGGGCACGTCGGCGCATTTGACCGACACTCCGCGCCCCTCGGCACCGAGCGCGGCAAAGATCTTGCCGCCGACCTTCCAGATGTCGTGCCCAGGTCCGAAGGGCTCGGATACCTCTGCGCCCGGCAGGCCGGCGCAGAGGGCGTTGATCGCGTCGCGGTCCATGCCGCGAGTGTGCCGCTCGCCGGACGTTGCCGCAAGCGGGGCGTTCGACGCCTGTTCGCCGGTGATCTGGCTTTTCGGCCGCGCGGCGCTATCGTTCACGATCCATGCTTTCATCCGAACGGGACATATCATGACCGCACGGCTGCGCCTGACCCGAGAGCTGGTGGAGCGACTTCCGTCGCGGGTGGACGAGCGCGGGCCCGTCCGGGTGCCCGACCCGCCGCCCGAGTATTACCCCGAGACCGCCGCCCGCCTGATCGATGAGGTGCCGCCGGGCGAGGGGCTCTGGGTCTTTGCCGCAGGCTCGCTAATCTGGAACCCGCGTTTCGAGGAGATCGAGCGCCGGGCCGCGATGGTGCACGGCTGGCGGCGCGCCTTCTGCTACCACGACGCGCGGATGCGGGGCAGCCCCAAGACGCCGGGGAGGATGCTGAGCCTCGACCGCGGCGGGGCCTGTGGCGGCTTCGTGATCCGAATGGCGCCGGACGGGTTGCAGGACCGCCTCGTCGCACTCCTGAAGACAGAGCCACCGGTGCCGCCGGAATGGGTCCGGGCCGAAAGCGAGGACGGGGCGGTGCGGGCCATCGCCTTCACCGCCAGCCCGGATTTCCCGCTCTACGATCCGGAGCCGCCGCTGGAGGAACTGGCCGACACCCTGGCCGCCGCGGTCGGCCACCTGGGATCGATGGCGGAGTACATCCTCAACACGGTGCTCCATCTTGACCAGGCGGGGATCCACGATCCGCATCTGTGGCAGGTCCAGGATCTCGTGGCCGAGCGGCTGGAGCGGCTCGGCTGAGGCCCGGCGCGAAAAGGCTTGGCGCGGGCGGGGCTTGGCGGTAAGAAAGCCGCCATGAACCGTTGCAGCATCATCATCTGCATCTGCATTATCCGCTGACATCGTCAGGCGGGCCGGTTCCTTCATTCCCTTTCCAGAGCGAAGTTGCCAGACCCGCCGGCGCCGCCCGGAACGAGAGGAATAGCCATGGCCGAGATCAGGCTCTGGAACACCCGAACCCGCAGCAAGGAGCTGCTGGTTCCGATCGACCCCGAGAACGTGCGGATGTATGTCTGCGGGCCGACGGTCTATGACCGCGCGCACATGGGCAATGCGCGGCCCGTGATCGTCTTCGACGTGCTCTACCGGCTGCTTCGCCACGTCTACGGGCCGGATCACGTGACCTACGTGCGCAACTTCACCGACGTGGACGACAAGATCATCCGCCGCGCCGAGGAGAGCGGGCGGCCGATCGACGCGATCACCGAGGAAACCATTCGCTGGTATCACGAGGACATGGGCGCGCTCGGCGTGCTGGTGCCGAACAAGGAGCCCCGCGCCACCGCCTATATCGGCGAGATGGTGGCGATGATCGAGGACTTGATCGCTAAGGGCTTTGCCTATGCGGCCGAGGGGCATGTGCTGTTCGCCGTCGACAAATACGATGAATACGGTGCGCTTTCCGGCCGGTCGGTCGACGACATGATCGCCGGCGCCCGGGTCGAGGTCGCGCCCTACAAGCGCAACCCGATGGATTTCGTGCTCTGGAAGCCCTCGGACATGGACCAGCCGGGATGGGAAAGCCCCTGGGGCCGTGGCCGTCCGGGCTGGCACATCGAATGCTCGGCGATGAGCCACGCGCTGCTCGGCGAGAATTTCGACATCCACGGCGGCGGCAACGACCTGATGTTCCCGCACCACGAGAACGAGATCGCCCAGAGCCGCTGCGCCCACCCGGGCAGCGACTTCGCGAAGGTCTGGATGCACAACGAGATGCTGCAGGTCGAGGGCAAGAAGATGTCCAAGAGCCTGGGCAATTTCTTCACCGTGCACGACGTGCTGGAACAGGGCATCCCCGGCGAGGTGATCCGCTTCGTCTATCTCTCGACGCATTACCGCAAGCCGATGGACTGGACGGCGGAAAAGGCGCGGGAGGCAAAGAAGACGCTTTCCAAGTGGAGAGCGCAGACGAGGGGCGTGATGCCGGGCGACGTGCATCCGATGGTTCTCACGCATCTCGCGAATGATCTAAACACTGCCGGGGCGATCAATGAGCTGCACGGGCTCTCGGCCGCGTCGGATGTCACAACGCTGCTCGCGTCTGCCAATCTCTTGGGGCTTCTGACCGAGGATCTTGGTGGCTGGGAAGATGTAGGCCCAGCGGATGGAACTGACCTCTCAAAGCTTGATGACGTCAGGAGCTGGCTTATCGCGGCACGAGAGAAAGCGTTCGAGACCAAGAACTTCTCGGAGGTCGACAGGCTCAAGGCCGCTTTGGCTGGTGCGGGCGTGGAGGTCAGGATGTCCAAAGCCGATGTCGAACTGGTTCCGACGGACGAGCTGGATAGCAATCTGCTCTGGTCGATTGAACGCAACCGAGGTGCCGAATGAGACCTCTATCGTTCTCCGAGACAGAATTCTCAGCGACCGTACCCGGCGGCCCGGTATTCGCACGGGCGGCCATCGTGGAATGGGTATTTGAACACCAAGAAGAAGGGGCCACCGCATGAGTAAGGAGCGGCTCTACCTGTTCGACACCACGCTGCGCGATGGCCAGCAGACGCAGGGCGTGCAGTTCAGCCTCGAGGAGAAGCACGAGATCGCGGCAATGCTGGACGGGCTCGGGATCGACTATATCGAGGGGGGCTGGCCGGGGGCGAACCCGACCGACAGCGAGTTCTTCGATGCGCCGCCGCAACTCGGGCACGCGACTTTCCTGGCCTTCGGCATGACCAAGCGGGCCGGGCGCTCGGCGGCCAATGACGAGGTGCTGGCCGGGGTCGTCAACGCGGGCACGCCGGCGGTCTGTCTTGTCGGCAAGAGCCACGATTTCCACGTCACCACCGCGCTCGGCGTGAGCCTGGAGGAGAACCTCGCGGCGATTGCCGACAGCGTCTCGCACCTTGTCTCGCTCGGACGCGAGGCAATCTATGACGCGGAGCATTTCTTCGACGGCTACAAGGCCAACCCGGATTATGCGCTGGCCTGCCTTCAGGCGGCGCTGGAGGCCGGCGCCCGCTGGGTCGTGCTCTGCGACACCAACGGCGGCACCTTGCCCGCAGAGATCGGCGAGATCACCCGCGCGGTGATCGCGGCCGGGGTGCCGGGCGACCGGCTGGGCATCCACACCCACAACGACACCGGCAACGCGGTGGCGGGCACGCTGGCGGCGATCGACGCGGGCGCGCGGCAGATCCAGGGCACGCTGAACGGGCTGGGCGAGCGCTGCGGCAACGCCAACCTGATATCGCTGATTCCGACACTGCTGCTCAAGGAACCCTATGCCAGCCGCTACGAAACCGCGGTGACGCCGGAGGGGCTTGCGAGCCTCACCCGCGCCAGCCGGATGATGGACGATATCCTCAACCGGGTGCCGTTCCGCGGCGCGCCCTATGTCGGGGCCTCGGCCTTCGCCCACAAGGCTGGGCTGCATGCCTCGGCGATGCTCAAGGATCCCTCGACCTACGAACATGTCGACCCGTCGCTCGTCGGCAACGAGCGCGTCATCCCGATGTCGAACCAGGCGGGACAGTCGAACCTGCGCAGGCGCCTCGAAGAGGCGGGGCTGGTGGTGGAGCCGGGCGATCCGACGCTCGGGCGGATCCTGGATCTGGTCAAGGCGCGCGAGGCGGCCGGCTATTCCTACGACACGGCGCAGGCCAGTTTCGAGCTGCTGGCGCGGCGCGAACTGGGCCAGTTGCCGCGCTTCTTCACGATCGACCGCTACCGGGTGGTGGTGGAGCGCCGCAAGAACCGCTTCGGCGAGACGATCTCGCTGTCGGAGGCAGTGGTGGTGCTGTTCATCGGTGGCGAAAAGCGGCTCTCGGTCTCGGAATCGCTCGACGAGACCGGCTCGGACCGTGGCCCGGTCAACGCGCTTTCCCGGGCGCTCGCCAAGGACCTCGGGCCGCTCCAGCCCTTTGTCGAGGACATGAAGCTGGTGGACTTCAAGGTGCGGATCACCAACGGTGGCACAGAGGCCGTGACCCGTGTCATCATCGACAGCGAGGACAGCTCCGGGAAGCACTGGTCAACGGTCGGGGTCTCGGCGAACATCGTCGATGCCTCCTTCGAGGCGCTGCTCGAGGCGATCCAGTGGAAACTGCTGCGGGACGGCGCGCCCGCGTCCTGAGGAGCCGCAGGTTGGACAAGGAAGCCTTTTTCACCTTGCACCGGGAGCTGCCCCGCGAAGGGCCGGGCTGTCCGGAGGACGTGCTCTGGGCGATCGGCGTTGCCGGCACCCATGGCGAGGCCCGGATCTGCGATGCCGGCTGCGGGCCGGGCGCCGATACCGAGGCGCTGGCCGAATACCTGCCGGAGGCCTGGATCGACGCGGTCGATCTGCACGGTCCTTTCGCCGATGCCACGTCCGCCCGCTGCGCCCGGTTCGGGCCGCGGGTTAAGGCCTGGCAGGGCTCGATGGCCGATCTTGCGGGGCCGTACGACCTGATCTGGTGCGCCGGGGCGCTCTATTTCCTGGGCGTCACCGAAGGGCTGGAGGCGTTCCGGCCGATGCTGACGCGTGCCGGCCGGGTGGCGTTCTCGGAGCCCGTGTTGCTCGGCGGCGCGGAGCCGCGTGCAGTACAGGAGTTCTGGGCCGAGTACCCGGCCATCACCGACGTGGCCGGGATCGCCGCCCGGATCGCGACTGCGGGCTATCGGCTGCTCGATACCCGGCTGGTGATCGGCGCGCCGTGGGAGGCCTACTACGCCCCGATGGAGCACCGCATCGCCGCGCTCCGCGCCGAGGGCGTCTCCGACGCGGTCGAGGCGGTCCTGCGTGAAGGCGAGACCGAGATCGCGCAATGGCGCGCTGCGCCGGATCGCATCGCCTACCTGCTCTGCGTGGTGGAACCGGAATGAGCCTGGACGCATGCGCCGCGATCGTCGCGCGGGGCGACCCGGACCGGTTCCTGGCCACGATGGCGGCACCGGTGGTAGCGCGCGAGGTGCTCTTGCCGCTCTATGCCTTCAACGTGGAGGTCGCCCGTCTGCCCTGGGTCTCGCCCGAGCCGATGATCTGCGAGATGCGCCTGCAATGGTGGCGCGATCTGCTGACCCAGATTGCCGGAGGTGCCGTGCCCGACACCCACGAGATCGCCTCCCCGCTGGCCGGGGTCATTGGGCAGAACGGCGTGGCGGTGGAGGTGCTCGACCGGCTGGTCGCTGCGCGACAGTGGGACATCTACCGTGATCCCTTCGAGGACGATGGGGCGCTTCACGCCTATATCGATGCGACGGCTGCCGGGCTGACCTGGGCTGCCGCGAACGCACTCGGCGCGCCGGATGGCAGCGAGTCAGCGATCCGCGACGCGGGATGGGCTGCGGGCCTCGCGAGCTACCTGCGCGCCGTCCCGGAACTGGAGGCGCACGGCCGCCGCCCGCTCGTGGACGGACGGCCCGCAGCCGTCGCCGCCCTTGCGCAGGCCGGGCTGGACCGCCTCGCGCGTGCTCGCAAGGCCACGATCCCGGCCAAGGCGATTCCTGCGCTCAGGGCGGGCTGGCGGGCGAAAGCGACGCTGGAAAGAGCGGCGAAGGAACCCGCGCGGGTCGCGGACGGTGCGCTCCACGAAAGCGAGTTCGTCCGCCGTGGCGGCCTCTTTCTCCGGTCGCTCCGCGGCACGTGGTAGCGTGACAGGATCCGCTTTTTTTGTCCTGAAACATCCCCGTCGGAGGCACGATCTTTCGTAATAAAAATCGTTCCCCCCGCTGTCAGTCTTCAGGCCGCAGGGCGAGCCAGATCAGCGCGCCTCCGGCCAGAGCGAGGAACGGTGCCATCGCCAGGTTGACCGACATCCAGCCCTGCTGCGCATCGCCACCCGTGCAGTTCATCAACCCGCCCGAGACCAGCGACGCAAGGGCGACGCAGCCGAAAACCAGCGTGTCGTTCATCCCCTGAACCCGTCCGCGCTCTTCCGGGGCATGGGCCTGCGAGAGCATCGTGGTCGCGCCGATGAAGCCGAAGTTCCAGCCGAGCCCGAGCAGGATGAGCGCGAGGAAGAATTGCTCGAGTTCGACCCCGCTCAGGGCGACCACCCCACCGCCGGCCAGGATTAGCAGGCCGGCCGAGATCACGGTTCGCACGCCGAAGCGCGAGATGAGATGCCCGGTGAAGAACGACGGAATGAACATCGCCAGGACATGCGCGGTAACAACGTACCCGGCTGTCTCGGTCTCGAAGCCGCAGCCGACGACGGCGAGCGGCGTCGACGTCATCACCAGGTTCATCAGCGCATAGGTGGTCATGCCGCAGATCATCGCAACCAGCACCGTCGGGTCGCGCAGCAGCTCGAGCCGACTGCGACCGCGGGGAGCGCCGGCCTCGGGACGCGGCGGCTTCGGAATGTCGAGCAGGAAGAACAGCGACATGCCGACGATGTTGAT
This sequence comes from Tropicimonas aquimaris, assembly GCF_042676185.1. Lineage (NCBI taxonomy): Bacteria > Pseudomonadati > Pseudomonadota > Alphaproteobacteria > Rhodobacterales > Roseobacteraceae > Tropicimonas > Tropicimonas aquimaris. Next base: position 25,940 of record NZ_JBHTJT010000030.1, on the reverse strand, counting down.
GGCGATCGCGCCAAGATAGGTGCCTAGAAACGGCACGACATAGGCGTCTGCCAGGCTCGTCCCCAGCGTCGGCCCGATCATCGCCGAGACCAGCCCTCCGGCCATGACGTAGGAAATCGCCTTGGGGCGGAAGTCGTCGGAGGCCGTGTCGGCGGCTGCGAACCGGTAGAAGCCCTGGGCGGAGACGTAGATCCCGGTGAGGTAAGACCCCAGCAGGAACAGTGGGAAGCTGCTCACCCAGAGTCCGCGGGCCGAGACCGCGGCCCCGAGGATTCCGCCGAAGACGCCGATGAAGAACCCGGCGCGTCGCCCCAGCATCTGCATCGCGGAAGACAGCCAGGGCGCGGTGGTCATCGAGCCGATGACGATCATCGAAACCGGCAGGGTCGCGAGGCAGACATTGGGCGCCAGCATGCTCCCGGCCAGCCCGGCGATGGTGTAGATCATCGGCAGTTGCGAGCCGAGGATGGCCTGGGCTGCGACGAGGATCCACACGTTGCGGCGGGCGCGGGAATCGGACTGGATGGATTGGGCGGCGTCGGTCATGGATCGCCATTGCCCGCGTTTTCGGCAAAGAGCAAGGGGCGGGCTCCTGGCTTTGCGCAGGTTTCGGGTTGGCGTCGGATGACCTGCCCCTTAAGTGCCCGGTTCCGGTGTCTTCCTGCGGCCGGCATAGCGATATGGCTGGCAAAACAGAATCTTGCCGTGGAAAGGTGAAGCGATGTCTCGGGTCGGGCGGATCATTCAAACCCCGGAGTGCGTGGCCGAAGGGGCCGACTGGCTGGCCCGGACGGAGCCACGTTTTGCCGCGGCCCTGATCCGGACCGGCCCGCTCCCGCTGCGACGGCGCAAGGACGGTTACGAGGCGCTGCTGGCGGTGATCGTCAGCCAGCAGGTCTCGGTGGCCTCGGCGGACGCGATCTGGGGGCGGCTCAAGGCGGCGCGGCTTACCGGTCCGCGCAAGGTGGGCTGGGCGTCCGAGGAAGAGCTCCGCGCCTGCGGCCTCAGTCGCCCGAAGATCCGCTATGCCAAGGCGCTGGCCGAGGCGCGTATCGACTACGCCGCGCTGCGGGATTCGCCGGCGGAAGAGGTGATCGCAACGCTCGTGGAGGTGCCGGGGATCGGCCGCTGGACGGCCGAGATCTATGCCATGTTCTCCCTCGGACGGGCGGATGTCTTTGCGCCGGGCGACTTGGCCCTGCAGGAGGCCGCGCGGATGATCTTTGAATTGGAAGCCCGCCCGACCGAAAAGGCGCTGCGGCAGATGGCCGAGGACTGGAGTCCGTGGCGGGGCGTCGCGGCGCGGCTGCTCTGGGCCTATTTCCGCGTCGCCAAGAGCCGCGAGGGCATCCGCTAGGATGCCGCCGCGGCCGCTTCAGCCCGCGGGCACCAGCATGAAGAGCTCGCTTTCGTCGCCGAGGTAGGCACGCAGCCCGAGCTTGCCCTCCGCCACCGAGAGCATGTTGCCGCTGTCACGGTTGCGCAGCCTTACGCCGTCGGGGCTGGTGATCAGGTGGAACTGCTGCACGCGGGTGACATTGCCGTCGATGGGGGCGGCCAGTGCCGGGGGCGCGTCGCTGTGACGGTCGAGCGAGGTGACAACGCGGTCCGGGGTGGCGAGGGTCAGGTGGCCTTCCTTCCAGGTCAGGCGCCACCGGCTGGGGGCTTGCACCAGCGCAAGCGCCGCGTCGGGCGCGGCCGAGGACAGCCCGACCCAGGCATCGGGAAGGGCCACCGACTGCAGCGTGTAGAGCCCGTCGGGAAAGGGCGTGGCGTCCCAGATCTCCGACCAGAGCGGTCCGCGGTAGGTGCAGGGCAGCTGCTGCGAGGCGATGGTATTGCCGTAGGTCGGGCCGATGAACCGGATCCCGTTCTCGGTGACGGTCGCATTGCCCTGCAGCTCGGCGGTGTTGGCGCGGGAGGTGTCATCGGCGGTCGGTGCGGCCTCATCGAAATCCCACCAGCCGATCACCCCGGCATCCTCGGGGCCGGTGATCTCCAGGTCGGCGGGGTCGATCGCCCGGTCGAAAACGGCGAAGCGGTGGATCGCGCCACGCATGTCGAACCGGTTCCGAATTCCCTGGCCGAGGATGAACGGGCTCGCATTGGCCGTCACGTCGCCATTGCCCTTCGAGGTTCCGACTTTCCGGCCGTCGAGCCAGAGCGTCACGCCCTCCGGGGCAAAGGTTACGATGGCCTCGTGGCGCTCGCCTTCCTGCACCGTCCGTGGTTTGCTGCCGACGCGGCGCTTTCGCCCTTTCACTGAATGGATGACCTGGATTCGGCCATTGCGTTCGATGCTTAGTCGGAAATCGCCATCTGTCTCGTTGTTGCGCGATTTCGCAAGCACGTCGCCCTTCAGCTCCTCGGCGGTGAATTCCACGGCGAAGGTAAAGGTGCGGGCGGCATAGGCGGGAAGGTGCGGGATCACGACGCGGTCTTCGAGCTGGCCGTACTGGATGTCCCGGATCCCGTCGAGCTGTTCGGGGCGCAGCGGCACCGGAAGCGCACCCACGGTCTCGCCGGACGAGAACAGGTAATCGGTGATCCGGGCCACCGACGGCATCCAGATGCCGCCCGAACAGGCCCCCGAGATCGAACCGCGGGTGTGGATCGGGTTGTGCGGATAGAGCTCCCAGTTCGTCATGTCGTCGCGTCGCGAGCGCAGCAGGCCGGCGGCTTCAGGATAGTCGAACTGCGGCGTGTCCGGCCCGTCGAAGCCGTTGCCGCCGGTGTAGATCAGGTAGACCCAGTCCGGGTCCTGCGGGTCCTCGAAAAACACCAGCCCGATGATATGGCCCTGGTCGAACCAGTCGTCGCCGGCCGTCGGCTCATAGATCTTGATCGGCGCGCCCCAGGCTACGCCATCCTTGCTGAACCGCACCGAGATGATGTTGTCCTCGCCGGTGTTGTCGGCCATCACCCAGTCGCCCGGAGCCCGCTCCAGGATCGCCGATTGCCCGAACCGGCCGGGGCGTCCGTTCTCGTCGGTATAGTGGCCGCCGTAGGTCCAGGTGTTGCCGCCGTCGTCCGAATAGACGTAATGCCGGAAAGCCTTGAGATTGTAGGTCAGCGACAGGCGCGCGCCGCGGGGCAGGGGCTTGCCGTTCAGCGGATACTCGATCTGCAGAGGCGCATCCGTGCCGACATTGCGCAACGTGTAATCCTGGTTGCGTACGAGCTTCTCGCCGCGCCCCTTCTTTCGCCCCTTGCCGGCGTCGCCGGCCTTGCCGCGGCGGAGCAGGGACAGGCTCACGCTCTGGGCGAACCCGACTGGGTAGGGTGCGTCGAAGACCGTCGTGGCGCCATCGCCCTCGAAGATCACGTCCGAAGGCCCGTTCCGCTCCTTGAACTTGTAGGACAGGATGATCCGTCCGGTCGACATGCAGACCGGCACGTGCCCGGACATGAAGCCATCTACATGGTTGAAGCGCGCTGGCATCTGGTCGGGCTGGAACAGCGGAACATCGGGGCTGCGCACGGTCCAGCCGGTGGCCTTCCAGCCCTCGAAATCGACGATCGGCGCATCGAAGATGTTGAGGCCCTGATCGTATTCCTTGCCGTCGATTCCCCCGCGCAGGAAGAGCATCATCGACTCGCTTTTGAGAATGCATTTCGAGGTGCTCGGCAGCAGCTTGGAATTCAGCCGCGAGCCGGACATCCAGCTATTGTCGAGCGCGACATTGCCGGTCTTGACCGAGGCGTGCGGGACATGCGGGATCTCGGTGACAGGGACGAGACGGATCAGGGTCATGGCTTTGGTGCTCGAAACTGGAAAGGTTCCCGACACGCTCACCGATCGGAGACGGAATCGTCAACTCCGGAGTCGCCCTCGCACCGCACAACCGCGCGATGTTCGCGGGGCGGGGACGAGGGGCGCGGGCTGGCAAAGGCCGTCGCGAACGGGTAGGACCGGGCGAGGGCAGGTAAATTCAGCAGGGACGCGCAAGAATGGCACGAGAACTGAAATCCGGGCGCAAGGGCGCCGCCAGGGGCACGGCGAAACAGTTGGTGATCTTCGTCCACGGCTATGGCGCCGACGGCAACGACCTGCTCGGCCTGGCCGATCCGCTGATGCCCCATCTGCCCGACACCGCCTTCTACGCGCCCGACGCGCCAGAGCGCTGCGTGGGCAATCCCTTCGGCTACCAATGGTTCCCGATCCCCTGGCTCGACGGCTCGTCGGAAGAGGCGGCCAAGACCTCCATGGCAACGTCGGTGGAGGACCTGAACGCCTTTATCGACAAGGTGCTGGCCGACGAGGGGCTGACGCCGGATCGCCTGGTCCTGCTCGGCTTCAGCCAGGGCACGATGATGAGCCTGCACGTGGCGCCGCGCCGCGATGCCCCGATCGCCGCGCTGGTCGGTTTCTCCGGCCGGCTGCTGGAGCCGGAGCGGCTGCAGGCCGAGACGAAGGTCCGGATGCCGGTGCTCTTGCTGCATGGCGACCAGGACGACATGGTGCCGTTCCCTTCGCTGAAAGAGGCCGCCGACGCGCTGGTTGCCGCCGAGTTCGAGACCTATGCCTTCGTGATGAAGGGCATGGGCCACGGCATCGCGCCGGACGGGCTGGGCCAGGCGGTGGGCTTCATTCGCAACAAGCTGGGGCTGGACGCGGACTGACCCGCGACCTTGACAGGCCGGGGCCGGCGATGGGATAGAGCCGCCGTCGGAAATGCCTGCCGCAGGGGTAGGCAGACCGAGCCGCAGGCGCACACGGAGGACAGAGCAATGGACAGCAAGGCAGCGACCGCAATCGCCCGTCCCGTTCTCCCGATCCGCGTTGCCCATGGCCCTTCTGACCTTCGATTCCCTCCCCCTTTCCCGTCCTGATTCCACACCCCTTGTCACCGGGCTCACCTGCAGCCTGACCTCCGGCCTGATTGGCCTGGTGGGCGCGAACGGGTCCGGCAAGTCCACGCTCCTGCGTGTCGTGGCCGGAGATGTGCCCGCCCGCGCCGGGCATTTGATCCGCGCCGGCACGACAGCACGTCTGCGCCAGAGTTTCGCCCCCGAAGAGAGCATCGCGTGCTTGTTCGGCAAGGCAGGGGCGCTGGACCGGCTCGACCGTGCCGCCGCCGGGCGGGGGACGGCGGAGGATCTGGCCGAGGCCGACTGGACGCTCGAATCCCGGCTCGAGACGGCCCTGGCCCGCGTCGGGCTCGGCGCGGTCGACTCGCGCGTGGCGCTTGGGCGACTCAGCGGCGGCCAGCAACGGCGCGCGGCCCTGGCGGCGCTGTTCTTCGAATGCCCGGAAATTGTGCTGCTCGACGAGCCCACCAACGATCTCGACGCGGAGGGGCGGCAGATTGTCCGCACCCTTCTGGACGAGCATCGCGGGCGGGGGCTGGCGCTGGTGGCCAGCCACGACCGGGCGCTGCTCGACGGGATGGACAGGATCCTCGCGCTGGAGGCCGGATCGGCGCAGCTTCACACCGGCGGCTGGTCCACCTACGAGGCGGCCCGGACTGCCGCGCGCGCCCGCGCCGAGGCGCGGCTGGAGCGGGCCGACAGGGCGGTCTCGGCGGTCGAGTCGGCGATCGGAGAAAGCGCTCGCAAGAGCGCGGGCCGGGCGCGGCAGGGACGCGCGCTCCGGACCTCCGGCAGCCATGGCAAGATGCTGACCGACGCCATGCGCGACCGCGCCGAAAGCCGTGGTGCCGGCGCCGCGCGGCTCGCCGAACGCAAGCGGAGCGAGGCGCGCGTGGAACTAGAGGAGGCGCGCGCCGCCCTGCCGCCAACTATGCCGCGCCGGCTCGATGCCGCGCCGGATGCGCGCCGCCACGGGACGGTGCTGGATCTGCGCGACGTGAGCTTCAGATTCGGTGAGCAAGCACCTGTTGTGAAAAACTTTTCCATGGATGTGCGGGCGGGCGAAAGGGTTGCGCTGGTGGGGCCAAACGGCTCCGGAAAGTCCACGCTCCTCCGCCTGTGCGCGGGGCTTCTGGAGGCCGACGCGGGCGCGATCTCGCGCGGGAGCCTCGCCTTTCTGGACCAGCAGACAGCCTTGCTCGGGGAGGCCGGCACCCTCGCCGACGCCTTCGCTCGCCACCACCCCGGGCTCGGTCGGAACACCATCCATGCGGCACTCGCGCGGATGGGATTTCGCGGCGCGGCTGGGAACGCGGAGGTTGCCGGTCTGAGCGGTGGCGAGCGGATGCAGGCCGCCCTCGCGCTGGTGCTTGCGGGGGCCTCTCCGCCCGATCTGTTGGTGCTCGACGAGCCGACCAACCACTTGGACATCCCCGCGCTCGAAGCCGTGGAGGCCGGATTGTCCGGCCATGCCGGCGCGATGCTGGTGGTCAGCCACGACGCCGCCTTCCTCGACCGGCTGGCGCCGATCCGGCGGGTGACGCTCCCCGGCTGTGGATAATTGTCACATCGATGTCACCGAGCCGCGATACCCAATGGCCAAATCCACCGTATCACGAGGGTTGTCAGGCGGAAAACGCCACATATAGTTGTCTTCAGCTGGGGCGGGGTGTCCCGCCCTGAGCCACGGAGCAGGCAGGCAGGGCAGGGGCGGAGTCACAGGACCATGGACGGCGATTTCAGAAAACACTTCGTGCGGGAACCGAACAATTTGCGGCATCATCCGGCGCTGGTGCTGAACGCGGATTATCGGCCGCTCTCCTATTACCCGCTGTCACTCTGGCCCTGGCAGGAGGCGATCAAGGCGGCCTGGCTCGACAGGGTGGATATCGTGGCCGAGTACGACGAGGTCGTCCGAAGCCCCTCCACCACGATCCGAATACCCTCGGTGGTGGTCCTGAAAGATTTCGTCAAACCCCAGAAGCGCGTGGCCTTCACGCGCTTCAATTTGTTTCTGAGGGACCAGTTCTGCTGCCAGTACTGCGGCGCCAAGGGCGATCTTACCTTCGATCACGTCGTGCCGCGCGCCCGCGGCGGCATCACCAGCTGGGAGAACGTGGTCGCCGCCTGTTCGAGCTGCAACCTGAAGAAAGGCTCCAAGTCGCTGCGCCAGGCCGGGATGAGCCTGCTCAAGTCGCCGCGTCGCCCGGGAGCGGAAGAACTGCGCAACGTGGGCCGCAAGTTCCCGCCCAATCACCTGCACAAGAGCTGGCTGGACTTCCTCTACTGGGATGCCGAGTTGGAGGCCTGAGTCGGCGGCCGGCGCCTGTCAGTGACTGCCGGCGCTCGAAAAAAGCTGGATCACCACCACGCCGCTCACGATCAGCGCGAGGCCGATCATTGCCGCCGCGTCGAGCTTCTGCCCGAAGACCTTGAAGCCGATCAGCGTGATCAGCACCATCCCCAACCCCGACCAGATCGCATAGGCGACGCCGACCGGGATCGCCTTCATCGCCAGCGACAGCAGGTAGATCGAGACCGCATAAGCCAGCGCCATCACCAGCGTTGGCCCGAGCCGCGTCATCTGCTGGCTGGAATGCAGCGCCGTGGTGCCGACGACCTCGGTCAGAATGGCGCCGATCAGCGCGACGACATGGGTCGGCATGGAAACCTCACGATGCGATGTATCGGTCGCGCCGGTGATTGAAGGCGATCACACCGTTCAGGACCACCGCGCCCAGCAAGGAATACGCGACGATACGGCCGGGGAACAGGAAAAATGCGACCGCGAAAAGCACGATATCGACCGCGAGCTGCACATAGCCCGCCCGGACTCCGAGCCGATCCTGCGCCAGCAGCGCCAGCACGCCCAGCCCGCCGAGGCTGCCGCGGTGACGAAAGATCGCCAGCAGCCCCAGCCCGGTCAGCACGCCGAAGACCGCCGTGCCGAGCAGCGGCGTCAGCCGCTCGAAGGCCAGCCAGTGCGGCAGCAGGTCCACCAGAAGCGAGAGCGCAAAGACGCAGCCCAGCGATTTCAGCGTGAACTCCAGCCCCATGCGCCGCCATGCAAGCCAGTAGAACGGCAGGTTGATGACGGCAAAGACAAGCCCGAAGGACCATCCCGTGAGATAGGAGATGATCAGCGCCACCCCGGCCGTCTGGCCCGTCAGGAAGCCGAGATGGGCAAGGAAGGTGAGGCCGAGGGCGCAGATGAACACGCCGATGGCGAGGCCCTGGGCATCGTCGACCGGGGTGTGGCGCACCGCGTCGGCATCGGGCGGCGAAAGCATCGGGGAGGGCAAGGCGCGGGCTCCATGTATCTTGCATGCCGCCATGGGCCGGGCCGGCTGCGACCGGCCCACGGTGGTTCGGGGACGGGCGTAACATGCTGCGTGCCGAGGGTTGAGGCTTACCTAGCGGAGGCCGCACCCCTGCGCCCTCCGATGCCCGAAAAGGACGCAGCGCCGGTCGGGGTGCGCCTGCACGCCGCCCGGTCCGCGTCTGGCGCTCCGCCTAGCCGGCGAGCGCGCGATTGAGGTTCTCGTCGATCTTCTCGAGGAAGCCCATCGTGGTGAGCCAGCCCTGATCCGGGCCGACGAGCAGCGCGAGGTCCTTGGTCATGAAGCCGTCCTCGACGGTCTCCACGATCACCTTCTCCAGCGTCGTGGCAAAGGACATCAGGGCGATGTTCTCGTCGAGCTTCGCACGGTGCTTCAGCCCGCCGGTCCAGGCAAAGATCGAGGCGATGGAGTTGGTCGAGGTCTGCTGGCCGGCCTGGTGCTGGCGATAGTGGCGTGTGACCGTGCCGTGGGCGGCCTCGGCCTCGACGATCTTGCCATCCGGCGTCATCAGCTGCGAGGTCATCAGGCCGAGCGAGCCGAAGCCCTGCGCCACGGTGTCGGACTGCACGTCGCCATCGTAGTTCTTGGTGGCCCAGACGAAACCGCCGTTCCACTTCATGCAGCAGGCGACCATGTCGTCGATCAGGCGATGTTCGTACCAGATGCCCTTTTCCTTGAACTTTTCCTCGAACTCTTCCTCGAAGACCTGCTGGAACAGCTCCAGGAAGCGGCCGTCATACTGCTTGAGGATCGTATTCTTGGTCGACAGGTACACCGGCCAGCCAAGGTTCAGGCCGTAGTTGAACGAGGCCCGGGCGAAGTCGCGGATCGAATCGTCGAGGTTGTACATGCCCATGAAGACGCCGGAGGAGGGGGCCTGGTAGACCTCTTCCTCGATCACCGTGCCGTCGTCGCCGACGAATTTCATGGAGAGCTTGCCCGAACCGGGGAACTTGAAGTCGGTCGCGCGGTACTGGTCGCCAAAGGCGTGGCGGCCGATCACGATGGGCCGGGTCCAGCCGGGCACAAGGCGCGGCACGTTGCGGCAGATGATCGGCTGGCGGAAAACCACGCCGCCGAGGATGTTGCGGATCGTGCCGTTGGGCGAGCGCCACATCTTCTTCAGCCCGAATTCCTCGACCCGCGCTTCATCGGGGGTGATGGTGGCGCATTTGACCGCGACGCCCACTTCCTTGGTCTTTTCGGCGGCGTCGATGGTGATCTGGTCTTCGGTACGGTCCCGCTCCTCGATCCCGAGGTCGTAGTAGAGCAGGTCGATGTCCAGGTAGGGCAGGATCAGCTTCTGTTTGATGAAGTCCCAGATGATCCGGGTCATCTCGTCGCCGTCCATCTCGACGATGGGGTTGTCCACCTTGATCTTGGTCATGGGGTCTCTCTTGCAATGGGCTGGATTGAGTCGGAACCTGCCCGCGTCATAGCGCAATCCTCGCGCCACTGGAATATGGTATGCAAATGTATACCGTTTTGCCCTGCCCCCGCCGTTGCGAGAAGCAGCAGGCCGGGAAACCGGCGATTTTCGAGGCGGACCGTGTGTCCCGGTGACAGGGCGCGGATCCTGTGCTGGGGTGTGCCTGGGGGTGCGGGACTGAGGAGAAACGCATGAAGACGCTCATCCGACTGGTTCTGTTGATCGCGGTTCTGGTGTTCGCCTGGTATCTGGCGGCCGACCGGTTCACGCCCTTTACGTCGAACGCGCGGGTCAAGGCGGTGGTGACGCCGATCGTGCCGCAGGTATCCGGGTCGCTGGTCGATGTGGCGGTCTCCAACGGCCAGCTGGTGGAGGCCGGAGAGGTGCTGGCGCGCATCGACGCGCGGGCCTACCGGAACCGGCTGGACCGGGCGCGGGCCGAGCTGGACGCGGTGATCCTCTCGATCGGGGAGAGCTCGGCCGGCGTGGCCGCGGCGCAGGCCGCGCTGAGCCAGGCGGAGGCTGCTCTGGAGAACGTCCGGCTGCAGTCCTCCCGGGTCTTCGAGCTGGAGAACCGGGGGTTGATCGCCGCTGCGCGTGGCGATGCGGCGCGGGCCGCGCTGGCCGATGCGGAGGGCGCGCAGGCCCGGGCGGAGGCCGATCTGTGGCGGGCGCAGCAGCAGCTCGGCCCCGAGGGAGCGGACAACCCCGCGATCCGGCAGGCGCTCGCCGAGGTGGCGCAGGCGGAGCTGGAACTTGGCTGGACCGAACTGACCGCACCCACGGCGGGCGGGCTGAGCAATCTCGACGTTGCGGCCGGCGCCTATGCGAAGGCCGGGACGCCGCTGATGACCTTCGTGGACACTGAGTTCGTCTGGATCGACGCCTTCCTCACCGAGAACAACCTCGGCGAGGTCAGCGTGGGCGACCCTGTCGAGGTGACGCTGGACATCCAGCCGGGCCGAGTGCTGGAGGGCCGGGTCGAAAGTTTCTCCGGCGCGGTCGCCATCGGCACCGAGAACCAGCCCGGCACGCTCGCCGCCGCGCCCCGCAGTTCCGGCTGGATGCGGGCGCCGCAGCGATTCCCGGTGCGGATCGTCCTGCCGGGCTACGAGGCCGGTGACCCGGACGACGACGTTCTGTTCCAGATCAACGGGCAGGCCGACGTGATCGTCTACACGACCGACAACCCGGTCCTGAACGCGCTCGGGCGGGCCTATATCCGCGCGCTGTCCTGGCTCTCCTATGCCTATTGAGGATTCACGCCTCGGCATGCGGCTGGCGCTCGGGCCGGCGGTGCTCTTCCTCCTCGGGGTCGCTTTCGACTGGCCGATGGCCTTTGTCGGGGCGGTCTTCGCCGCGCTCTTCCTGCAGGCGCCTGCGCCGCCGTCACTGGCGGGCGGGGTGAAGCTGGTGCTGACCGCGATCGGCCTGCTGACATTGGCCACGGCGGTGTTCAGCCTGCTACGCCCCTATCCGGTGCTCTACCTGATCGGGGTCTGTCTGGCCGTCCTCTGGGCATTCGCGCTTTCCGTTCGAGGGCGCTCACCGTTGCTGGTGGTGCTGGCCTTGCTCGCGGCGCTGCTGGTGCCGCTGCTGGCGCGGGGCTCGGTCGAGCTGGCGGTCTGGGTGGTGATCTGGCTGTCGGCCAACATGGTCTTCGCGCTCCTCACGACATGGGCGGCGTTCGTGCTGCTGCCAGTGCCGAGGCGGGCGCATGTGACGCAGGAGGCGCCACAGGGAGGCGAGCCGGACTTCGACCCAGAGCGCCGCCAGCTGCGTATGGCGCTGGTGACGGTGCCCTTCGCGCTGGCGTTCTTTCTGGTGGATGGCGGCGCGCCTTTGACGCTGCTCTTTGTGGCGATCCTGTCCCAGCAGCTTGCCGCGAGCACCGAGGACGGGCCGGCTGTGGCGGGCGCGATGCTGGCGGCGAACCTGATCGGCGGCCTCGCGGCGGTGACGGCCCATGAGCTCGTTGTAGCGGCGACGTTCTTTCCGTTCCTGGCGCTGGTGGTGCTGGCGCTCTGCCTCGGCTTTGGCTGGTGGCACGCCTCGGAACGCCCGGATTCGGCACTGGCGGGCTCGGCCATGACGACCTTCCTGATCCTCTTCGGCGGCGCGATCGCGCCGCTATCCGACAGCGCCGAGGTGGCGATGCTGAGCCGGCTCGGTCAGATCGGGCTTGCGCTGGCCTGGGTGCTCACGGCTTTCGTGGTTCTGGATGCGCTGCTTCCGGAGCGGGCACCGAGGCTGCCTGATTGGCGAAAAACCCAGCCACGCGGGCACGCACATGGTGCCAAAGCGCCGGGGCCCCACGCATGACCTTTTCCCCGACGCGGTCGTCGATCTGGTCGAGGGTGACGTCATAGTCGATCCAGCTGCCGCCGCCATTGGCGAGGTTCAGAAGCAGAGGCTGCACGCGGTCGATGGTTTTCGCGAAGATCGCATCGGCGGTCTCTGCGGCTTCGAACTCGTCCCAGAGAGCGCGGAACTCGGTGGCCTGCGCCGCAGGCAGCAGGCCGAACAGCCGGTCTGCGGCGGCGCGTTCCTTGGCTGCATGGGCCTCGGCATCGTGGACCTCATGAATCGGCATGTCGCCAGCGTCGATTTCCACGATGTCGTGCAGCAGGAGCATCCGGATCACCCGGTCGATCCGCACCTCCGGCCCGGCCTCGTCGGCCAGGACCAGCGCGTACATCGCGATATGCCAGGAATGCTCGGCCGAGTTCTCGCGGCGCGAATTGTCGGCGATGGGCGTGGCCCGGAGCACACCCTTCAGGTGGTCGATTTCCTGCAGAAAGGAGATCTGGTCGGCGAGTTTGTTGGTCATGATCCGCCTTTAGGCGGTTCGCCGGGCAACGACAAGCGTTGCCCGCGCGCGCCCTTGCCCCGAGTCAGCCGCTCTTCGCGTCGGCCTGCTTGACCTGTGTCGTCAGGAACTCCCGCGCCCGGCGTTCGGCCAGGCGCATCCGGATCGAGGTCAGGTAGGCTTCCTCCATGGTCGTGGAGGTTGCGCCGAGCTGCTTTGCGACGTCTTGAATCAGGCTCTCGCGGCCAATCCGGAAGGCTTCCTTGATCGTGTCCCTCGCCAGACTGTCGGCGAGATCCTCCAGAACGCTCATGGCGGGCCTCAGCGCGTGGTTTCGGTCAGCCGGCGTCGCACGTAGGTTTCCACGTGATCGAGCATCGGCTGCATGTGCGGTTCTTCGAAGAAGTGGCCCGCGCCCTCCATCTCTTCGTGGGTGACGGTGATGCCCTTCTGCTCGTGCAGCTTGGCGACCAGCGCCTGGGTGTCCTTGGGCGGTGCCACGCGATCGGCGGCACCGTTGATGATGAGGCCGGAAGAGGGGCAGGGCGCCAGGAAGGAGAAGTCGTACATGTTGGCCGGCGGCGAGACCGAGACGAAACCGGTGATCTCGGGGCGGCGCATCAGCAGTTGCATGCCGATCCAGGCCCCGAAGGAGAAGCCTGCGACCCAGCAATGCTTGGCGTTCTGGTTCATCGACTGCAGGTAGTCGAGCGCCGAAGCTGCATCGCTGAGCTCGCCCACGCCCTGGTCGTACTCGCCCTGGCTCCGGCCCACGCCGCGGAAATTGAACCGCAGGACGGTGAAGCCCATGTTATGGAACGTGTAGTGGAGGTTGTAGACGACCTTGTTGTTCATCGTGCCGCCGAACTGCGGGTGCGGATGAAGCAGGATCGCGATCGGCGCGTCTTTCTCCTTCTGCGGGTGATAGCGGCCCTCCAGCCGTCCTTCGGGTCCGGGGAATATCACCTCGGGCATGTGCCTGCCTCTTTCCTTGTCTGGTTGCGAATGCGTCAATGCCAGCGATTGACGCTATCGGTCGGGGTAACTAGAACACTTCCATTCCGTGGGCTGCATATAACAGCGGAGCCTGAGGCAGTTAAGCTCCCCCGAGGCCCACGTCAACCTTTCGGGAGGGGTGTTCCGTGAAACTCAGCACCAAAGGTCGTTACGCAATGGTGGCGCTGACCGATCTCGCGCTGGCCCCGGCCGGGGATCTTGTGTCGCTCTCCGAAATCAGCGACCGGCAGGACATCTCGCTGCCCTATCTCGAACAGCTCTTCGTGAAGCTTCGGCGTGCGGGTCTGGTGGAATCGGTGCGGGGTCCGGGTGGCGGCTACCGGCTGGGCCGGTCGGCCGAGCAGATCCGGGTTTCCGAGGTCCTGACTGCGGTGGACGAAACGGTGAGCGCGCTGCACACCGGGGCGGGCGCCAAGGGCGGTGTCTCCGGCAGCCGGGCGCAATCGCTGAACAACCGGCTCTGGGAGAGCCTCTCGGCCCATGTCTACGTGTTCCTGCACCAAGCACGGCTGTCGGACGTTGTGAATAACGATCTGGCGCCCTGTCCGGCCGTCCCGTCGCTGTTCCAGCTCCACGACGATTGCACCGAGTAGCGCGCTGACCTATGACACTCCCGCCCGGTGGGCGCGGGAGACGATCTTTCCTGCGAAAGATCGCGCCTTCGGCGTGGGTATTTGAGCCAAGAAGAAGGGCGGGGCAGGAAAGGATGAGCCGGAGCTACCTCGACTGGAACGCCACGGCGCCGCTGCGGCCCGAGGCCCGCGCGGCGATGCTGGAGGCGATGGACCTCGTCGGCAACCCGTCCTCCGTGCATGCGGAGGGGCGCGCCGCGAAGGCGCTGGCCGAGCGGGCGCGGGCTCAGGTGGCGCAGGCGCTCGGCGCGGAGGGAGCCGATATCGTCTTCACATCCGGAGCGACCGAGGCGGCGGCGCTGGCGCTGGCCGGGCGCGGGCTGGTTGGCGCGGCAATCGAGCATGACGCGGTGGCAAGCTGGATCGACACGAGCCTGCCGGTGTCTGCCGACGGCCTGGTGACCGTGAACGAGCCTGCGCGCTCCACCCTGCAACTGGCCAATTCGGAGACCGGGGTCCTGCAGACCCTGCCGGAGGGACTCGCGGTCAGCGACATGACCCAGGCCTTCGGCAAGGTGCCCCTGGCGTTCAACTGGTCGGGATGTGACATGGCGCTGGTGTCGGCGCACAAGCTCGGCGGACCGAAGGGCGTCGGCGCGCTGGTGCTGAAGCGGGGCCTCGACGTGGAGGCCCGCATCCGCGGTGGCGGGCAGGAGATGGGGCGGCGCTCCGGCACCGAGAACCTGATCGGAATCGCGGGCTTCGGCGCCGCCGCGGAAGCCGCGCAGCGCGATCTGGAAGCGGGTTGCTGGGACCGGGTGGAAAAACTTAGAAGCATTCTAGAAAAAGCTCTGGAAACTTCCGCAAAGGATATTATTTTTGTCGGGAAAGCGTCGAGGCGACTCCCCAACACATCCTGCATCGTGGTGCCGGGGTGGCGGGGCGAGACCCAGGTGATGCAGATGGATCTGGCCGGCTTCGCCATTTCGGCGGGATCGGCATGTTCCTCCGGCAAGGTCAAGGTCAGCCGGGTCCTGCAGACGATGGGACTGGGTGACAGCGCATCCTGTGCGATCAGGGTGTCCATCGGGCCGGAGACGACGGAAGAAGAGGTTTTGCGGTTCGCCGAAGCTTGGGGGGCCGCCCATGGACGGATGTTGGCACGGTCGGGGCAGGGCTCCTGAGCCGGCGCCGCGACACAGGACGGATTGGATAGGACATGACGGTAGTGGAAGAGAAACTCGACGTTAAGGAAGGTGTTGACCGCGAAACCGTCGAAGCCGTCCAGAACATGGGCACCTACAAGTACGGCTGGGACACCGAGATCGAGATGGAGTATGCCCCGAAAGGCATCAACGAGGATATTGTCCGGCTCATCTCGGAGCGCAACGGCGAGCCTGAATGGATGACCGAGTGGCGCCTGACTGCCTTCCGGCGCTGGCAGCAGATGGAGCAGCCGAACTGGGCGTTGCTGAAGGTGCCGGCCATCGACTACCAGGACCAGTATTACTACGCTGCGCCGGTCTCCATGAAGGAAAAGCCGAAGTCGCTCGACGATGTGGATCCCAAGCTCCTGGAGACCTATGCCAAGCTCGGCATCCCGCTCAAGGAGCAGGCTATTCTTGCCGGTGTCGAGGGCGCGGGTGAGACTCCGGAGGAGGGCCGCAAGGTCGCGGTTGACGCTGTGTTCGACTCGATCTCGGTGGGCACGACCTTCAAGAAGGAGCTGGCCGAGGCCGGCGTGATCTTCTGCTCGATCTCCGAGGCGATCAAGGAGCACCCCGAGCTGGTGAAGAAATACCTGGGCTCGGTCGTGCCGCAGTCCGACAACTTCTTCGCGACGCTGAACTCGGCGGTCTTCTCCGACGGGTCCTTCGTCTATGTGCCGCCGGGCGTGCGCTGCCCGATGGAGCTCTCGACCTACTTCCGGATCAACGCCGAGAACACCGGCCAGTTCGAGCGCACCCTGATCATCGCCGACAAGGGCTCCTATGTGAGCTACCTCGAAGGCTGCACCGCGCCGCAGCGCGATGTCGCGCAGCTCCACGCCGCGGTGGTCGAGATCGTGCTGCTCGAGGATGCGGAGGTGAAGTATTCCACCGTGCAGAACTGGTTCCCGGGCGACGAGAACGGCCACGGCGGGATCTACAACTTCGTGACCAAGCGCGCGGATTGCCGGGGCGACCGCTCCAAGGTGATGTGGACGCAGGTCGAGACCGGGTCGGCGATCACCTGGAAATACCCCTCCTGCGTGCTGCGCGGCGAGGAGAGCCAGGGCGAGTTCTACTCGATCGCCATCGCCAACAACTACCAGCAGGCCGATACCGGCACCAAGATGGTGCACCTCGGCAAGAACACCCGTTCGCGGATCGTCTCCAAGGGGATCAGCGCCGGCAAGGCCCAGAACACCTATCGCGGGCTGGTCTCGGTGCACCCGAAGGCCAAGGAATCGCGCAACTACACCCAGTGCGACAGCCTGTTGATCGGCTCGACCTGCGGAGCGCACACCGTTCCCTACATCGAGGTGAAGAACAACTCGAGCCGGGTGGAGCACGAGGCGACGACCTCCAAGGTGGACGATGACCAGCTCTTCTACTGCCGCCAGCGCGGCATGGACGAGGAAGAGGCGGTGGCCCTCGTGGTCAACGGCTTCTGCAAGGAAGTGCTGCAGGCGCTGCCGATGGAATTCGCCATGGAAGCCCAGCAGCTCGTGGCGATCTCGCTGGAAGGCTCTGTCGGCTGAGGCTTGAGGCCCGGAGGCGTCGTGGCGGGCCGGCGAGGGCCGGCGCCACGCCTCGAGGGTGCAACTTGGACAGGGGATTGCGTGGTGGCGCCGGGGTGGGCGACCCTGGCGCTTTTGGAAACGGTCGCAGGGATCGGATGGGATGGCCGCAGAGGCTCCGATAAAACTCTTCTGGTATCGCAAGGAGCCGAACTTCGGCGATGCGCTGTCACCGCTGGTGGTCGCGCATCTGGCCGGCCGTCCGGTTGCCTGGGCGCACCGGGGCGAGTGCGAGCTCTATGCCGCGGGCAGCCTGATGACGATGATCGCCAACGCCCATGCCGAGCCGCGCCACGATGGCAGCCGGCCGGTGATCTGGGGAAGCGGAATGATGGCGCCGGTGTCCAGCGGGTTCCTGGCAAACGTCCGGCTGGCTCTTCTGCGCGGGCCGATCACCGCGACGCTGCTGGGGCAGCGGGCGGAGGGCTATGGCGATCCGGGCCTGTTAGCGCCCGAGTTGCTTGAGGAAGCGCCGCAGCGGCAGGACAGGATCGGCGTGGTGCCGCACCTGAGCAAACGCGGGGACCCGGCGCTCGTGACGGCGCTGGCGGAGGACCCGCGGCTGATGTTGATCGACGTCACCGCGGAAGATCCGCTGGACGTGGTGCGCCAGATCGCCTCCTGCGCCTACGTGTTTTCGTCGAGCCTGCACGGGATGACCGTTGCCGATGCCTTCGGGGTTCCGAACACGTGGCTCGATCCTAGCGGCAACCATGGAGCCGCGGCGCTGAAGTTCTACGACTACGCTGCCAGCGTCGGCCGCGCGCTGCCGACGCCCTTGGCGGTGGACGAAATCGGGGCGGCGATCCGGGCGGGCCTGCCCGAGACCATCGGCCACGCGGCCGGTGTCGCAGCCTGCCGGCAGGCGCTGGTCGAGGCGTTCCCCGCAGAACTGCGCGCCGGGCAGGGGGCTACCGCCTCGCCGCGGGCGACGGACGGCTTGGGCCTCCGCGCCGAAGAGGCACGCGCCTCGGGATACGAGATGAAAGGACTCGCGAGATGATCGTCACAACGACCCCGGCCGTCGAAGGCCGCCAGATCACCGAGTACTGCGGCATCGTCGTCGGCGAGGCGATTCTGGGCGCAAATGTGTTCCGCGATCTCTTTGCCGGCATCACCGACATCATCGGTGGCCGGTCGGGCAGCTACGAGGCCAGCCTCGGCGAGGCCCGCCAGACCGCCCTGCGGGAGCTGGAAGAACGCGCAGCGGCCCTTGGCGCCAACGCCGTCGTCGGCGTCGACCTCGACTACGAGGTCATCAACAACATGCTCATGGTCTCTGCCTCGGGCACGGCGGTCAGGCTCGGATAAGTGCTGATTTCGCCGAAATATCGCCCCGTTTTGGAGCCAGTTTCCCTTCCCATAGGAAGTGGAAAGGTAGCGAGTGATGGCATACGCTGGAACAGCCGATCGGGGATTTGCCGAGCGGATTGCCCGGATCGAGAAGGGCAAGCAGTGGACGCCCGACGGTGTCGTCATGCCGTCCAGCAAGGCCAGGAAAAAGAAGATCGGGCTGAAACATCTCGGCAGCAGGATCACCATGATGCTGTCGATTCTGCTGGCCGGCTCCGTTTGGTCGGTGTTCTCCCTGGTGCAGGCGGAGCTTGCGGAAGAGGACGCAGCAATCGACTTCACCGAGGTGACCACTGGGATAACAAGGCTGGTCTCCACCATAACCGGCGGCTGACGCCGCTCTCCACTCACCGAATTTCGAACCCAATGGCCGGGCCCTCCCAGGGCGCCGGCCCGCTTTGCATGCGAGGATGAAAATGCTGGAAATCAAGAACCTGCACGTCAAACTTGAAGAAGAGGACAAGCAGATCCTCAAGGGCGTCGACCTGACGGTCGAGACCGGCAAGGTGCACGCGATCATGGGGCCGAACGGCTCCGGCAAGTCGACCCTGTCCTATGTGCTCTCGGGCCGTGACGGCTACGAGGTGACCGAGGGCGAGGCCGTGATGGATGGCGTGGACTTGCTGGACCTGGAACCCGAAGAGCGTGCCGCGGCCGGCCTCTTCCTCGCGTTTCAATACCCGGTCGAGATCCCCGGCGTCGGCAACATGACCTTCCTGCGCACCGCGGTGAACGCACAGCGCAAGGCCCGCGGGCTGGAAGAGATGTCGGCCGCCGACTTCCTCAAGGAGATCCGCGCCAAGGCCAAGACCCTCAAGATCGACGCCGAGATGCTCAAGCGCCCGGTCAACGTCGGCTTCTCGGGCGGCGAAAAGAAGCGCAACGAAATCCTGCAGATGGCGATGCTTGAGCCCAAGATGTGCATCCTTGACGAGACCGATTCCGGCCTCGACGTGGACGCGATGAAGCTGGTCTCCGAGGGCGTCAATGCGCTGCGCAACGAGGGGCGCTCTTTCCTGGTCATCACCCATTACCAGCGCCTGCTCGATCACATCAAACCCGATGTCGTCCACATCATGGCCGACGGCCGCATCGTGAAGACCGGCGGGCCGGAACTGGCCTTGGAAGTCGAGAACAACGGCTACGGCGACATCCTGACGGAGGTGGCGTGACATGGCGTTGACCCAGCAGAAACTGGACGCCACGAGCACGCGCCTGGCCACGCTGCAGTTGCCCGAGAGCGGAGCGTGGCTGGCTGAGGCGCGCCGGGCGGCACAGGCGCGCGTGCAGGCGATGGGCTTGCCGCATGCCCGTGACGAATACTGGAAATACACCCGTCCCGAGACGCTGGTGCAGCCCGACGTGCCCGCGGCGAGGGTCTTCGAGCCTTACGAGTCCGCCGTGTTCGACGATATCGACCGGCTGAAGATCGTTTTCGTCGATGGCGAGTTCGACCCTGAGGCCTCGGACGATCTGAGCCTTGCCGGGGTGGAGATCGAGACGCTCGAAACCGCCGGCGCGGCCGACATCCACTGGGCGCGCGACCTCTACGGCGTGCTGGAAACCCGCGGGCAGGACCCGGTGGAGCGGCCGCTGGCCGCGCTCAACACCGCCTTCGCGCGGGTCGGGGTTGTGATCCGGGTCACCGGCAAGGCGGCCAGGCCGATCAACCTGATCTACCTGAACCGCAGCGCCGAATCCGACGCCATGCTGCACCACGTGGTGAAGGTGGAAGAGGGCGCGGACCTGACGGTCGTGGAAAACGGTCCGGCCGCCGCGCGGTTGAGCACCGTGATGGAGGTCGAGGTCGCCGACGGCGGCGCGTTCCACCACGTCCGCACGCAGGGCCGCACCCACGAGCGTCGCGCCGTGACCCACATCTTCGCCCGTCTCGGCAAGGAGAGCACCTTCAAGTCCTTCACCCTCACCGCCAACGGCGCGCTGACCCGCAACGAGGCGGTGATCGAGCTTACCGGCGACGATTCGGTGGCCCACGTGGCCGGCGCGGCGCTCGGCGACGGGGCGACGGGGGATTTCCACCACGACGACACCGTCTTCATCACCCACGATGCGGAGCGCTGCGAGAGCCGGCAGGTGTTCAAGAAGGTGCTGCGCAACGGCGCGGTCGGCGTCTTCCAGGGCAAGATCCTCGTCAAGGAAGGCGCGCAGAAGACCGACGGCTACCAGATCAGCCAGTCGCTGCTGCTCGACGACGACAGCCAGTTCCTCGCCAAGCCGGAGCTGGAGATCTACGCCGACGACGTCGCCTGCTCGCATGGCTCCACCTCGGGCGCGATCGACGAGGAGGGCCTTTTCTACCTGCGCTCCCGCGGCATCCCGGCACCGATCGCGACCGACCTCATGGTCATCGCCTTCGTCGCGGAAGCCATCGCGGAGATCGAGGACGAGGGCATCGCCGCCGACGTCCTGAGCCGCCTCGAAGGGTGGCTGGAGCGGCGCAGGGGCTGAGTCGTGTCGGTTTCCGCCGAGATCCTCCGGACCTTCCGGGCGCCGCGTCAGGTGATGCGGCGCCTGCTTGCCTCGCTGTCTGGGGATGACCGCCCGGAAGCGCGGATCCTTGTCTACCTCGTGGCCGGCTGTTTCGTGATCTTTGTCTCGCATCTGCCAGCGGCGGTGGCCGGCGGGCCGCAATGGCCGCCCGAGGCGCCGGCCGAGGCCCGTGTGATCAACACCTTCTTCGGCTGGCTCTTTATCGCACCGCTGCTGTTCTACGGACTGGCAGGCATCGTGCATCTGGTGGCTCGGGCCATCGGCGGACGGGGCAGTTTCCTGCGCTCGCGCGCAGCTCTGTTCTGGACGGTGCTCGCCGTCTCGCCGCTGATGCTCCTGCGCGGCATTGTGCAGCACCTGATAGGGCCAGGGGCGCAACTCCAAACGATGGAATGGGTCGTGGCCCTTGCGTTCTGTGCCCTGTGGGCCATATCGCTGGTCGAGGCCGAAACGGCCCCGGCAGGCTGAAGGCAATTAGGATGAGTGAACAACTTCCACGGTTTGGCGCTCTCGTCGTCGAGACCCTGCGGGCCCCGCGCGATGCCGCGCGCCGGGTTATCGCGCTGAACCTGCCCGAGCGTGTCGGCTGGGAGGCGCTGGCGCTCGGCATCCTGCTGACCGTCGTCATCTTCGGCATTCCGGTCGAGCTGTACCTTCGGGACGCCAGCGACGAGGAGGCCGAATTCGTGACCCAGGTCTGGGGCAACCCGCTGGTCGTGACCTTCGGGCAGGCGCTCAACAGCGTGGTGATGGTCTTTGCCATCGATATCATCGGGCGGTTCTTCGGCGGGCAGGGCAACCGCGCCGGCGCGGTGGCGCTGGTGGCCTGGCACCAGATCTTCATTCTCGCCATCGGCGTTGCGGGCGTTCTCGTCGGGACAATGGTGCCCTTCGTGCTGTCACTGGTCGTGATCGGCCTGATCGTGCTGTGGTTCTTCGTGCTGACCCAGTTCATCTGCGCCCTGCACGGCTTCACCAATTCCCTCGCGGTCTTCGTGATGGTCCTGCTGTCGATGGTCTCCATCGGCTTCCTCGTCACGATCGTGAGCGGCATCCTCATCGCGATCTTCTTCGGAGCCTCTCCCAATGTATGACGTCGCAGCGGTCCGCCGCGATTTCCCGATCCTGTCGCGCAAGATCAACGGTCGGCCGCTGGTCTACCTCGACAACGGCGCCTCGGCGCAGAAGCCCCAGGCGGTGATCGACGCGGTGACGCGCGGCTATGCCGAGGAATACGCCAACGTGCACCGTGGGCTGCACACGCTTTCCAACATCGCGACCGAGAAATACGAGGCTGTGCGGGGCATCGTGGCGCGCTTCCTCGGGGTCGCGGATGAACGCGAAATCGTCATGACCTCGGGCAGCACTGAGGGCATCAACCTCGTTGCTTACGGCTGGGCCGCGCCGCGGCTCGAGGCCGGCGACGAGATCGTCCTGTCGGTGATGGAGCACCACGCCAACATCGTGCCCTGGCACTTCCTTCGCGAGCGGCAGGGCGTGGTCCTGAAATGGGTCGACGTCGACATCAATGGCGACCTGGATCCGCAGGCCGTGATCGACGCCATTGGCCCGCGCACCAAGCTGGTGGCCCTGACCCACATGTCCAACGTGCTCGGCACGATGGTGGACGCGGCGGCGGTGGTCGACGGCGCCCATGCCAAGGGGGTGCCCGTGCTGCTCGACGGCAGCCAGGCGGCGGTGCACGGCCCGGTGAACCTCGACGCCATCGGCGCAGATTTCTATGCGGTCACCGGCCACAAGCTCTACGGTCCCTCGGGCTCCGGCGCGATCCACATTCGCAAGGAGAGGATGGCCGAGATGCGCCCCTTCCTCGGTGGAGGCGACATGATCCGCGAGGTCCACAAGGACGAGATCACCTATGCCGACCCGCCGATGAAGTTCGAGGCCGGCACGCCGGCGATCGTGCAGCAGATCGGCCTCGGCGTGGCGCTGGAATACCTGATGGGGCTCGGCATGGAGAACGTGTCCGCCCATGAGCGCGGTCTGCGGGACTATGCCCGCGAACGGCTGGAGGGGCTCAACTGGCTCAACCTGCAGGGGCGCTCGGCGGGAAAGGGGGCGATTTTCTCCTTCACCCTCGAAGGCGGGGCGCATCCGCACGACATCTCGACCGTGCTCGACAAGAAGGGCGTCGCCGTCCGCGCGGGCCACCATTGCGCCGGCCCGCTGATGGATCACCTCGGCCTCTCGGCCACCTGCCGCGCCTCCTTCGGGCTCTACAACACGGTCGAGGAAGTCGACTCGCTGGTGGACGCGCTGGAGTTCTGCCACGAGCTCTTCGGCTGAGCGGTCCACAGGGCCAAACGATCGCGCCACGCATCAGATTGGGCATTGCGGGGCGCGGGCAGGTTGGCTATACGCCATCGGCACGCACCCGTAGCTCAGCTGGATAGAGCGCTGCCCTCCGAAGGCAGAGGCCAGAGGTTCGAATCCTCTCGGGTGCGCCACCGCCAAGCTCCTTGTTTTTAACGGTGAGAACCGTTGCAGGGCATGGCGGGAGAAACTCCTGATTTGCAGCTTGTCACACTCTGGTCACACCGAGAGGAGTTATGACATGGCCACGATTAGGAACCGCAACGGCAAGTGGCAGGCGCAAGTCCGCATCAAGGGACATACTGCACGCACCAAATCCTTCACCACAAAGCGTGACGCGGAACGGTGGGCACGACAGACCGAGACCGAGATCGAAGCCTCTGCGCTGCGTGTGGATCACCGGGTTCTCGACCGAATGACGGTGCGTGATGTGTTAGAGCGGTACAGGCGTGAGGTCACGTCTCGGAAGCGGGGAGCCGCGTCCGAGAACAAGCGTCTCGATCTGATGGTACGTCAGCCATGGGCAGCGCAGCCGCTGTCGAGGATCACCCCTCAGACTTTCAGTCGTTACCGGGATGAGCGTCTCCGCACTGTCAGTGCTGGCACGGTAATCCGAGACCTAGGCCTGTTGCGCGCAATCTTCGAGGTCGCTCGTTTGGAGTGGGACATAGCCTTACCGGAGAACCCCGTTGCTCGTGTGCGCAAGCCAGCGTCACCGAATGCTCGGGACCGCCGTCTGCAAGCCGGAGAACTCGAGGCCCTGCTAAAAGAAAGCGACAAGAGCCGCAATGAGTGGCTCAGGACGGGTATTCTGTTGGCAGTCGAGACTGGCATGCGGCGTGGTGAGATGCTGAATCTACGCTGGGCCGACATCTGCTTCGATACCGGAACTTTGGCGATCCCGGTTACGAAGACCGGTCACGCCCGCCGGATACCGCTCAGCGACGTAGCATTGGGTCTTCTGACACAACGCAGAACTCACAGGGATACGGGACCGGATCTCGTGTTCCCGATATCAGCAAACGCATTTCGTCAAGCTTGGGAGCGTTGCAAAGGCCGGGTCGCCGTGTCCCGGCCCACGATAAGCGATCTACGGTTTCATGACCTGAGGCATGAGGCGGTGAGCCGGTTCTTCGAGATGGGATTGAGCGTGCCCGAGGTTGCTTTGATTAGCGGCCACAGGGACCCTCGCATGTTGTTTCGTTACACACACCTTCGGGCGGAGGACCTCGCAAAGAAGATGAGGGCAGCATGATCTGCTTGAACGTCGTCAGCAGGGCGTCTGCTCTCGTCGTGGAAGGCCCAAGCCGCTCCGCCTATTGAGAGAAGGAAGGATTGCTGGTCTCCCTTGCATGGCGCTGGGGAGCCGCGCGCATTGGGCATGAGTTATTGTGGTCCTTCCTGCAGATAGAACTGCATGGGTTGGCTCGCTGGGGTGCGCTGCTCTTTTTCCGTTGTACCGGTGGCGTTGGAGGCAGGAGTGTCCAGCAAAGGTTGGCGAAGCGGTCCCAGGTAGAGCCAACTGGTCTCTTCCCCTAGTCGTCTAGACGGAGCAAGCGTCCGAGCAAGTTATCATGCGTGCTTCGCTCCGCCCTGCGAGAATCGTCCTGCGGCGTCCCCTTCCTTTGCATTGCCCGTATGGTCTGCGGTTTCTACCTAGTTGCCTGATCCTGCCCATCATGCCTGATCTTCTGGTGATGATGGTGTGACCATGGTCCTTCTTAGCTATCGGTGCGTGGGAGCAAGTGCTGATGGACCTGCACCCGCCTGCTGCGGCCGAAACCTCCGTCTCACAGTCAAAGTCAAGGCGCGAGCATCGCCGCTTTCGGCGTCGGGGCAACATCGTCCCATTCTCCCTGCATCCATAGAGAGAAAGCGCGACATCACCCGAGGAAGTCGCGACCTTGCTCCATTTGCCGTGGAGTGGGTGGTATTTAATAGTCTGAAAATAAACAGAAAAATCAGATTTCCTGTGAGAGAGTGTTATTGGGTGATTCCCAGATGACCTGAGCAATCACAATGCTGCGTCGGTCTACCACCGAATGCGATGTGAGCACCGGACCGAGCTACTGCTGCCGCGCATCTGCTCGCTGTGTCCCAAGTTGCTATGCCGCGCGCATCGTCACCCGGGCATCGAGGTCCGCTCTCTCTCGACCTTCTCCTACCATGAAACTTGGTCCAACGGACCGCAGCCAAGGAGGTCATCATGACCCATATCCGTATCATTGATATGCCCTGTGGATGGGGCAAATCCTCGCAAATCCTCAGTCGTTTCGAGAAGGGTGAGAAGTACCTCACCGTTGTCCCCTCCTTGTCGGAAGTGGGCCGCTACATCGACGGTGCTCTCAAGCAGTCTGGTTTCCGGCTCACTCAACCGGTCGATACAAAAGGACGCAAGAGCGACCATGCAGAGAAGCTTATTCGTGAGGGCAAGTCACTGGTGTGCACCCACGCCCTCTACTTCCGGCTAGGCACGATTGCCACGCAAGAGCACCAGGTCACAGTGTCAGTTGAGTTCGATGGAAAGAACCCGCCGACAATACACACCAAAAATATGCTCGACGACTACAACCTGATTATCGACGAGGTCATCAACCCGTTCGAGCACGAGCAATCAGTCAAACCCATCGAGTTTGACGAGGACTACGTCGCTCTTGGAATGGCGGAGGTGCACGGAGATGGTCGCGTCGAGCCCACGCCCAAGTGGGACACAAGATACGAACAAGGCAGCCGGACCTTTGACCGGGGCCTCTACGAGAAGGCCAAGTCAGGTTCACTCTACAAGCTGAGCGAGGGGTTGTTCATCCTCACGGTCCCGATGGAACTACTGACCCGTCCAAAGACCGTCACGATCTACACCTACCTCGCCGAAGGCTCGGTACTGCTGCACTTCCTTCGCAAGATGCAACGTGAGCACTGGGGAGCCTGATCTGACTGGTCCGGTTTGATTGTTAGTGCATGACCCGCCTTGGTTCCATCT
>NZ_JBHTJT010000029.1:0-16753 GCF_042676185.1 Tropicimonas aquimaris | reverse complement strand
TCGCTGAAGAAATTGAATCAGCGGTCACACCACCAAACAAGCAAAGTTTTTCAACAAAATTTCGGCAAACTAACCTTTCGATCCAGGTCGGCGGCGACCGGACCTCCCGCGCCAGCGCGAACGGCAGTGAACTGCGCAGTGCTGCCGTTGGTCGGTTTCGGGCAAAGGTCCGGTGTGCGGGAAAGAGCGCGAATTCACACTCTGCCGGTGCAGGTCTTGACCCGCATTTCCGGAGCCGCATGCGCCCGCCTCCGGCGCTAGGCTGGTTCTCCTCCCCTGCGCAGGCTATCTAGTCGGGCGTTGGTTTCCATGAAATCGTCGGCTTCGTTCGAACGGGGGAACGGTTCGTCCGGCACGTCGCAGCCAAGGAAATCACACAGGCGGGTCCATCCCTCGCCGAGTTCGTATGTCAGAAGTCTGTCGGCCCCGAACGCGGCCTGCACCTCCGCGGTATTGCGTTCGTAGGCCGCGATCATGTGATCCTTGTCCGTGATGTTGCCTTTGAAAACGCCGTCACGAATCAGCGGAATGGCGACGGGGTTCGGATCGGGTTTTTCGCGCAGAACGCGCAGGATCGTCTTCTGCATGCTGGCATACCAGGATTCGGCGCTGCGAACCGTCAGCAGGACTTTCGCCTGCTGATAGTGCATGGCAATCTCGCGCCAGAACCGCGCGGCAGGCCAATCGACCGTCGCACGATAACCTGCGAAGGCTTCGTCCCAGTTCGGAAGTCGGCCAGACGCGGCATCGCACCACAGGTCGATGCGGTCGCGGCTGATAACTTCGCGCATGTGATAGCAAGGTCCGAACCCTAGCTTCTCGAGCGCCAGTTTCATGGATTCCGTACCCGTGCGTCCGAAACCGGCACCGATGACCTCTAGGCTCATTCAGGTCCCTCCCCCGATGGCTCGAATCGAGTAGATCACAGCGCGGTCTGAATTGCCAAGATCCGGTTCGACGTCGCGTTTCTTGGCCCCCCGGTCCCTCCGACATGCGAGGGAGTTTCGCCCCCCCCAGCGATCTCTTTGATGTGTTGGATATGACCTGCCGGCGGCCGGTGAACGCAAAGTCTCATTCCTGCGCAGAGCGACCACAGACCCGTATCGGGCGTAAGTCCGCTTTCTTCCATTTGGCGCCGTTTCGCACTAACTTGCCTCACAGGCTTGGTCCCAAACACGGGAACCGGGCCGACCATTTCAGGAAGGAACTTGCCATGCGGTTTTTGATTATTGCGGTGATCTTGGTAGCCAGTCCGGCTTTTGCCGAAACGTTCAGCAGCGGAGCGGTTGGCACCGGCACAAGCTCGAGTGAACCGATTCCAATTGCCGAGGGACACATCGTTGTTCGCACCACAGGGAGCTACGAGATGTTCGAGGTCGCAGCGGGGCATCCGCTTGAAGGGGCAAGCGGCCCGTGTTTCGGTACTTTTGAAATCAAGGGGACCGAAGTTTCGGGAGGGGGCAATTGCGTCTACGAAACGGCCTCCGGTGATAAAGCAGTCATGGTCTGGAAGGCAATGGCCATGGGGGCCGACGGCGCATTGACCGGCGATTGGTCGGTGTCCGGAGGATCAGGCGCGTGGGCCGGCGCCAGCGGTGGCGGCACCTTCTCCTCTCTGACGGACCCCGAAACCGGGAAGTTCACCAATACGATCTCTGGCGACATCACGATCGAGTAGGTGGGTGGCGACATCGCCCGGCCCGTCTAAGGCGATGGCGGACTGGGCGAAACCGTGTCGATGAATTGAATCATGCCAGAGCACTAGAGTTGCGCCCCGCAGAGGGGTTCGACGACCGCTGCACCGATGCTTCCTGCCAGTCGTTCCCATTCGGTCGCCTTCAAGCGAGTTCCGCTTCTGGGGGCTAGGCTGCTGGATAAACCACGGTTCAAACGGGAGCACGGAGCATTGGAAACAAGGGGGGCGCCTCATCTGTTTCAATCAACCCAATCTGCTCGAACCCGAAACGCCGATAAAGCGACAGGTTTGCTGGGTTCGTGGATTCCAGATAGGCCGGTCTTTGGTCGGTGTCGCATTGCTCAAGCGATTTCTTCAAAAGGGAAGACCCCAAGCCCTTGCCCTGGCTTGAAGGATCGACGGCGATGAATGCCAGGTGCCAGCACGGATCGCTCGGGTGAAACCTGTCCATTTGTTCGAAGGTCGCGAAGAGTGCGGCGTGTTTTTCCGGGGAGACGGTTTCCTCGAAACACGCCAAAAGGTTGTCCTCGTCCGGATGCACATCAGGCGGAAGCCACAGGACGGCCGCGGTGCAATCCTCGTTTCGATATGCGGCTCCATGGTCGAGAGCACGTCCGCCGAAAAAACTCATTACACGGGGAAAATGCTGCAAGAATGCATCCGGTTTTGGGTAGAGCCAGCGCATGAACGGATCCGCGGAGAAGCCCAATGTTAGTCCGGCCAGCACCTCATCTTCATCGGAGCGATCGGCAATCTTGAGCATAGCGATCTCCGGTTCATGTTGTTTTTTTGCGCGTCTTTCACGCCGTTGGAAGAGCTTACCACAAAGTAGCGCCCGTGTCCGCTTCGGGTCCGGACCGGCAATCTGACGGATTGACTCAGATCTCCGCTCAGTCGGCGAAGCAGACCAAACGCTGCATCTCTAGTTTCGTCTTCTGCAGGCGAGGACTGAGAGGAGGGCGAGGGCTTCGCCGGCGGCTCGGTCGAGACCTCCCTCGTATTCCATGATCGCGGCACGCTCCTCGAAGTGGTCCCTTTCCGTGTCCGAGAGCTGGTGGTCGGGATGAAACGCTTGCGAACCCTGCGAATGTTGCGAATGTCCGACGGGATCCGTGGGAATGTCGGGTGGCGGGAAGAGCCGTTCGGCGTTCCGCAGGATCTGCCGAACGGCTTCAAGTCCTTCTGCGCGGTGCATCTTGCTGCTAGCCGCGGATGACGCGAAAGGCGCTTCGGCTCCGTCGCCCCATGACCAGGTGAACTCCCGTCACCCTTTGAAGCCACCCGAATTCTTCCAGGACCGCGAAGAGCCGCTTGATCCGATCTGCCGTGCGGAGGGAACCCGGACCGCGGTTGCATGCTGCGCTGACATCGATGAACTCCTCGTCCCATTTGTCCCGGAGCCATAGGCGCAGGGTTTCCGCTTCCTCGACGTTCTTGGGCACGGTGCCCGTAACCAGCACGCGCAAGGCCTCCTCGAGGTAGAAGTTTGCGAGGGTAATCGCGACCGACATCTGTCGTCTCGACACGACGGTTGCATCGGGGTCTTCGAAGAGAGCAATCACGCCGGCGATCCGGGCGGCCTGCTCGGGTGCCTTCGATGCATGCGCGCGGATGTCCGCGAAACGCTCTCCGTCCTGTTGGGCCTCCTCGGTGACGTTGTAGAAGTCGCGGAGGTCCTGGAAGGCTGCATCTTCCATCTCCAGCGTTCGCGGCTTCAGCTGAAGCGCATCCCCGTCGACCGTTGGCAATTTCCTTTCCAGAAGCGCAGTCAAACGCTTGCCGAACGCTTCGAGGCACGCCTCGGCCTTTCGTCGTGCGTCGATTGTGGCCATGTCCATTCGAATGAAGCGTTGGCCCTGTTTCGTGTCGGGAAAAGCGAGGAGATACCTGGCAAAGATCCCCTGGTCCTGAAGGGTCTCGTCGGACAGGAGCTTCCTCGCGATGGCCGGCTGAACCGCGATGTGCGCAGAGACGCGCCTGTTTGGAAGAAAGATCGGTTGGCCGCCAGCAGTGTTCTTCTTGAGTGCCTTGCCGTCCCAGAGCTTGGAAAGCAGGGCGGCGGTCTTGTCCTTGTTGGTCGCATTCATGGAGTATCCGCCAAAGATGATCCCGCCCTCGTCGGTGAAGATCCCGGTCGATGGGCGACCATTCTGGAAATGCTTGATCTTGCCCTCGATCGTAGTGTCCTCGAAGAGGATCTGGGGGCTCACGGGTGGTTCGGAAACGTCCCGGCAGGGGCGATCTTCCTGGTCAGGGTCCTCGATGACGGCGCCGGAATCGCCCGGGGCATGACCAGATCTCAGCTGCTCTTCATAGGACTGCCAGTCCCGCTGGTAGCGGATCATTCGTGGTGCCTCGTATTCCCTGATCGGGGCTGTCGCAAGGCTGTCCACTTGCGTCTTTCGTTCACCTGAGCGCGCGATGCTCAGGCAGAAGAGGCTGATCGGGGATGTGCTTCCCGCGAGGGTCCGTACATTGGCATGAGGCTGTGCAACGACACTGATGGAGCCGAGGACGGCATTGAGAATGATCGCAAACGGCGCCTGTGTCAGGGTTTCGATTGCCTTGAGTGGCTCGATGAGAGGACCAAGGTCTGCAATTGGAACCTCGGTTGCCTGTGGAAGCGGTTTGATGAGGGGCGTGGGTGCATCGTTTGCGTCTATGTCGGACAGGTCTGTCCATTTGCCAGTGTTGATCACTGTCATTGCATCACCATTCGATCGTGAGATTTCTGCCTGCTGGAGCTGCGCCAAGCCCGAACGAAACCGAGCTTGGGCTCCGGGTGCCTAGGCCTTGACGAGATTCCGGCTGAGCCATTCGTCGAGGTCCTGGCGGCGATAGAGAACGCAGCCGGAGAGCTTGACGAAGGCTGGACCCTCGGAACGATTGTGTCGAAGCCGAAGCTTCGCCAGCTTGGAGGTCGAGATCCCGATGTACCGTGAGGCCTCCGAGGGGCGGAGGTATACCTGCGGGTCGGGGAGATTGGGTTGCTCGATCATGAAACTACCTCTTGCGTCGTGGTAGTCTCAAATTGCCCCGCTACGGCCAACGTGGCACTTTACGCAGCCTCCAATCTATTTGCCCGAGCGCACCTTGACATTGATTCTATTGACGTTTTGACTTTTCCCATGCCGACATTATCGACTCCGACGACCAACCCGGCGCGTCATGGACGCCGGCAAACACAACAAGATCATCCAGGAATTTCAGAAAGGGGCCGTCCGATTTCAACGGCGCCTCGTTGCCAGTGTAGCGCTTCCAGAGGCGCCTTGCAGCATCGGCGAAATGGATCTTCTGGTCATGTTCGTTTGCCCTGGCCTGAGGATTCAGGTCGAGGAGTTTGGCCAGTTCAAGTTTCGCGGTCTTGATCATTCCAGGATCTCGAGAGGTGCCTTCCAGATCCTGGTAGTTGCGGGGGTTGTATCCGAGCACCGCCCGATGGAGCGAGATCAACTCCCGCAGCAGGTTCTCTCGAGTGCTCTCATAGCCAGGCTTGCGCAGTTCCACGGGTGTGCGATCCGGGACGCCTTCCCGCGCAGACCTGTCGGACGATGAAGGTACCTTGGTCATAGCCGTCTTCGTCCGGAGAGACATGCTGGAGTAGATCGACCACGCGTCCGAGATGGCCTTGCCGAACCGATCGAGCTTCTCAGTCTCCTCTTTCAGCGACACCGTTGCCGAGAGATTTCCTGCAAGCAGAAATTCCCTGGTCAGGAAGAACTCTACGTCTCCATCCCACGGCTCCCTGTCGGGAAAGTGATCCTTCAGAAACTTGATGGCTTCGCGCTGCTTCTTGTCCGTCGTGTTCATGGTCTCTGGCTCAATGTGTGTCGTCCTCGGACTCCCAGCGGTCTGGTCGTCAGTTTCTTTTCGCAAGGTTTCAACGTCCGCTTGGAACACACGCGCGCCGAGTTCAAGTGCGAGGTCCTTCGGGAACATAGATTGGTCGCCGACGTCGTCTGCACTTCGGCGCGTCGCAGGTACGGATAGACCTCCAGATCGAGCCTCGGTGGTGGGTTCAATCAGGAAGGCGCGCCGTTGAGCGGATGATCCATGCAAACCTGGGTCGAAGTTCAGAAAGCCACCTGCGCTTCGACGGAGTTTTGTCTGGGCGCGACGAAACTGAGATCCGTATGAAGCGTCTGCGAACACTGCGAACACTGCGAACACGCGGAGTGCCTGGGCTTGCGCTGTGGCGAACAAGCGATCTCTCGGAGGGCCTCACAGCCGCGCTCATGGCATCGCACCGGAAAGTGCTTCATGGCTGAGGCAGCAGTCGACAGGGCGTTGGGCTTGCTACTTCTGCTCCCTGCGCATTCCTGTCGTTGGCCGGGCACGGCCCTTCGCAGGCGCAGCATGGTTTCCGGCCCTCGTGAACGGCCCGAAGCAGCCGAATACATGAAACTAGGAATTCTGCAGTGCAGAACGCCAATCCGGACATTTTCGGTTCCGCCTCCAGATACTTGAGGCGTCTCTGGAGGTTGATAGGGTAACCTGCTTGGACGGAAAGCCAATCCAAAGACAACATTTGTCATTTCGAGATCGAACTCGAAGTAGGGATCGCTACCGGTTCCTTGCCTTCCAAGCGACAAATCCGGCAAATGCCAGACCGACCGCAGCGACGGCAAAAACCTCCATCCCGTGGGGGTGAACATGGGCAATCGAACCGCCATCATGCGCCACGGCGGGCAAGGCAGACAGCGGGACCAGAAGGGCACCAAGCATTTTCATCATTTGGCTCCGTCATTTGTTTCGATCGGTGGATTTCTTTGTGACAGCGTAGTTCCCGCACTCCAATAATTCGGCCAGGGATGTGCTGGTCGTCATGAGCAAGCTAAGTCATGCCTCGCCCATCCCGCGACCGGAGAGGGCATTCGCAACATCCAGACGGATGCGACTTCGGTCGTCATTTTCGCCGGCCTGGGCGAGGTCGTCGTTCTCTGGTTTGACAATCGTCGTACCATTCGGACGGACACTCAACTTTGCGCGGATTCTTTGGCCATTGCTCTCGACCGTCACTTCTCGCCGAGGAAGCAGGAGTCGGTCTTCGCGATGCAGGCGCATCCCGATCGTCGTCGTCTCACCAAAACAGGCATGCGCTACGGCATCCGCGGCCTCTTCGTGACAAATGACCTCCAAGCGGAAGGCCGTTCGTCCCTTCTTGCCTTGAACGGTAAATTGCAGCACTTCCAGAACATCAGGCCGGCCCCTCAGCCGATCGAGCGCCACGGCGAGGTCTTCCGGTATCTGGTCGTCGATATGGAAGGTGAGAATGGCCACCCTGTCCCGCTCCGGTTGCAACGCATCCAGTTGGAAGAACGACAGGCGCAGGCAGTTCGCCATGCCGTCAAGGGAGCGATTCCCGAGCCCGTATCCGGCCTTTTGCAAGCGCATTTGCCCGAGCGGCTGCCGAGAAGCAGGCTCGAGATGAGCCAGTATTGCCGCGCCCGTCGGTGTGACCCTTTCGCCTTGGCGTCCGTCGTCAATCGCGTCGCGCCCGCGAAGGAGTTCGAGAGTCGCCGGCGCCGGGACCGGCATCGTGCCGTGTTCAGTCTCGATCTGACCAGACCCGAGAGGGATTGGCGAGGTGGAGGCGCTGACGATCCCAATCCGCTCCAGAACGAAAGACGTCAGCAGGATGTCGGCTATGGAATCCCAATTCGAGATCTCGTGGAAATGCACCTTGTCGAGCGGGACGCCATGGACAGTTGCCTCGGCCTGCGCCAGCCGGTCAAGAATGTCGAGCGCGCGGACTGCGACGCCGGCATCGGGAGCGGTGGCTTGGAGTAGCGCCCTGTAGTCCGGCAGATGCCGCGGTCCGCGTTCGGTCGTCGGCAGGTCGAAGGCTATCCTACGACCCCGCAACCCCTTGTCGCGCGCCTCCGTCAGCTTGAACGAGATACCGGGGCCGATCGTGGCGGCCAGGTCAGCGACCGGCTGTTCCAGGTCCGGGAAAGCGTCGAGCAGGGCCGCCAGCATCATGTCGCCGGCGATGCCGCCCATCGGGTCGAGATGCAAATGGAGGCGATCACCCGTCACTGGCGACAACCTTCCAGAGCACGGCGGTGTCTTCATCGCCGTGGCCAGCCGCCAGCGCGGCCTCGTTCAGCGCGGCGACACTGGCCCCGACCTTTGGCTCCAGACCGGCGGCGCGGGCCATCTCTAAGCCGAGACGGACGTCCTTCTCCAGCAACCGCATGCTGAATGTGGCCTCGTCGTAGCGATCCTCTGACACACGCTTCCCTAGTTCACGGTAGAGATTGCTGACGGTGGCGGCATTGGAGGCCATCATGATCTCGTAGAGCCGTGCCGGCGCCACGCCGAGCCGTTCCGCTACAGCCATCATCTCGGCTGTCATCGCATTGATCGCACCAAACATCATCTGGTTCAGCAACTTGACAACATGGCCAGACCCCGCCCCCCCGATCTCGAAGAGGTTCGCGGCGTAGCACTCAAGGATCGGGCGTGCTGAATCAAGAGCTCCCTCTGTCTGCCCGATGGGCAGGGTCCACTTTCCCGCGACTTGCGGGCGGCCTAGGACCGGCGCGTCGATCCAGTGATGGCCCCGTGCCTTGGCGAGTTCGGCCATGTCACGTGCGACCTCGGGATTCGCGGTGGAATGATCCACGATGGTGATTGGAGCCTTCGCCGTCGCCAGCAGTCCGCCCGCACCGGAGACGACCTGACGGATCTGGTCCGGGCCCGGCAGGAAAAGCAACACCAGACCGGGCCGGTCGGCAACCGCGCTAAGCGAAACGGCTTCGACGCTCATGTCGGCGGCAGCGGCCAGCGATGCCGGCGCAGGGTCGCTGATCCGCAACGCATGCCCCGCATCGAGGAGAAGCCGCCCGGCCGCGCGGCCCATTACCCCAAAGCCGACAATGGTGACGTTTGCCATCATCAGCCCTCCTTGAGATGCAAATGCGGCGCCGCGCCGCCGGAGAAGCATTCCGGCGTGCAGAGAATGCGGGGATTCTTGCCAACATAGCGTTCTGCGTCCCGCATGGCGTCCTCAAAAGTCGGGACCGTGGTCAGCCCGATTCCGCGCGCGTATTCCGGCTTCTTCGCGCCGGCAATCAGCACCTTCTGGCAGCGCTTCGAGGGGATCGCCCCGCCCGACAACATCGACATGGCGTGGAACGGGTGATACGCGTAGAAGTTGGAATATGCGTAGCGGTATTCCGGGTGCATTGCCATTTCGCGCGCATCGTCCGAGGCCAGGTAATCCTCAATGCGAGCATATTTCTGAAGCTGTTGATAGGTCTCCTCGTAGGAGGGGAACCAAGCCTTGTTGAACCAGCCGTCGCAAACCGAGACCGCGATCAGGACCGGGTCGGGCCGGAGTGCGTTCCAGCATCGCGAAAGTTGGCCACCGAGGCCAAGCCCCATCAGGCAGGGATTAGTGCCCATGCCGGGGCCATAGTGGAAGTTGCGCGGCACACCGACAACAAGGATGTCGGCCGGGCCGTCCATATCCAGCGACACATTGGTACGCTCGGCGGCGAGCGGCCAACACTTCTCCTCGACGTAGTCAAGTGAACCCGCATGTACTGCAAGAACATCAGCAAACTGGCCGATGACAGCATCGACCGCGAAGAAGCGCTTGCCTATGCCAGCTTCGATCGCCTTGGCGATGGACTTGAACTGGTCGCGCATCTTGCCTTTCGGTGAGCCGCCGAGCCAGTCGTCGCGATGCATCGTCTTAGGCGTATGATGCGAGGCGATGGAGCGCCAGCCTGTGATCCCGGTCGCCACCATCTTGTGACCGCCGGAGAAGCCGCCATAGGGGTTTCCGGCACAATGGCCTATCACGATGGCAATGTCGGCGGCTGCGACGAGGTGATTGCATTCGACATGGTTGCCCATCTCGTCGTTGCCGAGATGGACCTGCTTCGGGTCTTCGGCGTCGTGGTTGACCAAGCGGTCCGGCCAGAACTCGTTGACAATCTCATTGCCAAGGTAATCGCGCCACTCCTCCACCGTATTCTTGCGGTGCAGGCCCATCGCACAGACAAGAGTGATGTTCTCGATCCGGGCGCCGCCCTTGAGCAGTTCTTCGACTACAAGTGGGATCGAGACTTTCCGGTGCGCTAGCGCATGGGCTCCCCCCTTTACCCGATCGGGAAATGCGATGACGATCTTCTTGTCGGGACCGGCCTGGTCTGCCAGTGGAGGCAACTCTCCCGGGGCCGCCAGCGCGGCGCGGGTCGCTGCGATCGGGTCGACACTGGGCGGGTCCGTGTAGGTTTTCCCGTAGAGGACAATCGTCGCGCTGTCCGGCAGCTCGACTGGCATCTTCGTATCACCATAGTCCAGGAGTACGTCTTGCATTGTCCCGCGCCTCCTCGCGCCGAATCGAAATGAAACTTGTTACATTATTTTGCCACGCCCCTGCGGCTTCTGTCTATAGGTTGCGCGGGCCTCCAATTAAGTGCATATTATAAAATAATAAATAGTGCTTCCAGATTCTGGGCTGCCTGATATAGAATGAAAATAGTTTCGGGAGCAGGTCTTGAAATCCAAGCTGAACATGCGCGAAGTTGCACAGAAGGCGAATGTTTCGCTGGCCACGGTCTCGCGGGCGATGCACAGCCCAGACAAGGTCTCTGCATCAACGGTTGAGCGCGTCAGGAAGGCAACCGAGGAGCTCGGATACGTCTATAACGCAACGGCCGGAGACATTCTCCGGGGGCGATCGACCGTCCTTGGCGTGCTGGTGCCGACCGCCAGCAACGCACTTTTCGGCGAGACCCTGCATGGCATACAGACCATGACCGTTGGTGGAGGTTATTCCGTACTCCAGGCTGCGACGCATTACGATGCCGACGGAGAGGAAGCCCTGATCGAGTCATTGCTGCAACGGCGGGTGCATGCACTGATTCTGACCGGCGTTACTTACGGGCTGGAAGAGCGGGTCGAGCAATTGGCGCGGGAGGCGCGAGTCCGGATCGTCGTGGTCTGGGAATTGCCCAAGCCGGATATGACGGCGAGTTATGTCGGGTTCGACAACATGGAAGCCGCGCGCAGAATGACCGAGTATCTCATCGAGCTCGGTCACCGGCGTATCGGTTTGATCGTGGGGCCCTTCTCGAAGATCGCCCGTGCCCGGCATCGGCTGGAAGGGTATCGCATCGCGCTGGAACGCGCGGGCATTCCGTTCGACGCGGACATCGTCAAGGAGCGATCGCCGGGCCTGCTGGAAGGGCGCGAAGCCATGGACCGGTTGATGCGGACTGAGGATCGTCCCACGGCCGTTTTCGCGGCGTCGGATCTTTTGGCTATCGGAGCGCTCAAGGCGGCGCGATCGATGGGGCTTTCCGTGCCGGGCGACGTTTCAGTGGCTGGTTTCGACGACATGGAAGTCGCCAGCTACCAGGAGCCGCCACTGACCACGATCCGGGTGGACGCCTACAAGATCGGCCAGATCGCTGCACAGACCGCGATGGAGCCACTGGGCAGTCCCACCCGGAATTATTGTCTCGACGCCGATCTGGTGATCCGGGGAAGCACTGGTCCGATCAAGCCCGGAGGAGGCCGCTGACGGACGATTAGGTGGACCAAACTTCAATGGAGGAGGAAGACATGGTTTTTCACAGCAAGGTTTTTCACAGCAAGGTCGGCAATCTCGCGATAGGCGCAACGTTGTGCCTTGGGGTCGCAAGCCCGGCTCTCGCCGAGACCGTACTAAAGGTCGGCCTGATAGACCCACCGGCCCATATCGACGTGGTTGCGACAGAGCGGATGGCCGAGAAAGTGGCCGAACTGACCGGCGGCGAGATCAAGATGGAGGTCTACCCGGCTGCGCAGCTCGGATTCGCCAACGACATGCTCTCAGGCATGAAACTTGGCACCATCGAGATGTTCGTCGGCGCCACCACGTGGCTCGGCGCCTTCGATACTGATTTCTGGGTCACCGGCACGCTCTATCTGTTCAACGATCAGGACCATGCCCGCGCCTTCCACGAGGGTGAGAGCTACCAGAAGATGGCCGACCGGCTGGCCGCCGAACACGGTATCCGCGTGCTGGTGCGCAACTGGGATCGCGGCCCGCGAAACTTCATCTCGACCCGGCCGGTGGAAACCATCGACGATCTGCAGGGCTTGAAAATTCGCGTTCCTCCACAGGAATCCTGGATCGTGAACTTCCAGCTTCCTGGCGCGGCGGCGACGCCGATGCCGCTCTCGGAAACCTTCACCGGGCTTCAGCAAGGTATCGTGGAAGCGACCGAGCAGGCATCAAATTGGCTCTATGCCAATAAGTACCACACCATCGCCAAGAACCTCACCCGGACCAACCACAACTACGAAGAAACCGGCGTGATGATCTCCGAAGCGGTGTATCAGTCCCTGACCGACGAGCAGCGCGACGCGCTGGTCGCCGCGGCAATGGAGATTGCGCCCTGGCACAATGAGCAGGTGGCGGTCCAGATCGAGGAAGCGGAAGCCAAGATGGCTGAGGAAGGCGTGACCATCCTCGACGTCGACAAGGCGGCCTGGCAGGAGCAGTTCAGGGCGATCTTTGATGAGTTGAGCACGAAGGTGGGCTACTCTCCGGACCTGGTCGAAGAACTGAAAGCCGGCTGGAACTAAGCTCGGATGAACGCGATAGCCAATACTATTGCGCGCGGAGCGATCCTCGTTGCGGGGATCGCTCTCTTCGCCATCCTCGCGGTGATCGGTGCTCAGATCGCGGCGCGGGTCTTTACGGGAAACTCGCTCTCCTGGTCCGATGAACTGGCAAGGCTGTTCTTTCTCTACCTCGTGTTCATCGGTGCCGCGGAAACTTCCGTACGCCACACCCATATCGCAGTGGACCTGAAGGACACGTTCCGCCTACCCGGCGAGATCGACAGGCTCCTGGATCTGGGCCGCATGGTGCTATGCATCGCCGTCCTCGCCATTATCGCCGTGGGGGCCTGGAAGATCATCCCCGTGGTCGAGAACATGCAGCGCCCGGCAACCCGTCTGTCAACGGCCTGGATGTACTATCCGGTCCTGGTCGGTTCGTTGCTGATGATTGTCGCGACGGCAATCAATTTCATCGCCTGCATCGCCAGAACCAGCCCCTATCCGCCCTTTGCCGATGACAACAAAGACAAATCGGATTCCAACTGATGGCCACTTTCATCCTCGTCGGCGGCTTGTTCGGGTTGCTTCTGCTCGGAATGCCGGTTGCATTCTCGCTCCTTCTGTCGAGCCTGGCGTTGATCCTCTACGAGGGGAAACTGCCGTTGCTGATCGTCGCTCAGCGGCTGGCGAACGCCCTCGACAGTTTCCCACTTCTGGCGATCCCGCTTTTCATTCTCGCTGCCGAGATCATGAACAATTCGGGTGCCACGGAACGGATCTTCCGGCTTGCAAATACCATTCTCGGTCGCATTCGGGGTGGCCTCGGACATGTCAACATCGCCGCCTCGATGCTTTTCTCCGGAATGTCCGGATCGGCGGTGGCCGATGCTGCCGGTCTCGGCGCCATCGAAATCCGGGCGATGAAGAAGGCCGGCTATGACAACGGTTTCGCCGCCGCGGTGACCGCCGCCTCTTCGACGATCGGTCCGATCATTCCACCCTCCGTGCCTATCGTTCTCTTCGGCGTGATTTCGGGTGCACCAATCGGCGATCTCTTCTTGGCCGGTTTTGTTCCCGGCATCCTGATGGGGCTCGCCATGATGGCTTATATCGCCGTGATTGCGAAACGGCGCAATTTCCCAAGGGACGAGGCATTCGCCGGCCTGCCGGCAATCTTTAGCGCTTTCATCGAAGCGTTCCCCTCGCTCCTTCTGCCGGTGATCATCCTTGGTGGAATCTGGGGCGGCATCATGAGCCCGACAGAGGCCGCCGCCGCCGCCGTGCTCTATTCGCTCTTTCTCGGTATCGTGGTACACCGCACAATGCGGATCCGCGATTTCATCGAGAGCATTCGCCTTGGCGCCCGGTCCACGGCGACGATCATGCTCATCGTCGCCTCTGCAAACATCTACGGATGGCTCGTCTCAACTCAACAGATCCCGCAGGCGGTGCAGGGTATGCTCATGACGGTGACCTCCGATCCGACCTGGCTCCTGATAATCATCGCGATCGTGCTCCTGATCATGGGAATGTTCATGGAACTGATCGCGATCCTCGCAATTGCGGTGCCCGTCTTCCTGCCGGTGGCGGTCGCCGCAGGTGTCGATGTGATCCATTTCGGAATCGTCACTGTGCTGACGTTGATGATCGGATTGCTGACGCCACCCTTCGGGCTTAACCTCTTCATCGTGCAGCAGGTCTCTGGAGCACCCTACAGCGCCATCCTCAAGGAGACATGGCCGTTCATCGCCATCCTGATCCTGCTCTTGATTCCGGTCATCGTCTTTCCGTCGATTTCGCTCTTTCTGGTGGAGGTGTTCTCGTCATGAGCCGCCCCGGCGACAACCCGATGGCGCGGCTGAAGGCTGTGCTGGCGCGCCATGACAGGCTCGTGCTGGCGGTCAGCGGCGGGGTGGACAGCATGACGCTGGCACATGCCGCGCTTCGGCTGACGGAGCGTGATGGGGTCGATATCTGCCATGCGGTGTCGCCGGCGGTGCCGACGGCTGCTACAGCGCGCGTGCGGGCGCATGCCGACCGCTTCGGATGGCGGCTCCGCGTGCTGGACGCTGGCGAGTTTGCCGACTCCGATTACCTGCGCAACCCGGTGAACCGTTGCTATTTCTGCAAGTCGAACCTCTATACGCGAATCCGGCAGACCGTTTCCGGCCCGGTCGCGTCTGGCGCAAATCTCGACGATCTGGGGGACTATCGGCCGGGGCTCGAGGCCGCGCGCGAGATGGGGGTACGCCACCCGTTCATCGAGGCTGCCTGCACCAAGGCCGATGTCCGGGCGATGGCCCGGCAGTTCGGCCTCGACGACATCAGCGAGTTGCCGGCGCAGCCATGCCTTGCCAGCCGGATTGAGACCGGGCTCCGGGTGGAACCAGAGGATCTCAGGTTCGTCGAGCTCACGGAAGCCGCGCTGACGCCGCACTCTGGAGCCGCGACACTTCGGGTTCGGGTTCTGCCGGCCGGTGTGCGGGTCGAGCTTTCGGACTGGAACACGCGGACAGACGAAGAACGCCGGATTTTCCGAGAGCGGGCCAAGCGGCTTTGTGCCGCTTCCGGCCGCCGCCTGTTGCAGGTTGCCGATTACCGTCGCGGCTCGGCCTTCCGCCATGACCTCTGAACGCCTCCCGCCCTATAACCCGCTGCGCTTCGACTGGGAGCGCGGAGCCCGCACGGGCGTCCACGAATGCGTGTTCTGCGACGGCAAGTCCGCGGAGCAGATCCGCCATATCCTCGCCACCGCACAGGCGCGCGGCGCGCAACTCTTGCTGACGCGGTTGTCGGCGGAGGCATTGGAGGCGCTCGGGGGCGAGTTCGAGCTGGACTACTGCGCGCTGTCGCGCACCGCGATCCTGGGGGGGCTTCCCGCGGCAGGGGAGCCATCGGAGGACATCGCTCTTGTCTGCGCCGGAACCTCGGACCTGCCTGTGATCGAGGAAGCACGCCGTACGCTGGCTTTCCACGGCATCGACGCACCCGTTTACGCGGACGTCGGCGTGGCCGGGCTCTGGCGGCTGATGTCCGTTGCGGAAGAGCTGTCCCGATTTCGTGTATTGATCGTCGTTGCCGGGATGGAGGGAGCGCTGTTCTCTGCCATTGCCGGGCTCGTGCCCGGGCTGGTCATCGCGGTCCCAGCACCGGTCGGATATGGCGTATCAGAAAGAGGGAGCGCAGCGCTGAATTCCGCCCTGGCAAGCTGCGCGCCCGGGATCGTCACCGTGAATATCGGCAACGGGTTCGGGGCGGCGGCTGCTGCTCGCAAGGTCGTGGCGGCATACCACCCGGAAATTTCGCACAGAGTAGATTAGCTTCTCTGACACCCAGCCAAGACGCCGCGGATGTTCGCCTGGGGACTTCCGCCGGCACGAACTCGCAACCTGTGATTGGGGATTGGGCACCACATCTCGACAGGTCCGCACTCAGCCGCATAGCCCTAGATCCGAACTGTAGTTTATCGTGACTGCAAGTTCGGAGCACACTCACGCAACTCCATTTAAGCGATGACGTTCAACGTCCGCTACCAGTCTCTCAAGCTCAGCATTTGCGCCTGCAGAGAAAGCCTGCTGACCGCCCTTCCTTACGAATGCTGCGCGCGCATCGGTTGAGATTTCGCGCTTGCGGCTAAGGTCCGGTAAGTCGGCAAAGCCGACCAAACGCTGCGCGTCTACTATTGTCGCCTGCAGGCGAGAACTGAGAGGAGGGCGGAGGCTTTGGCAGCGGCTCGGTCGAGACCTCCCTCGTATTCTATGATGGCTGCGCACTCCTCGAAGTGGTCTTTTTCCGTGTCGAGAGCTGGTGGTCGAGATGAAGCGCTTGCGAACCCTGCGAATGTTGCGAATGTCCGACGGGACCGGTGGAAATGTCGGGTGGCGGGAAGAGCCGTTCGGCATTTGGTAGGATTTGCCGAACGGCTTCAGGTCCTTCTGCGCGGCGCATCTTGCCACTAGTCGCGGATAACGCGAAAGGCGCTGCGGTTCCGTCGCCCCGTGACCAGGTGAACTCCCGTCACCCTTTGAAGCTACCCGAATTCTTCCAGGATGGCGAAGAGCCGCTTGATCCGATCTGCCGTGCGGAGGGCACTCGGACCGCGGTTGCACCCCGCGCTGACATCGATGAACTCCTCGTCCCATTTTCCTGGTTGGGGAAATGCTGTCGCAGGATCTTGATCCATTCCGCCTTGTCGGACGTTTGCTCTTCGTCGGTGTTCGGATTCATATCCTTGCTGATGTCCTGTTTCGGAGTTCCTCGCACGCCTTCTCCATCGCCGGCCGCAATGCATCCAATGATGGCTTGGCATACCTTTGCCCGGTGATCGAGAGGGGCGTGTGGTTGAGCAGCCGGCCGACGATCTCCTCGAGTACGCCGGCCTCCATTGCCACGGTGGCGAAGGTCCGTCGGTGTGCGTGCGGGCTCCAACGCATCCGCGTCGGGGCTGTCAGACGACCATCTGGCCCTTTCGGAGACGGGAAAACCCAT
>NZ_JBHTJT010000028.1:0-1068 GCF_042676185.1 Tropicimonas aquimaris | reverse complement strand
GGCCCCGGCGCCGCGGCGCTTCCCGGGGGTGGACCTCACCGCCTGGATGGATGGCTGCGCGACGCCCGAGGGGCATCTGCGGATCGGGCTTGCCCATTGTTCCCCGTCAGCACCTTTGGGACTTCTGATTTGATTTCGCAACGGAGGGTTTCTGGCTCATCGTGACCACCAAGGAGTGGAGATCAGACAGAAACCCGAAACACGGAAAGAGCCTGCCGAGAAGGTCGTGAAAGACATCCGGCGGCGCACCAGGAAGGATCACTCGGCCGAGGAGAAGATCCGGATTGTGCTGGAAGGGCTGCGCGGCGAAGAAAGCATTGCCGAGCTGTGCCGACGCGAGGGGATCGCGACGAGCTTGTATTACAGCTGGTCGAAAGAGTTCCTCGAGGCGGGCAAGAAGCGGCTGGCGGGCGATACAGCGCGCCAGGCGACAAGCCCTGAAGTGAAGGAACTGCGGCACGAGGCGGCTGCATTGAAAGAGGCTCTCGCGGACCTGACGCTCGAGAACCGCTTGCTCAAAAAAAGCATGCTCGGCGACCCGGCCGAACCAACTCTGACAGACCGACTTCACCTACTTCAAGGTGGTCGGCTGGGGCTGGTTCTACCTATCGACCATCCTCGACGACTACAGCCGCTATGTCATCGCTTGGCGGCTTTGCACGACCACTAAGGCCTCGGACGTGACGGCCACGCTGGAAGATGCCCTTGCCG
Source organism: Tropicimonas aquimaris (assembly GCF_042676185.1). Classification (NCBI taxonomy): domain Bacteria; kingdom Pseudomonadati; phylum Pseudomonadota; class Alphaproteobacteria; order Rhodobacterales; family Roseobacteraceae; genus Tropicimonas; species Tropicimonas aquimaris. Next base: position 357 of record NZ_JBHTJT010000028.1, on the reverse strand, counting down.
CCTCGGACTGCGACCGCGCCACGGTTGCGCACCGGCCCCGGCTGCTCAGCGACAATGGCGCATCCTAAATCTCTGAGGATCTTGCCGACTGGCTCGCCACTCAAGGCATGAATCACGTTCGCGGCGCCCCGCGCCACCCGCAAACCCAGGGCAAGATCGAGCGCTGGCATCAGACCCTGGAGAACAGGGTCCTGCTCGAGAACTACTATCTGCCTGGGGCGCTCGAGCAGGCCATCGGCGAGTTCATCGACCACTACAACCACCGCCGCTACCACGATAGCCTCAGCAACCTGACCCCTGCCGATGTCTACCTCGGCAGGGCCGAGACCATCCTGCGACGACGAAAGGAGATCAAAG
>NZ_JBHTJT010000027.1:0-12812 GCF_042676185.1 Tropicimonas aquimaris | reverse complement strand
AACGCGCCGGCGGCCGGACGGCCGTGATCGTGGCAAGTTTCCCGTGCTTGCGGTGGAACGCCAGGAGCTCGTCGAAATCGACGTTCGACAGGCCATCCCCCCAGGTCAGCATGAAAGTTCCGTCCCCGAGGTAGTCCTTCAGACGCTTGATCCGCCCGCCGGTCAGGGTATCCATGCCGGTCTCGACGAGGTCGATCTTCCAGGGCTCACGCCGCGCTTCGTGGCGGGTCACGATGGACGGCTTTCCCGGCTCCATGTCGATGGTAAGATTGCCGGTCAGCGTTGCGTAATCCGCGAAGTACTTCTTGATGTAGTCGCCCAGGTAGCCGAGCGCGATCACGAACTCATGGTGCCCATACTGGGTATAGTGCATCATGATGTGCCAAAGGAGCGGGCGGCCACCGATCTCGACCATCGGCTTCGGTCTGATGGAGGTCTCCTCGGCAAGGCGGGTTCCTTTGCCGCCGGCAAGCAAGGCAACTTTCATATCCCCTCCCACGTAAATAAACACCATTCAAAGTCGACGAACCAAATGAACGCCGACCAATCTTGGCTGAGCGATTTGGTCTGTCGTTAGGCTGTTGCTAAGGTAGGATACCAGATAATCCATCGAAGGAGAAACGCTCGCGTCTAGTAGTGTCTAGCGGCCGTTTCTTGCGTTTGGGTAGCAAGTTGCTCACCGTCGAAACGTGTTTCGATCGTCTCACCTCAGGCGGTCATCTGGCTACTTGGATTCAATTTCCGCTCCGAGAGAATGAAGCCTTCCCCGCCGGTCCCTATTGTATCCGAAATAGTTTCTGACCCTCCCCCCCTCCCTCGGTCTTGTCGATTGTTACTCCTCTACACCGCCGGGACAGGCCCACTGTCCCAGCTATCCCGTTGATTTCATGTTGTTATGGGGTCACTTCTACAATGTTACTGAAAGGAAGAAGAACGTAGCGGTGAAGCTGATATTGCGGGCCGGCTTATGTAGGATGTTCCTTGCCGGGAATGCTGTCGCAGCTGTCACGATTGAAGATTATATAGCAAATTCAATGTATTGGGTGTGACGGCGTCGCTGCATCCGCGACGCCGCACGTCGTCACCCGGCTGTCTCTGGGTCCAGGCAGGACAATGGAACAAGAAGAACTCGTACCTGGAGGTTTGACCAGGGACGCATCGCGGATTGCGGACGACTGGCTCCATTCAGTTTCAATAGTGCCGATACATGGGCACCATTTCTCCACTTTGTCTCGGAGAAGATGCTGGCCGTCGGGGTAGTTCGCCCGGTTCTGAATGCAACCTGCATGCGATCAGGCGTTAGGTAAATGCCGTACCGTCCAAGCGCGCGTTCGGGATCCTCAACTCCGCTGCAGGGCATATTGTCACGAACCGCTCCAACGAGTTCGCTCACACTGCGCTTGATCCCATGATCCAGAGACACTTGCGCCGAGAGGATATGGTCCAATGCATCGCGCCCCTCGGAAGCCTCTTCGCTTTCCCCGGCGTCCTCGATCAGGAGTTGCAGTTGCGGAACGATGAGATCGAGCCTGCGGTCGTCGATAGGACCGTCGTTCACGAGCAAGTCGAAGCCGGCCAGAACTGTGGCTGCCGTATCGGCCTGCCTGTTGTCTGCTCCCAGCTCTCGAGCCCTCGCCGATATTCGCGTGACGGTCATGTCCCAATGCTCGCTCTGCTTCAACATCTTGCCGCGGAAACTCGGACTTGAAGCGCGACACGTGGCGCGGAGCTTCTCAAGCCCGACGGCGGTCGCAGCGGGCTTTGGCGAGTGCCCGTTTGAACCGAGTTCCAGCATAACGAACCGGGACCTGTCCTGCGGTTCGAGGTGGATGTGATTGATCGACGTCACGTATGCGGGCCCGAGCGTGCGGAATGAAACAGCGTTGTGATCTGCTCCGCCGCGCGCTGTCCGGCCACCTTTTCCCCCCGACATCCGCCGGAACAGCGCCAGCATGCTGTCCTGCCTCGAGGCATTGCGCAGGTTATCGTCGGGCTCGAATTCGTCGATGAGAAGCGGCCGTGCCTGGTTGTTCCTCGACTGGCGCAGCCCCGCTTCTGTCGCATCGTTGACGACACCGCCGGACAGCTTTCCAAGGAGCGTATCGGTCAACTCGATCAGCATCGACTTTCCGCTTCCTCGACCACCCGTGACATACAGGTGAGCACGCCAATGGGGGTATCCGCCGAGAGCAGCTGCGGCCACCCAACCGAGGTAGATCGTTGGGTCTTCCTTGCGCTGCCATGCGAACTGCGCTTCGAAGGACTCGACGAGTGCAGCAAAGCCATGCGACATCTCTGGAACCTCAGGCGGCGGCATGCTGGGACCGGCAACCATCACCGCGGTCCCGGAACCGCCGTGGACACCCATAAACCGCCCGCTGGCGTCCACCAGCTTGTCTCCGCAATGCGCAACTGCCGTGTCATCCTCAAGCCGCCAGACTCCGACAGACCTGATATCCGCTGAACCGGGGTCGAAGATGCCCTTCGAATTGCATTCCGCGATGATCCAGTTTCCTGCCTCCCTGGATGACCAGTCTCCGTCCCTGGAAGGGAACGTCCCCCGGCACCATCGCTCAACATCGTCACCGAACCCGGAAAACAGCGCCTTCACACCGCGACCGCTCTCGAGGGCCTCCGCCTTCATGTGGCGAAGCTCACGGCTCGGGGCGACGAAATAATAGGTGCCCGCATTGTGTCCGAGAGGACGAACCGGCGGTACCTCGGCGGGTTCCTCCGAGCTTTTCATCTGGCCCGGGTCGCTTGGCATATCGGCATCGGGGGTTGCGCCGGACGCGCGACACTCCGTCTGCGAAGCGTCCACTCCACATAGTTCCGTGACGTCTTCGGCGGCATCAAAGACTTTGCGGACTTCGGTGAGCCGTTGCGCGCGTGTTTCGATGTGGTTCGATTCTGACAGAATGATCGATCGTGAGGTTCCCGTCATGAGAAGTCTCCACCGGATTTTTCGCCGCGCTGGTCACAGGGAATTCGCTGCTCGAGGATCCAGGCCTCGATGTCTTCCCGGCGATACCTTACGGAGCGCCCGATCTTGACATACGCGGGTCCGATACCCTTGACCGCCGCGAGTTCGAGGAAGCGTTTTGAAACGCCGTAGAGATCTTCAACCTCCTTGCGATCGATCAGTCTGAGCTCGCTGTTTCGGGAAACCACCTTGCCGTACCTCCAAGCTTCGTCGTGTTGCTTAGAAACTGGCGCGGGGGCGGCATGGAAGTCATCAATGGGTAATTATGATTAATCATGAGTAAATATCCCAACCCGCCATCCCACTGATTTCACAGTCAGTTTGGCTCACGTCCTCTAATTCTCATGCTTAACCGTTGGATTTTGGCATCGTAGTTTGCGCCGTCAATCTCGTCTTCGAACTGCCTGACCACCCGCGTGCAGGCGGCGTGACCATTGAGGTTCTCCTCCTCCATTATGTGAAGCACCTTCTTGACCCAACGTTCGTCTGCCGCGTGATATCCGGAACCGCGCGGCCGCCCCCTAGGTTTCTTCTTGTTCGTTGCGGGTTTCTGAAGCTGTAAGTGGGCCAGCTCTACCGGGCCGGGCAAGTCATCCGGCGTGAGAAACCGCCATTGGTCGTGATCGTCAAAAAAACTGTCAGGTGCCGAAGGGACATCATCCAGCGTTTCGTCTGACAGTTCGAAATCAGAGCGAAGCAGGTGTTCCGGCAGAGCGTAGCCGGTCTCCGGGTGAAAGCCCGCCCCTGGCTGCAGCAGCACGTACCGACCGGATCCCAACGGTTTCACGCCGAGCCAGTAACCCTCCCGGTGCGTGCGTTCGATCACCGCACGGTAGCTGTCAAAAAGGTCCGCAACTGCCGCAACGTAGGGTAAGAGGACTTGCTGACGGTAGGTCTCCGATCGGCGACGCCCGCCACTCACGGGAAGTTCCGGCGCAAGCTGGAACTCGGGATTGTCACTCCGGGGACCGCCGACAAACCCATTCGGGGATATCGCTCGCCCATCATTTGCCAGCTCGTTGAAGTCCTGGTCGAGTTCGCGCCAACGCATGAATAGATCGCTCTTCTTTTCGACAAGCGACCCCACAAGCCGATGGAAAAAGCCCTCGGTTTCGTGGTTGGAAAACACCCGCAGGCTCGATCGCCATTGGATATCCCCGGTCTCAAGCGTGACGGCAGCGATGCCGTTGGGAAGCAGGCGATCTACCAGTTGAGGCAGCGTGGCAAGATCGAAGCGGTTTCCACTTGCTTCGGATTGGACATAGGATCCGACGATATCGTCAAAAGGGCCGGTGCTGGCATTCACTTGTTCTCGCTCAAGCTCGAGAAGATAGTCTTCGTCTACTCCACCCAATTCCCAAGACTCGTCGCTCATGACTGTTTAACTTCTTTCCTCGCCCCTTCAGATCGCTCCTACGAAGCGACGTCGAGTTCTCCAGACCGATCAATAGTTCTCTGCGAAGTGGTTGCCACCGCAACCAGCAAATGTTCCAGACATGGCTGCAACATTCGTCCCATTCAGTGGTTCCAAAGCACTAGTGGAACGTCGCCAGTTTCCACACTACTATCGCGACCGGTACAATTGGCCCTTTCTTGAGCAGCTCCAGAGCCTGCGTTTTCCCATAGGTAGTCTCGGCTAGATGCTGCGACTCCTAAGAGTCGCGCGATCTTTGCGACGCAATACTCAATTGGGGCTTAGGACACTTCGTAGCGAGACCTGTGAATGGTGCCAGCAACAGGCTGATCAAGGGAATCCGGTCTACATCTAACTCCCAATCAACTCGATCATCCGTTCCAAGCGCACCATCGCGAGGACGCCATCCTCGATGGTAGGCACCTCGCGGCTCTCCCCTCTAAGAACAGCAGAGGCGTCCGCAATCAGCCCGCTATAGCCTTTGTGGTCCTCATTGGCCGCTGCCGTGAAGTTGGGTTGCCAGGTCAGAGTATCCACGGTCTCGTCGAGCGTCGCCGATGGGTTATCTGCCTTAAAGGGCGGGTCCCTGTGAAGCTCGACATTGACGATATTGTCTACCTCGATCCGCTTGTGGTCGCCCATGATGCGGATCTCTTCCATCGGTGTTCCGCGGGACTGGACCGTGCCCATCACGATATTGCCGATTGCGCCCGCCATGGTCGTGAACCCTAGGTGCAGCAAAAGCCGACCTGGCGCTGGGCTGACCTTGCGCACGCTCATTTCGCCGAACTCGCTGGAGGCGAACCAGGGCACAAGATCCATGTAGTGGACGCAGTGATGCAGGAAGAACCCCGTATAATCCGGCTCGCCCTCGAAATAGGTGGGCGCGGTCAGATAGCTGCCTGTTATGCCGAGGATGGGGCCGAAATTCGCATTCCTGAGCAGGTTCATCGCGATGCGGTTGCCGCTCGAATAGCGCTTCATGAAGCCCACTACCACTGGCTTGCGGGCCCTTTGCGCGGCCGCCGCCACGTCCCGCGCGCCCGTCGCGGTGGCGGCTGGCGGCTTCTCCATGAAAACAGGCAGGCCGCGTTCCAGCGCGGCGATCGAGGCTGCCTGGTGGATGGCTGGTCCGACGGCCATGCCGACAGCATCCAGTCCTGGATGCCTGAGGAGATCCCGGAAATCGTTGTAGCAGTCCTCGACACCGTAGGCTTGCGCGGTCGAAGCCATCGCAACCCGGTCGCTGTCGCACAAGGCGACGAGCCGGATATCGTGATCCGACAGGCGTGGCAGGAGCATCTGGCGCGCATGCCGGCCGCAACCGATCCATCCAATCTTCAGGCTCATTGGTCAACCTCCGCCAGTGCCAAGGCCGACCTGATCACGCCAAGGCCGGCTTTCAGCTTGTCGCTTTCATCCTCGCGGGGCGCACGCCAGTGGGCGATGGGCAGTGCGACCCGGTCATCGGCGCGCCGGAACGGTTCGAGCGAGACGGGGCCGGAGTAGTTGACCTCCGCGAGCGCCCGAAAGATTGCCGGCCAATCGAGATGGCCGGTTCCCGGATGGCCGCGGTGGTTCTCGTTCGCCTGGAAATGAACAATCCGCGATCCCGCGGCGCGGACCGCGTCCGGAATCGAGCGCTCCTCCATGTTCATGTGGAATGTGTCGAGCAGGATCCCTAGGCCGGGATCATCCACTGCATCGACGACTTCGATGGCTTGCCTGGTCGTGGAGAGGATGTCCGTCTCGAACCGGTTGAGCGGCTCCACGGCGAGGACTTTTCTCGCGGCCCGAGCAAGCGGGGCGACAGAGCTAAGCCCCTCTATGGTGCGGGCGGCCCGGGCGGATATATCCTCATCAGTCCAAGGCTGAGGCGGTCGGCCGGCAAAAACCATCGGCTCCCCATACAGAGGCCCACCGATGATTTCGGCTCCTATGGCCTCGGCAGCGTCGATGCAGAACTTTATGTAGTCGATACCACCCGACCGCGCAGCTGGTTCCTCCGAAGCTATAGAGCGCTGCGCGTTCACTCGCGCCGCGAGAACGATATCGATCCCGGCATCTCTGGCGGCGCTGCGAACATCTGCCAAGGAGAGATCGTCTTCGGGTTCCGGTACCAGCAACTCGACAAAATCGAACCCCAGAGACTTCGCGTGTGCGAAATAATGCAAGTCCCCTCTCGCGAAAGGGCGAGTGAACTGCATCGAGATAATTCCGACTGGATTGTCCAATTGGTATTCCTTTCGCGTATCAGCCTTTGACCGCGCCTTGGGTCAGGCCAGAGATCAGGCGTTTCTGCACCAGCAGGAACAGTACGGTGGCAGGCATCGCGCCGACGATACCGCCAGCGGTCAGAAGCCCCCATTGCACTTCGTATTCTCCGATCAATGTCTGTACGGCGACGGTGATGGTCCGCACGTTCCGGCCACCAAGTGTCAGGGCGTAGAGGTACTCGTTCCAAGCGGTGATGAAGATGTAGATGCCCGTGGCGATGATGCCTGGCAGGCAGAGCGGCAGAACGATGCGCAGCATGGCCCCAAGCCGCGTGCAGCCATCCGTCATCGCGGCCTCGTCGAGCGAGCGCGGAATGCCGTTCATGTAGCTGGTCATCATCCAGACGGAGAACGGAATGGCGATGGTGGAATTAGCGATGATGAGGGCAAGATGGCTGTCAAGAAGCCCCAGAACCCGCATGAGTACGAAGAGTGGCAGGATAAGCAGCACGAGCGGGAACATGTTGATGAGCAGGAACTGCATCATCAACACGCGACGACCCCGATAGGAAAAGCGCGAAAACGAATAGGCCGCCGTGACGGAGAGTGACAGGCCCACTACGACCGTGCCGCTTGCGACTATGAAGCTGTCGAGCAGGTTGTCGGCGAAACCCACGGTGCGGAACAGGCGGGTGTAGTTCTCGATCGTTGCGCCCGCGATGGAGGGACCTTCGGTGAAGAGCCGGTTTTCTGGCGTGATCGAAGTCAGGAACATCCAGAGATAGGGGCCGAGGGTGAAGACGAGAATCGCCAGCATCGGCAGGTCTACCGTCAGGATTCGACGACGCAGGGATTTCCGCTTGAGTGCCATCAGCGAAGGGCCTTTCCGGTGCGGCGCAGATAGATAATAACGATTATCATCAGCAGGATAGTGAAGGTGACGGCCAGCGCCGAACCGTAGCCGAAGTCGAGGTTGGTTCGCGCCTTGATGAAGGCGTAAAGCGGCAAGGTGTAGGTTGCGTAGCCCGGGCCGCCACCGGTCATCACGAAGATGACGTCAAAGGAATTGGCGACCCAAATGACACGCAGCAACACGGCTGTGATGAGCACACCCGAGATTCCCGGCAGCGTTATGTGACGAAACTGGCGCCAGGTGGATGCGCCGTCGATAGACGCGGCCTCGTAGTAGCTTTTCGGAATAGCCTGAAGGCCGGCCAGTATCATGACCGCGAAAAAGGGAAACCCCTGCCAGGTCAGCGTCAGCATGATGGCGCCGAGCGCAGTGTCCGGGTCGGCGAGCCAAGGCACGGAACTCTGGATGATCCCCAGCCGAAGCAGGAAGTCGTTCATGACGCCGTAGTTGCTGTCGTAGATCCAAGCCCACATCAGTGCGATTACAACCGATGGCAGTGCCCAAGGGATGATGATGAGCGCCCTGGCGAGCGGCCTCCAGGGGAAACTCTGGTTGAGAAGTAGCGCAGTGACGAGTCCCAGAAGAAGTTGGGCTGGAACCGTGACACCTATCCAAATCAGGGTGTGGCGGAGCGAAATCCAGAAGACCTCGTCATTAAGCACAGCACGGAAATTCTCCAGCCCGATGAATTCGAAATCCTTGGGGCGGAACAGGACATACTCGTGCAGGCTCATCCAGGCGGTCTGGACCATCGGCAGGAAGACGATGGTGAGCGTTACCAGCACCGCTGGCGAGAGCATTGCATACGGCAGAACCTGGCGTGCAAGCGAGCGGCGAACCGGACGCTTGGGCCTTTCGTGGCTGGAAGGGTCAGTGGCGCTCATCTGCCTCGGGCTCTGTCGGGCCGGGATGTGCCGGCGTTTGAGTTGCGCGGGGCGGCACAGGCCGCCGCCGCGTCGCCTTGGTGCAGGTCACTCTCCAAAGAGCTTGGCGATCTCGCCATTCATCTCGGCCGCAGTGATCTCGCCAGTGAGGGCGCGTTGCATCGCGACCGGCCAGACCGTGTTTACGAAATCCGACGTCTCGGAGCGGTTCGGAAGGAGTTGTGCGAAAGGCAGGGAGTCCATCGTGGCCTTGACGAAACGTTCCGGGTGAAGCGACCAGTCGGCGCTGTCGGTTTTCGTTACCGGAAGCTGGCCCGTGGCTTCATTGAACATCGTGTTGTTGCCGGCCGACGAAAGGAAGGAGATCCATTTCCACGCCGCGTCCTTGTCTTCGGCGGTGGAAAAGACCGCGGTGCTCTCGTCTCCGAAGGCTGTCCAGTGGCCACCGCCGCATTCCGGAACTGGGGCCGCGGAAACCTTGTCGCCCAAAGCTTCAACCATGCCGTTGGCCGAGCCGATGTGGTGGATCGTCATAGCCGTCGTACCTGCCTTGAAGGCGCCGATGATCTCTTGGAACCCGTCATTTGGGGCTGAAGGCGGGAAGGCACCGTCTTCGCGGAACAGGTCGACCACAAACTGGCTGCCCGCGAGCGCGCCTTCGGATTCCATGCCATCGACGAGGTCTGCTCCCTCGCGGCTCAGCGTGAAGCTAGCCCAGTGGTCGTGCCCACCCTTGCCTCCCCGGAAACCGAAGCCGTACACATCCATTTGCCCGTCGCCATCGGTGTCCCGAGTAAGCGCCTTGGCAACCTCGCGGAATTCGTCACATGTCGTGGGGACGCTCAACCCCAGTTCGTCGAACATGTCGGCGCGGTAATAGAGATAGAGCGCCACATATTGCACCGGCAGATAGTAGTTCTCGCCGTCCTCGGCGCTGGTCAGGTCAAGCAGGTTGTCCAGCAGGTCGGCCTTGCCTTCCCATGCTTCGATCCGCTCTCCGAGCGGCTCAAGCGCGCCCATTTCCAGAAGCCGGGGTTGGGCAAACATCTTGACCATCGCAGCGTCGGGCGCGTTGCCGCCGACTATCGAGGTGTAAAGCGTGTCGTAATAGCTGTTCCAGGGGACGTTCTCGGCCTCGATGGTGATGCCGGGATTTGCCTCCTCGAATGCGGCAACCAGTTCATCCATCGGGTTGTCTGCATTATCGAAATGGTACCAGAAACGCACCGTGCTGTCGGCGCTTGCCGCGTTTGCCCCAAGTGCGAGAATGCTCGCGGTCAGGCCAAGTCTGATTGCTGTATTCATCATCGTTTCCTCCCTTTGATGATATTCGTTCAGGTGGTCACCTCCCGAAACGCCTCTCCGGCCCGTTCGAATGCTTCTCTCGCTTCCGGCAAGGCATTTCCCATTTGCATGAATCCATGGACCACGCCGGGCCATAGATCGAAGCGGTCCGCTCTACCAATTGCATTGAGCCGGGCCACCAACAGCTCGGTGTCGGAGCGCAGAGGGTCGAGTTCTGCCGCGTTGAGATATAGCGGGGGCAAACGGGCCAGATCGGCGTCTGGAGCGCGGAGCGGCACTACGAAAGGGTCGGCCCTGTCCTCTGGCAGAGCATAGAGGTTCCAGTAGGCACGCATCCCTGCTTGAGTCAGGCCCGGTCCAGCGGCCTGTTCGACATAGGACTCCGTCGAAAAATCTGCACCATAGACGCCATAGAACAGGAGAGCCGACGCTGGCATCTCGCGGTCAATTGCAAGTAGCCTTAGCATAAGGCCCAGACAGAGATTTGCGCCCGCACTGTCGCCGGCGAGGCTCCACCGCCGATCGGGCGCGCGCGCTTCCCAGGCCGTCAAGCAGTCCTCCAAGCCGCAGGGAAAGGGATGTTCCGGCGCCAGTCGATAGTCGACGGTCAGAACCGGTGCCCGGCACGCGATCGCGAGCCGGCGGGCTGCGCCTTCGTGGGTCGCCGGTGAACAGAATGCCCAGCCGCCTCCATGCACATGCAGAATTGCATCGTTGCCCGTGTCGTTCTCGGGAACGACGAGGCGCGACGGCATTCCGGCGTGCAGGATTGTGCGCGCCTCGGCCACTCTCGGAAGATCCTCGTTCCAGCGAAGATTGTTCAACAGTGCCAGTGTCCGCCCTCTTGATGCGGAGATGTCGGTTGGATGCGGCAAGCCCGTGTCCTCCCGCGCAAGCCGATCGAGTATAGACTGCATGGCAGCACTTGGTTTCCTCATTGGCTGGGCCGCTCCGTCAGGTCGGGTCCGAAATCTACGATGGTGGAAATATGATGTCGCAGAACCTCTGCGAGGCGCTTGGCATCGCGGGCGCGCAGGGCGTCGAGGATGGGTACGTGCCGCTCAGCCGTTTCCTCAAGGTCTCGCAGCTGACCGGATTTCATGATCTTGAAACGATGGACGTGTATCAGGCACCGCCGGAGGATCGGCGTCACCAATTGCAGGTCCGCCGCTTCGAACAGGGCGATGTGAAAGGCCCTGTCATGCGCCGCTAGCCCGTATTCGTCGGCGTCGCGCGCTGCGTTGCGCATGTCGTTGAGTCTGCCGTGGAGGATCGTTTCGAGTTCGCCGTCGGCACGGCTCACGAGGCGGCCGATGCTGTCGCATTCGATCTTTAGCCGAAGTTCGATCAAAACCCGCGCATCGGCAGGGCGGCATTGCGCAACCGATGTTCCCCGGCGGGGTAACCGCGTGACGAGGCCCTCTTCGTTGAGGCGCATCAGGGCTTCGCGGACCGTGCCCTGACTGCAGTCGAAGCGTTTGGCTAGGTCAAGCTCGATCAGGGCGCTTTCCGGTGGGGCGAGGCCAAGAACAATCTCCCGCTGCAGTTCGTCGAACACGGTCTCGCTCCGCCGTCCGGAAGATCGCGCGACGGCGGGGATTGCAGCTGGGCGGTTATCGGTCTTGGCAACCATCTCGGTTATGCGTCCTCCAAAAACGGGAGAATCTTGCAGGTTGATTATCGATAACAAGCAAATTATCGATAATGCAATGGTGAATGTCGCGAACACCGGCCCGCTGGGCCGTCAGGACGGGAGGGGCGGCGATGGCAGAGGTGAGTCTGGAAGGGATCGTCAAGGACTATGGAAGTTACCGCGCGATCCACGACGTGGACCTTGACGTCGCCGACGGTGAGTTCGTCGTTTTCGTTGGACCGTCGGGCTGCGGAAAATCCACATTGCTCCGCATGATAGCAGGGTTGGAGGAGATCTCCGGAGGGGAGCTCACGATCGGCGGGCGCCTCGTCAATGAGGTAGAGCCGCGCGACCGCGATGTGGCCATGGTTTTTCAGGATTACGCGCTCTATCCCCACATGACTATTGCCGAAAACATCGGTTTCGGCCTGCGAATGCGCGACTGGAAGAAGGCCGATATCGAGCGGAAGGTTAAGGAGAGCGCCCGCATCCTTCAGATCGATTCGCTGTTGGAGAGGCGGCCTGCACAACTCTCCGGCGGTCAACGGCAGCGGGCTGCGATGGGCCGGGCGATTGTTCGAGAACCCTCGGTGTTTCTCTTCGATGAACCTCTGTCAAACCTCGATGCCAAGCTACGTGTCGAGATGCGCACCCAGATAAAGCGTCTTCACGCGATGCTCGGCACCACGACAATCTATGTCACGCACGACCAGACGGAGGCGTTGACGCTTGCGGACCGGGTAGTGGTCCTCGACGAGGGCCGAGTGGTACAACAAGGGCACCCACTCGAGCTCTACGAGCGGCCCAATTGCCGCTTTGTCGGCGAATTCATCGGCTCGCCGCAGATGAATATTCTCGATGCAATCGTCGACCGGACCGGAGACCAGACTGTTCTCCGAGTTGGCGCAACAACGGTTCCCATAGCTGATCTCCCGCTTCGTAACGGGGCGCATGTGGACGTGGGAATCCGTCCTGAGCACATCTATTGGGCGCCTCGTGAGAACTGTCTGCTGACTCCAACGGTAGATGTCTACGAACCCCTAGGATCGGATACGATGGCAATCTGCGATCTGGAGGGTCAGGAAATTACAGCCCGGCTCGATCCGAAGGTACGGATCAAGCCCAAACAGAGTATCTGTCTAAGCTTTGACGCCAGCAACCTTCACTTCTTTGATTCACAGGATGGTTCCAGGATTGAGCCTGGCCTATCGACGAGCTTGGAAAGCTCAAGAAACCGCGCAGCGCTCGATTAAGAGTTCGTTCCGTTCGCTATCTCAAACGTTGTGAGGACGACGTGGAAAACCTTGGGTAGGAGCGTATGCAAGACGGTGGGTGCAGTTGGGGGATTTCTTCTCGAACCTTCGCACAGGCAGCAACGAAATCAATCTTCCCGAAACACAAAGTCAGCGGTCATGAGTGTCTGCGACGGATCTCGGAACAAGCCGTCTCCATCGCCGGCCGCAA
>NZ_JBHTJT010000026.1:0-1873 GCF_042676185.1 Tropicimonas aquimaris | reverse complement strand
AAAGGATCCTTAAAGGAATCCGTTCGGTTGATGTTCGGACCAAGCAGGCGCGATCAGCCAGTAAGGAGTTCTTAATGCATTGTAAATAAACAATTAGTTCGAAGCCCTGCCCAAACACGAAAAAGCCAAGGGCCGTTGGTTAACGGGCGCCATCACGTCACCTCGAAAACCGTACTCTGGCGGAAAAAAAATCTGCGCGTTTGGGATGAGACGGGTCTGTGGACCTCGAACTCCGGACTTTTGACCCACCCCCTCCCTCGCCGGCTGCTGGTTCAGGCCATGTAGGCGCGAGGACTGCGTGATTGATGCCATGTTGGGACGGGAACGCTGGCCTCGGGACAATGGAATGTCCCATCTAACGATATGGAATCACGGATTTTTTCAAATGGGACAAGATAGGAAAAGAACGAACCCCTCGTGTGGAAGCGAGATGCGTGTGGGCGAAGTAGGGGTATCTGCGCGAGGCGTCCCAAATGTCCCAGGCAGGGATACACACGAAATTTCAATGCCTTGCCTGGGACGTTGTAGCCACATTGGTTTGAGTGAGCGATGCTCAGCCAACCTCGCAGCGCAGTAGTTCCGCCGGTATCATCAGAACCCTTTGTTTCAGGCCAGTGCCAAGCCGAACCGGATTTGGCGGCTTGCATACACCGTTCAGTTTCTTCAGGGCCGAAGCATGAGCACCATCTCGCCATTTGGTGTCGGAAAATAGCTTGGCCGTGGGCGCTGATCCGCCCAGCCGAATGGCCAGTTTCGACTTATCTGGCAGGGGGTGAATGCCAAATCGGCAAAGCTCGGCAATCGGGTCTGCGCTGCCCTCGCACGGATCGCCGAACATCGTGTGATTCACCAGTTCACGTACGCTTCGCCGGACACCATGATCCAACGGCAAGGTCTTGTTCAGCAAGTACTCAAGAGCGTCTGTGCCTTCAGAGTCCTGATCTGCCTCGCCGCTTTCGTCGATAAGATTGCGAAGCATCGGGTCCAGTTTGTCCAGCCTGAGTTGGTCGACCGGCCTGTCATGCAACAGGAGATCAAGGCCCGTGAGGACCGTCGCTGCCGTATCCGCTTGCCGCGTGTCTGCCCCAAGTTGCTTTGCACGCATTGCAATCGTTGCGTGGGTCGTGTCCCAAATGAGGCTGCGCATCAACATACGACCGCGAAACTTTGCGGACAGGCCCCCGCAACAATCGCGCAGGCGAAGGAAAAGATCTGGAGGCGCGTTCACGGGCAAAGCCTTCAACTCGATCATCACAAAACGAGAGCGGTCCTGTGGTTGCAGGTGGATGTGGTTGATCGAAGTGACATAGGCCGCGCCCAACGTCCGGAAGCTGACTGCAGTGTGATCTGCACCGCCGCGGGCAATGCGTCCGCCCTTGCCGCCGGACATTGCGCGGAACAGCGCAAGCATCCTGTCCTGGCGCGATGACGTGCCGGGATTGTCTTCCGGTTCGAACTCATCGATGAGTATCGGCCGTGCGTGGTTGTTCCTCGACTGGCGGAGACCGGCCTCCGTGGCGTCGTTCACGACGCCTCCGGCGACCTCGCCAAGAAGCGTGGCTGCCAGTTCGATCAAACCGGACTTTCCGCTTCCGCGACTGCCGTGCGCATAGAGATGTGATCGCCAAGCTGGAAAGCCACCAAGGCTCGCGGCGGCAGTCCACCCGAGCCACACCGCAGCATCTTCAGGGCGCATCCAACCCCAGCATTGCTCAAGATCTTGCAGTAGTTTCTTGAAGGTGTCGGGTCGTGCTGGCGAAAAATCTGGTTTATCGATAGGTGCCGCGCCGATCATGATCTGGGAGGCACAAGTCAGCGGTCATGAGTGTCTGCGACGGATCTCGGAACAAGCCGTCTCCATCGCCGGCCGCAA
>NZ_JBHTJT010000025.1:0-34238 GCF_042676185.1 Tropicimonas aquimaris | reverse complement strand
GCGCGAAGCTCAATGAAACTCACGCACTTTGCTTGGAAGGCTAAGGTCTTACCACTACACAACGCTCGCTCAGAGGCCTAGACACCTATTTCATGGGCTTTCGGGCGTCAAGCGTGATGTATGGGACGGTCTCGACATCGATTGCGGCGAGGGAAGGCCAAGCTCGATTCTAGGGGTGCTGCTGGACATCTCGGGCGTACTCTGCCAGGGCTCCAAGCTCACCCCGGGTTCGGAGTACGCGGTCGCGGGGGTGAGGCGAGTGGGGATCTCAGTTCGAATCTTGACCAACGCCACCCGTCAACTGAAACGTTGGATCCATGAGAAACTAGCGTCTTTTGGAACTGCGGCTGAGTCCGGGGAGTCCCTGACCCCGGCGGCGACTGCCTGTGCACAGTTTGAGACCCATGGCTACTCGCCATATCTGATGTTCCACCCATATCTCGAAAAGGACTTCGAAGGGCGTGCTTTCGATGGCCCAAAGGCAGTTGTCGTCGGAGATGCCGGCCCATTCAACACCTACATGCGCTTGAAAGCGGCTTTCTATCAGATCTATCAAGACGCACCGTTTCTCGCCATTGCGGCCCACCGGGTTTCCGGGACGGCGACGGCGAACTGAGACTCGATGCCGGGGCTCTGGTGCGTGCGTTGGAGTACTCCAGCGGAAAGCAGGCGCTCCTGCTCGGCATGCCCGCGGAAGCCTTCTTTCTCGAAGGAACTGCGAGCCTGGGCTTGTGATTCCTCCGAGGCCGTCATGATCAGAGATCACGCGGAGAGCGAAGTCGCTGGGATGCTGTCTGCTGGTCCCGGCAGGGGCGCCCTTGTCCGCAAGGGTAAGTACTCTGAAGGCGACGAAATACGCTTCAATCCTCGACCGACACTTGCCGCGCACGATGTCCGGGAAGCCGTGGACACGATTATCGACGAGCGGACCAGGGGGGAAAGAATTGGTCAGGTGACGGGCGGCCCCACTGCCGATCGCGCCCTTAGCCGTTGCATTATCGATAAAACGCCTCCGGCAGGAACAGGGCGATCTGCGGGAAGAAGACGATCAGCATCAGCACAGTGATGAGCGGCACGAGGAACGGCATCGTGGCTTTCACGCATTTCTCGAAACTCACGCCCGAGACTTCGGCCAGCACGTAGAGGACCATGCCGATGGGCGGGGTCAGCAGGCCGATCATCAGGTTGAGGATCACGATGATGCCGAGGTGAACCGGATCGATGCCGACCTGGGCCGCGATCGGCAGGAGCACCGGCACAAGGATGGTGATCGCGGCGATCGTCTCCATGAAAAGGCCGATCACCAGCACCATTGCCATCATGATCAGCAGCACCATCTGCTTGTTCGTTGTCAGCCCCAGCAGGGCATCGCCGAGCGTTGTGGCGACCTGGTTTGCGGTAAGGATCCAGGCGAAGATCGCGGCCGCCGCGACGATCATCAGGATCGCCGCCGTGGTTTCGATCGTGTCGATAGAGACCCGGACAAGGTGCCGCCAACTCAGGGAGCGATAGACGACGAGGCCTAGAAACAGCGCATAAACCACCGCCGCGACGGCGGCTTCGGTCGGCGTGAAGGCCCCGGTGACGATGCCGCCGATGATGATGCCGGGGGTCAGCAGCGGCAGGAAGGCCTCCTTGAACGTGGTCCAGAGCCGGCAGAGCTCGAAACGCTCGTCCTTCGGATAGTTCCGTTTCCTGGCGAGCCAGGCCACCATGACCATCAGCGCAACGGCCATCAGCAGTCCGGGCACCAGCCCCGCCGCGAACAACTCGCCAATCGAGACCGAAGCCATGACCCCGTAGATCACCAGCGGCAGCGAGGGCGGGATGATCGGGCCGATCGTCGAGGACGCGGCGGTGATCCCGACCGAGAAGTCGGTGTCGTAGCCCGCGTCCCGCATCGCCTTGATCTCCACGTTGCCGAGCCCGCCCGCATCGGCGACGGCAGCACCGGACATGCCGGCGAACAGCACCGAGGCGCCGACGTTGACGTGCCCGAGCCCGCCGGGCAGCCAACCCACCATCGCGCGGGCGAAGTTGAAGATCTTGGTGGTGATGCCGGCGGTGTTCATCAGGTGTCCGGCGAGAATGAAGAACGGGATCGCGAGCAGCGGGAAGGAGTTGATCCCGTTGGTCATGTTGTGGAACACCACCACGTCCGGCAGGTCTGACAGCAGGACATAGATAAGGGAGGCCAGCCCGAGCGAGACGGCCACCGGCACGCCGATGACCAGCATCACCGCCAGCGAAACGAACATGATCGTGAGTTCCATCGGGCAAGCCTCAGAAATTTTCGAGTTTGTTGTGGGCGACATCCTCGGCATCCGTATGGATCAGCCGGACGATGTTGCGGATCGTGTATAGAACCATGGCCACGCAGGCCGCCATGACGACGTACCAGATGATCGCCTTGGGCCAGGGCACGGTGATCATCTTCTGACCGGCGGTGCGCTCGACCATCGCCAGCCCGAGATAGCCGAGGTAGCCGAAGAAGAAGCCGGTGATCATCTCCACCGTCACGGCCATCGGCTTGATGGCTCCGCGGGGAACGTAGCGGTAGAAGAATTCCAGATAGATGTGCGATCCCTTGCGCACACAGGTGACCGAGCCGACGAACCCGAGGACGATCAGCAGGTACCGGGCCATTTCCTCGGTCCAGCCCAGGCTGTCATTCAGGACGTATCGGGTGAAGAATTGCGTTGCCACGATCAGGATCAAGACGACGAAGAGGATGATCACCGGGATGTCGAGCGGTGAGACGTCCGACAGATCTTCGCTCGCGATGTCCATCTGGCTGAGGTCGATCTCCGGATGGGAGAACTCGGGGGAATCTTGCATGTAGGCCAGCTTTCAAAGGGCGTCCGCCCCCGTCGTCTTGCGGGAGCGGACGTGTGGCGTGCGGATCAGTTGTTGCCGGGCAGGGCCTGCAGCGCCTCGAAGTCTTCCTTCGAGAACGGCACGCCGTCGCCGGTCAGCGCCGGCGCGACGGCTTCCATGAACGGGCCGCGGTCGACCACGTTGACGGTGATGCCCTGGTCCTCGAACCAGCTGGCCAGCTCGTTCTCGGCCGTCTCGATCGTGTCGGTGACGTAGTCGGCGTTGTCCTTGAGCGCCTGCAGAAGGATCTCGCGGTCACCTTCGGAGAGCTTGTCGAGCTTGGCTTTGGAGACCAGCGTCAGCGTCGAGTTCATGATGTGGCCGGTCAGGTTGATGTTCGACTGGACCTCGTGGAACTTCTTGGCCTGGATCGTCGTCAACGGGTTCTCCTGCGCATCGACCACGCCTTGCTGGAGCGCGAGGTAGACTTCCGAGAAGGCCATCGGCGTCGGGTTGGCTCCGGTGGCCTCGGGGAAGATCAGGTAGGCCGGCGCGTTCGGGACGCGGATCTTCAACCCTTCCATGTCTGCCGGTTCGAGGATCGGCTTGTTGGAGGTGACGTGACGCGAGCCATAGTAGCTGAGCGCCGCGACGACGTTGCCGTTCATGTTCTCGGAGAGCTTGGCAGATTGTTCCTTGAACAGGTCGCTGTCACGATAGGCGCGCCAGTGATCCATGCCGCGCAGGGTGAACGGGTAGTCGGCCATGCCGATAGGTGCGTAGAAGGCCGAGACGAAACCGATGCCAGTATAGATGATGTCCACGGTGCCGAGCGACAGCCCTTCGGACAGTTCGAGCTCCTTGCCGAGCGAAGAGGCCGGGAAGACCTTGATCTCGACACGGCCCTCGGTCTTCTCCGCCACGTCCTTCGCCACCTGTTCGGCGCCGATATGCAGCGGGTGGTTCACCTCGTAGACATGCGCGAACTTCAGCGTTTCCGCGGCCTGCGCAACACTGGCGGCCGCCACGGCCATCGCCGAGACCGCAATCCCGCGGAACAATCTGTCGAGCTTCATGGTCTTCTCCCTTTTCTGGTTCGGGGCACCTGCCCCACACCGTGCCCGGCACGGCATTGGAAGGCGGACCAGGTCGACCCGCCCGGGGTTCGTGGGCGCTAGATCGCGCCCAGGATCATGTCGGCGCAGCGATCGGCGATCATCATGGCCGGTGCATTGGTGTTGCCGGCCACGATGTCGGGCACCGCCGACATGTCGCAGACCCTGAGGCCCTCGATGCCGCGCACCCTGAGGCGCGGGTCGAGAACGGCCATGGGATCGTCGTCGTGGCCCATCTTGGTGGTCGCGCAGGGGTGGTAGTTCGTCTTCACGAAGCGCCGGCAGTGTTCGCGGATGCCTTCATCCGTCGCCCGCGCCTCCGCATCCGGCAGAACCAGCCGGTCGATCTTCGACGCCAGCGGTTCCCTGGAGAAAACCTCGCAGAAGAACTTCTGGCCCGCGACCATGGTTTCCATGTCGTCTTCGTGGCTCAGCAGGTTCGGGTGGACCAGCGGCATGTCGCCGGGATTGTCGGAGGCAAGGCGGACCCAGCCGCGCGACTTGGGCTGGATCACCACGGTCGTCACGGTCATCCCGTGCCGGTCCTGCACCAGGTGCTGCGCGTCGCGGTCGATATAGACCATGCCGACGCAGAAGGTCTGGATCGACGGCGGGGCATCGCGATCGATGGGATTGACGAAGGCGCCGCATTCGACGCCGGTCGAACAGACCCGTCCGGAGCCGAAGAGCTTGAACTGCACCCCGTTCAGGATCATCCGCCAGCCCTCGCCCTGCTTGAAGTAGCCGTAGGGGCCGTTCGTGTAGGCGGTGATCGGAACTTCCGGATGGTCGATCAGGTTGTTGCCCACTCCCGGAAGGTCGAGCTCGACATCGACGCCGACCTCGCGCAGGTGGTCCGCCGGACCGATGCCGGACAGCATCAGGATCTTCGGCGTCACCAGTGCCCCTGCGGTCACGATCACCTCGCCCTCGGCGCGGACCTCGTGCAGGGAGCCCTTGCTGTCGGCATAGACGACGCCGACGGCGCGGCCGGCGTCGATCAGCACCCGATGCACCTCGCTTTGCAGTCGCACCGTCAGGTTCGGATTTTTCTTCAGGGGCTCCACGTGGGAATAGGCCGAGGAGGAGCGTTTCCCGTCGCGGTTCATGAACTGGTAGTAGCCCGCGCCGCGCTGCGAGGGGCCGCAGAAGTCGCAGTTGAACGGTTCGCCCATCGCCTGAACGGCCTGCACCCAGTCGCGTGACAATTGGTCGATGTAGCCCGGGTCGGACACCTTCAGCGGCCCGCCGACGCCGTGGTACTCGTTCAGAAGCCGGTTGTTGTCCTCCATGCCCGTGAAGGACGGCAGGACATCGTCAAACCCCCAGGGCACGTAGTCCTGGCTGCCGCGGAGCGCGGTGTCCCAGCGGTCGTAGTCGGAAGGACGGCCGCGCATATAGACCTGTCCGTTGACGGTCGATCCTCCGCCCAGCACGTGGCCCTGCGGGATATCGTGCTGGCGGCCGTGGAAGTGCGCCTGCGGCACCGTCTTGTGGTACCGCATGTACTTCGAGCCGTTGATCATCTTGAAGATGCCCGGCGGCATGTCGAGCAGCGGATGGTGGTGGGAATAGCCCGCCTCCAGCAGCAGCACGCGTGCGCCCCCTTCACTGGCCAGCCGCGCCGCAATCACGCAGCCGGAAGCACCACCGCCGACGACGATGTGATCGAAGCTCTCCATCGATGTTCCTCCCTGCCCGGGGCCCTAGCCCACGTCGCCGAACGTCTGTCTGACGTGCTCCCAGGCTGTGTTCAGGTGATCCACGAGCGCCTCCTCCGCGGCATCGGGATCGCGTTCGAGAATGGCCATGTAGATCGTTTCATGGCTGGCATAGTTGACGCGGTTGCGTTCCGGCGACCGCAGCATCCGACTCCAGTGCGGCGCCAGCCAGGTGGCGTAGGCGTTGTGAAGGGTCGGAAAGATCGGGTTGCGCGGGATCTGGTAAAGAACCGCGTGGAACGCCACGTCGGTCGCATAGAAGACGTTGGAATCCTCGATCGCGTCCTGGTTCCTCTGAAGGGCGTCCTTCAGGTTGGCGATGTCGCTCTTGCCGGCCGAGACCGCAGCGTCACGCACCAGGCCGCGCTCGACGAACACCCGGCTTTGAAACAGCGACCCGACGCCGCCCTTCTGCTCCAGAAGCAACTCGACAATGCTTCCGACCGATGCCAGCGCCGTGTCGTAGCCGGGCTTGCGGACGATCGGGCGAAAGCGCGGCTTGGCATCCAGCAGCCCGCGACTGGCCAGCGTCGCCACGGCCTCGCGAATGACGGTACGGCTGGCCGAGAAACGCTCCATCAGGTCGCGCTCCGAAGGGAGTGGCGACTTGTCAGGCAACTCGCCCGACAGGATCTGGTGCTGGAGCCTGTCGACGATGGTGTCCGATGCGCGGCCACCCGAGTGCGCGGCCTCCAGAACACCCCGGCTGTCCTCCTCACTCACGCCGACCTCCCATCATTTGGTCTAATCATAATAAAGCCACTACTCGCGATTCGCGCCTATTTCAATCCAAAAACTTACATCTTTGACCAATAATAGGCCATTCTACAAAATTTCTTGACGATCGGTCCGAGCAGGGAGTAGCGTGCCGAAAAGTTTGGTCCGACCAAGAGGAGCTCTGAATGGACTTGTTCGACCTCAGCCCCGGCACGATCTCCAACGCCAGCATGCTCATCGATGGCGCCCGGGTTGCAGGTGGCGGTGATCGGATCGAGGTCGACAACCCGGCGGACGAATCGATCATCGCGACGATCCCCGACGGGACCGCCGAAGACGCGATCGCCGCGCTTGAGGCCGCTCGGCGGGCGCAACCTGCCTGGGCGGCGCTGCCGGCGATCCGCCGTGGCGAGGCGGTGCTGGCGCTTGCCGCCGAGGTCGAAGCACGCGCCGAGGAGCTGGCGCGTATCATCACGCTCGAACAGGGAAAGCCTATCGGCCAGGCCCGCGGCGAGGTCGGCGCCGTGCTCACCTTCCTGCGCCATGCGGCCGGCGGTGCCCGGCGTATCGAGGGCGACATCGTCGCCTCCGACAATCCCGACGAGGAGATCCACGTCCGACGGCACCCGCACGGCGTCGTCGTGGGGCTGACGGCATGGAACTACCCCGCCGCGCTGTGCGCACGTAAACTTGGCCCGGCCCTCGTTACCGGCAACACCTTTGTCCTGCTGGCGCACGAGATCACGCCGCTCTCCGGGCTCTTCATATGCGCCCTGGCGGAGCGGGCCGGCATTCCGAAGGGCGTGGTGAACGTGGTGACGGGCCGGGGCGCCGTCGTGGGGCAGGCGCTGGTCGAGAGCCCCCTGTCCGACCTCGTGACGATGACCGGCAGCACCCGCGCAGGCAAACAGATCTACAAGACCGGTGCGCAGACCATGAAGGTCCTGCGGCTGGAACTGGGCGGCAAGGCCCCGTTCATCGTGATGGACGACGCCGACATCGACGCCGCCGTCGAGGCGGCGGTCGTCGCGCGCTACACCAATTGCGGCCAGATCTGCACCTGCAACGAGCGGATGTACCTTCACAGCGCGATCGCCGAGGAATTCCTCGAGAAGTTCGTCGCGCGCTCGCGCGCCCTGACGATCGGCGATCCGATGACGGATCCGGACATGGGGCCGAAGGTCAGCGCCGTCGAGGTCGACAAGGTCGCCGCGATGATCGCGACCGCGCGCGAGGAAGGGGCGGAGGTTCTCCTGGAGGGCGGACCGCTTCGGGACGGCGCCCATGCCAGGGGCTACTGGATGGCGCCGACCGTCCTTTCGGTGAAGGACAACGCCTCGACTCTGGTTCGGAACGAGGTCTTCGGACCCGTCGTCCCGGTGCTCACAGTTGACAGTTTCGAGCAGGCCGTCGCGCAGGCCAATGACACGGATTACGGGCTCTCCGCCTATGTCTTCACGCGCGACTACAAGCGCATCGCGCAGACGCCTTACGCGCTGAAATTCGGCGAGATCTACCTGAACCGGGCCAATGGCGAGCAGGTCCAGGGTTTCCATACGGGATGGAAGGAATCCGGGCTTGGCGGCGAGGACGGCAAGTACGGATTTGATGGGTACCTGCGGAAGCAGACCACCTATCTCAACTGGGGTTGACCCCAATACCGTTCCGCTCCGGGAGGACGGGGCGGACATTTACAGTGGAGGAGACAAAATGAAACGTAGAATTCTCATGGGAACGGCCATCGCCTTCGGCCTCGCCCTGACGACGGTATCGGCGATCGCCGAGCCGCCCCCGCTCGCCCAGAAGGACCGTTACAAGGTCGGCTTCAGCCAGATGGAGTCCAACAACCCCTGGCGGATCGCGGAAACCAAGTCGTTCCACGACACGGCGGAAGCCTGCAACTGGGACCTCATCGCGACCGACGCCGCCGGCTCCGCCGCGAAACAGGTTGCCGATGTCGACTCGATGATCGCCCAGGGCATCGACGTGCTCTTCCTGCCGCCGCGTGAAGAGAAGCCGCTGATCCCCGCCGTGATGAAGGCCAAGGCTGCCGGTATCCCGACCTTCCTCGTCGACCGTTCCGTCGACCCGAACGTAGCCAAGGCCGGCGAGGACTACGTCGCGTTCCTTGGGTCCGACTTCATCGACCAGGGCCGTCGCGTGGCGGAATGGACCATCGAGAACTTCAAGGGCGACAAGGGCATCATTGTCGAGCTCGAAGGCACCACCGGATCCTCGCCCGCAAATGACCGCAAGAAGGGCTTCGACGACCGTATCCTGCAGGACGACCGCTTCGAGATCGTCGCCAGCCAGACCGGCGATTTCGCCCGCGACCTCGGACGCCAGGTCATGGAGACCCTGCTGCAGGCCCATCCCGACGTGAACATTGTCTATGCCCACAACGACGAGATGGCCATCGGCGCGATCCAGGCGCTGGAACTCGCCGGCCGCAAGCCGGGGGAGGACGTGCTCGTCGTATCCATCGACGGCACCCGCGATGCGCTCCAGGCGATCATCGACGGCAAGATGGGCGTGACGGTGGAGAGCTCGCCGTTCTTCGGTCCGCTGGCCTGCGAAGTGATGAAGCGCTACGCCGCCGGCGAGACGATCGAGCCGTGGGTGCAGGTCAAGGACCGCATCTTCACCCAGGAAAATGCCGCCGATCACATCGACGAGGCATACTGATTCCTCCCTGCCGGGGGACGGCTTCGGTCGTCCCTCGTGCGGACCTGGCGAAAGGCCTCAGATGCAACCGCTCCTGAGAATGCAGGGCATCAACAAGTCGTTTGCGGGCGTCGTGGCGCTCTCATCTGCCGGACTTGAAATTGCCGCTGGCGAGGTTCATGCCCTCATCGGGCAGAACGGCGCCGGAAAATCCACCCTGATCAAGATCCTGACCGGCGTTTATCGCAAGGACTCGGGAGACATCGAATTCGAGGGCGCTCCGCTGAATGCCCAATCCCCTCGCGAGGCGCAGGACAACGGGATCGCGACGATCTACCAGGAGCTCAGCCTGGTTCCTCTGCGCTCGGTGACCGAGAACGTCATCATGGGCTACGAGCCCCGAACCCGGTTTGGTTTCATCGACTGGAAGGCCGCGCATGACCGCACGCGCGAGATCCTGTCCGGTTTCGGCATCGACATCGACGTGACCCGGCCGCTCGGCAGCTACTCCACCGCGATCCAGCAGCTCACGGCGATCGCGCGCGCGGTGTCGCTGAACGCCCGGCTGGTGATCATGGACGAACCGACCTCCTCGCTCGACGACCGCGAGGTGGAGACGCTCTTCGGCGTGGTGCGTGGCCTGAAGGCGCGCGGCGTGTCGGTGATCTATGTCTCTCACTTCCTCGACGAGCTGTTCCACATCTGCGACCGCGCCACGATCATGCGCGACGGTCAGACCGTGGCGGTGCGCGAGATCGCGTCCACCACGAAGCTCGGACTGATCGCCGACATGCTCGGTCGCGACCCGGAAGAAATCGCCGCTGCCGGCATGACCGATCTCGGCGGCGGCAAGGGCGAGGCCGGCGAATTGCTGCTCGACGCACGGAACCTCTCGACCCGGCGGATGCTGCGGGACGTGTCGGTCTCCGTCCACAAGGGCGAGATCGTCGGGCTTGGCGGGCTGCTCGGATCCGGACGGACCGAAGCCGCGCGGGCGATCTTCGGTCTCGACAAGCTGAGCGCCGGCACCGTCAGCACGCATCGCACGCCGGCCGGCTTCTCCGATCCCGCCGAGGCGATCCGCGGCGGCGTCGGCTTCCTGACGGAGGACCGCAAGGCCGAAGGGATCGTGCCGGAAATGTCGGTCCGCGAGAACATGACGCTCGCCTTGTTGCCGGCGCTGGCCGGGAAATTCTCGCTCGACCGGGCGCGCGAGGAGGAGATCGTCAAGAAGTTCGTCGACGCGCTCGGCATCAAGCTTGCCAGCATCGAGCAACCGATCCGCGAACTGTCGGGAGGCAACCAGCAGAAGGTGTTGCTCGCCCGGTGGCTCGCGCTGGAACCGGACCTGCTCATCCTCGACGAGCCGACGCGCGGCGTGGACGTCGGCGCCAAGTTCGAGATCCAGTCGATCATCCGGGAATACGTCGAGAAGGGCGTCGGCGTGCTTCTGATCTCCTCGGAGTTCGAGGAGCTCGTCGAGGGTGCGGACCGCATCGTCGTGCTACAGGACGGCGTCTCGGTCACCGAGCTGCGCAACCCTGGCATCACCGAGGAGAAACTGATCGGCGCCATCGCGCAATCCCACGAGGGGGCGGCGGCATGACCGACCAGGCCCAGACGCCCTCCCCCCAGAGCAGGAGCCTCGCCATGAACGGGTTAGACTGGAAACGGCTCTCGAGGCATGGCGGCCTCATTGCGCTCGCGCTGCTTCTTCTCATCAACATCCTGATCACGCCCAACTTCCTGCAGCTGCAGACCCTGTTCGTGAACATCAGCCAGGTGGCCACCATCGCCATCGTTGCCGTCGGCATGACACTGGTGATCGCGACCGCGGGGATCGATCTCAGCGTCGGCGCGGTGATGGCCGTGGCCGGCGCGCTGGCGCCGCTCATCTTCCTGTCGGACTTCGCCCAGGCGAACCCGTCGCTCGGACTGGCGCTGTCGATCGCCGTACCCATTCTCGTGGCGCTGGTCTGCGGGCTCTTCAACGGCGTGCTCGTGGCCTATCTCGGCGTCCAGCCGATCATCGCCACGCTCATCTTCTTCATTTCCGGGCGCGGGATCGCGCAGGTGCTGACCAACGGCAACCTGCAGACCTTCAGCCACCCGGGCTTTTCCTACATCGGCACCGGAAAGATCCTGGGGCTGCCGTTCCAGGGCTGGCTGGTGCTGGTGATCGCGGTTGTCTTCTGGTGGGTCGTGAACCGGACTATGTTCGGCCGCCGCATCCTTGCCGTCGGTGGCAACGAAAAGGCGGCACGGCTGACCGGAACACCGGTGCGGCGCGTGAAGATCGGCGTCTATGTCATCTCCGCCGGGCTGTCCGGGATCGCCGGGCTGATCGTCGTTGCGATCAACTCCGCCTCCGACGCCGCGCGGATCGGCAACCTGATGGAGCTCGACGCCATCGCGGCGGCCGTCGTCGGCGGCACCCTTCTGATGGGCGGCAAGGCGCCGATCTTCGGGGCGATCCTTGGCGCAATCATCATCCAGCTGGTGAAGTACACGCTGCTGGCCAACGGCGTTGCCGACGAGGTCGCGCTCATCGCCAAGGCTGGCATCATCGTGCTGGCCGTTTACGTCCAGCAAGGCCGGAAGGAGTGAACGGCATGCTCGATACCAACGCGTTCGATCTCCGGAAATACCTGCAAGGCAACGGCCAGTCCGTCGGCGTGTGGATCGCGCTCGTGGCGATGATCCTGTTCGGTGCGCTGCGCTACGACAACTTCACCGGCGCCTACAACATCAGCTCTTTCCTGAACTACAACTCGATGTTCATCGCCATCTCGCTCGGCATGTGCTTCGTCATCATGACCGGCGGCATCGACCTCTCGGTGGGGTCGGTGGTGGCCTTCACCTCGGTCTGCGTGGCCTACCTGTCACCCTACGGCATCCAGGTGGCGCTTCCGGGCGGAATCCTGGCCGGCATGGCGATCGGCGCGCTCAATGCGTTCTTCGTCATCAAGATGCGCATCCCGCCATTCATCGCCACCCTGGCGACGATGCTGGGCGCCAAGGGCGGCGCGCTGGTGATTTCCGGGCGGCAGACGATCTCTGTCGACTGGGGGTCGAACTTCACCAAGTTCGGAATGGGCAATGTCGGCGGGCTGCTGCCTTGGTCGATCATCGTGGTCATGGTGCTAGCCGTGGGCCTGTGGGTTGTGCTGGAAAAGACCTCCATCGGACGCACGGTCGAGGCAATCGGCGGCGGCGAGGACGCGACCCGGATGATGGGCCTGCCCGTCGACCGGGCCAAGGCCTTCGTCTACATCCTGTCCGGC
This sequence comes from Tropicimonas aquimaris, assembly GCF_042676185.1. NCBI lineage: Bacteria > Pseudomonadati > Pseudomonadota > Alphaproteobacteria > Rhodobacterales > Roseobacteraceae > Tropicimonas > Tropicimonas aquimaris. The sequence goes on along the minus strand of NZ_JBHTJT010000025.1, from coordinate 21,920 downwards.
GGCTGCGCCGGGCTTGCCGGTGTGATCCTCGCTTCCGGCTTCGGTGCAGGTCAGCCGCTCGAAGGGGTGGGCTGGGAGCTTTCGGCCATCGCGTCGGTCGTGGTCGGCGGCACGCTGCTGACCGGCGGCCTCGGTTCCGTTCCCGCAACGGTCGCCGGCGCGCTGTTGCTGGGTCTTGTCTTCAACATCCTCAATTTCGAGAACGGACGCGGCGTGATCAGCTTCTCCGCCTATTGGCAGATGGTCGTGCGCGGCATGTTCCTCTTCGTGGTCATCCTCCTGCAGTCCCGCTTCTCGCGGGCCGCGGCGAAACAGGGAGCCTGAGATGCCAGCAATCAAGTCGCTCGACGCACGGTGCTTCGCGGTTCCGCTCGACGAGATCCTGACCGACGCCAAGCACGGCGATCATTCCCATTTCGAGCTGATCACCGCGACCGTCACGCTTTCCGACGGCACGGTGGGCACCGGCTACACCTATACCGGCGGGCGCGGCGGGCGGTCGATCCTGGCGATGATCGAATACGACCTCGCGCCGTTCGTGCTGGGCCGGGACGGGGACGACGTGGAGGCGCTCTACGACGCGATGCAGTGGCACATGCATTACGTCGCGCGCGGCGGCATCGCCTCCTTCGCGATCTCGGCGGTGGACATCGCGCTCTGGGACGCCCGTTGCAAGCGTCTCGGCAAGCCGCTGTGGCAGGTCGCAGGCGGTGCCTCCGACCGTTGCAATGCGTATTTCGGCGGCATCGACCTCAACTTCTCCCTGCCGAAGCTGCTCGCCTCGATCCGCGGCTATCTTGCGGCCGGGGCGAACGGCGTGAAGATCAAGATCGGCCAGCCGACGCTTGCCGAGGACGTCGAGCGCATCGCCGCGGTGCGCGACCTGATCGGCCCCGAGGTCGCCTTCATGGTCGACGCCAACTACTCGATGAGTGTCGAGCAGGCGATCGAGGCGGCGCGCGCCTTTGAGCCCTTCAACCTGATGTGGTTCGAGGAGCCGACCATTCCGGACGACTACGCGGGTTTCGGCCGGATTGCCGAAGCGACGGGCATGCCGCTGGCGATGGGCGAGAACCTCCACACGATCCACGAGTTCGAATACGCCTTCGAGCAGGCCGGGCTGTCATTTGTGCAGCCCGATGCGTCGAATTGCGGCGGTATCACCGGGTGGCTCCGCGTCGCCGACCTGTCCCGCCAACACGGAATCCCAATCTGCAGCCACGGCATGCAGGAATTGCACGTGAGCCTCGTCTCCGCCCAGCCCAACGCGGGATGGATCGAGCTGCATTCCTTCCCCATCGACCGCTACACGACCCGCCCCGTCGTGCTGCAGGACCATCTGGCGGTGGCGCCTGGCACGCCGGGCATCGGCGTCACCTTCGACTGGGACAAGCTTGAAGCCGCTGCGGAGCAGGAGGCCTCGAGAGCAAGCGCATGACGAGCGTGACGCGTTCGTCCCGCGCAGCCGGGACGGACGCGGCGGCTTGTCGGCGGATCAAGTAACAGGCGCGTCCCCGATGCGCTGGATCAAACGAACATGCGATGGGTCGACGCGATGCCGGCTGTCGTTTCCAGAGGAGTAAGAAAAGATGAAGGCGCTGGTCTACACGGGCCCGAAGAAGGTCGAGGTGCAGGACGTTCCGGTCCCGGAAGGTCGCAGCGGACAGGCAAAGGTCAGGATGCGTTTCTGCGGCGTTTGCGGGACGGATATCGGCATCTTCGCCGGCAAGCACCCGCGCGCCAAGGCGCCGCTGGTCCTCGGGCACGAGTTCGTCGGTGCTGTCGAGGTGGTCAAGGACGGCTCCGGCCGCTTTGCCGCCGGCGACCGCGTCGTCGCCTATCCGCTGCTGTCCTGCGGTCACTGCCTGCCCTGCCGGACCGGCCAGCCGCATGTCTGCGAGACGCTCAAGCTCATCGGCATCGACCGCGATGGCGGCATGGCCGACTATGCCTGGATCGACGAGGACGTGCTCTTCAAGGTTCCGGATTCAGTCTCCGACGAGATCGCCGCGCTGGTCGAGCCGCTGGCCGTCGTGGTGCGGTCTCTGCACCAGGCCCGGTTCAACCTGCTCGACACGACGGTCGTCACCGGCGCCGGGCCGATCGGCGTCCTGACCGCGATCGTGCTCAAGCATTCCGGCGCCTCGCGCATCGTGATCTCCGATGTCGACGAGGCGCGTCTCGCGCTCTGCCGCGAGTTCGGGTTCGAGACGGTGAATGTCGGGCAGACCAGTCTTGTCGACTACATCAGCGCAAGCACCGAAGGCGAGGGCGTCGACATCGTGTTCGAATGCTCCGGCGTCGCAAGCGCGGCGGCGGAGATGACGAAGATCGCCCGCGTCGGCGGCACGATCTGCATGACCGGGATCCACAAGGAACCGCGGGCGGTGGACCTGCGCGACATGAACTTCAAGGAGCAGATTCTGGTCGGCTCCCGCGTCTACACGCTGCGCGAATTCGGGATGTCGGTGGCCTATGCCGAAACGCTCGCGTCGGATCTGGAGAAGGTGATCACCCAGAAGGTGCCGCTCTCGGGATCCGCAAGCGTCTTCGACATGATCGCCGATCCGGACGTGAACGCCGTCAAGGTGCTCGTGGACTGCCAGGCGTGACGGAAGAGGGGTTTGCGGCGATGAACATGTTCGACCTCGAGGGCCGGAAGGCGATCGTGACCGGTGGGACGCGCGGCCTTGGCAAGGGCATGGCGGAAGCCCTGCTCGAAGCAGGCGCGGAAGTGGTGATCTTCGGGTCCGGCGACAGCGTGCACAACGTGGCGGGTGCGTTCCGGGAGCGGGGGCTGGCCTGTCACGGGCTCGTCGTGGACCTCTCTCACGCCATTGCGCGGGGTCGGGGCTTCGACGAAGCGCTTGCGCTTCTGGGTGGGCGGCTGGACGTCCTGGTCACCGCCGCGGGCGTCCAGCGCCGCCACAAGAGCGAGGATTTCCCGCTCGAGGACTGGTCCGGCGTGCTGGAGGTGAACCTGACCGCCGTGTTCGATCTTTGCCAGCGCGCGGCGAGGGTGATGCTGCCGCAGGGCGGCGGCAAGATCATCAACGTCGCCTCGCTCCTCAGCTTTTTCGGCGGACTGACCGTGCCGGCCTACGCGGCGAGCAAGGGCGGCATCGCCCAGCTCACCAAGGCGCTGGCCAACGAATGGGCAGGACGCGGGATCTGCGTGAACGCGATCGCCCCGGGCTACATGGCGACCGACATGAACAGCGCCCTGCTCGCCGACGCCGGGCGCAATGCAGAGATCTCCGCACGCATCCCGGCGCACCGCTGGGGCACGGCCGAGGACATGAAGGGCCCGCTGCTGTTCCTTGCCTCCGGAGCGTCGGACTACGTGAACGGCGCAATCCTTCCGGTGGACGGCGGCTACCTCGGCCGCTGACCCCGATACAAAGCAACTGAAAGAAGGTCTGATGAAGATTGTAGTCTCCGATTGCGACCACGAGTCGATGAGCATCGAGCAGAAGGTCCTCTCCGACGCCGGACTCGGGTTCGAGCACTACGCCTGCCGAAGCGAGAACGACCTGATCGCCCAGTGCGAGGGGGCCAACGCCATTCTCACGCAGTACGGTCCGTTCACCGACCGGGTGCTGGCGGCGCTCAGGCCGTCGCTCGGGATCATCGTGCGCTACGGCGTGGGCGTTGATACCGTCGATCTCGAGGCCGCGACGCGCCACGGCGTACAGGTCTGCAATGTACCGGACTACGGGATGTACGAGGTCTCCGACCATGCGCTCGGGCTGATGCTCGCCCTCGTGCGCAAGATCCCGATGATCTCGGCGGCCGCGCACCGGGGGGAGTGGGACTACCGGCTCACGATCCCCGTTCGCAGGGTCAAGGACATGACGGTCGGCGTCCTCGGGGTCGGGCGGATCGGACGGCTTTTCGCCGAGAAGGCCTCCGCGCTGGGCTGCCGCGTGGTGCTCTGCGATCCGTACAAGCCGGGGGTGTGCCGCCAGCTTCCGGGAACCGACGAGGTCGACTTCGACGAGTTGCTGCGCGAGGCCGACGTGATCTCCGTCCATTGCCCGCTGTCGAACGAAACCCGCGGCATCCTCGATCGGGACGCTATCGCGCGGATGAAGACCGGCGCGATCCTGATCAACACGGCCCGCGGCGGCATCATCGACGAGGAGGCGCTCGCCGAGGCGCTTGCCTCCGGCAAGCTGGGCGGGGCGGGCATCGACGTGGTCGAATCCGAACCGCTCGCGGCAAGTTCGCCGCTGCTGCGCTTCGACAACTGCATCGTGACGCCGCACATGGGCTGGTACTCGGAGGAATCCGCGCAGGAGCTCAAACGCAAGGTCGCCGAGGAGGCCGTTCGCTTCGCCAGGGGCGAGGCGCCGCGCTATCCGGTCAACGCGCTGGACACGAGCGAGCGGAGCACCGCCACCAGCCTTGCAGGTAGCGCCGAGAGCTGACCGGCGGCGTGAAAGCCTGCCGTGGATCAATGTTACCGAGTTGAGACCAACGAACGACGCCGGCGGATCGCCGGTGGTGCCATAACAATTGGGATATGAGAAATGGCCCGGATCGAGCGCGTCGAGATCTTCATGGTGGATCTGAAGCCCAAGGTGCTTCGTACGGACGCCATCCAGTCCTTCCAGAGCCAGGAAACGCCGATGGTCCGCATCACGGATGCGGACGGTGCCGTGGGGACCGGCTATACCTACACGATCGGCACGGGTGGCCCGTCCGTGATCAAGCTGTTGGAGCGCACCCTCGTGCCGTTGCTGATCGGGCGGGATGCGGAGGCGATCCAGGGGATCTGGCACGACATGCTCTTTGCCACCCATGCGACCGCCGTCGGAGCGATCACGTCGCTGTCGATGGCGGCCGTGGACATGGCGCTCTGGGATCTCAGATGCCGGCGCGCGGGGTTGCCGCTGTGGCTCATGGCAGGTGGCGCGCGCGAGACCATTCCGCTCTACTCCACCGAGGGCGGCTGGCTTCACATCCAGCCGGAGGCGCTCATCGAGGACGCTCTCGCGGTTCAGGCGCGCGGTTTTCTCGGCTCCAAGATCAAGATCGGCAAGCCGCATCTGTCAGAAGATCGCGCCCGGCTGATGGCGCTGCGAGAGGCTGTGGGACCCGGCTACGAGATCATGGTCGACGCCAACCAGAGCTTCACCCTGCCGGAAGCGATCCGGCGGTCCCGGGTCCTGGAGGAGGCGGGCATCGCCTGGTTCGAGGAACCTCTTCCGGCCGACAATGTCACCGCCCATGCCAATCTGGCCGCGCGGACATCGGTGCCGGTTGCGGTGGGCGAGAGCATGTACTCGCTCTCCCAGTTCAAGGAATATCTCGAGGCCGGCGGCGCCAGCATCGTGCAGGCGGATGTCGCGCGCGTGGGCGGCATCACGCCCTGGCTGAAGATCGCCCACCTGGCCGAGGCCTACAACGTCCCGATCTGCCCGCATTTCCTGATGGAGCTGCACGTCAGCCTGGTCTGCGCCGTGGAGAACGCGCGCTGGCTCGAGTACATCCCGCAGCTCGACTTCATCGCCCCCGAAGGGATGACCATCGAAGGCGGGCTGGCACGGCCCTCGCCGGAACCGGGGATCGGAATCGCCTGGGATTGGGACGCCATCCATCGCGAAGGCGTGATGACGCCGATTGATATCTCTGACTGAACGACGAGCATGTGGATCGGTTGAGATCGTACATTTCGAAGGGCCACGGCAAGCCTCAGGGTGAACGCCAGCAAGACTCTGGGCACGAATCGGGACGGCAACTGTATGGTCCTCGAACCGAGTGACCAGGATAGCGCAGCAACCACCGTCGCGCCGACCAAGGGACGTTCCGCAAGAATGAATACCCAGTTCCACAAGAGTTTGAGCCCGCAGAATTCGGACGGCTGCATCGTGATGTCAGGAACGAACCCGTCGAAGGTGCTGAAGCCGGCGAAATCATGGCCTGGACCGACTGGACGGTGGGGTAGAAACAGGCCGACATGAAGCTGAGCGCACGCGACGATGACTACCGGTCGTTCAAGGACCGGGTCGAGAAAGCGATGTTTACGCAGTTCGAAGCATTCTTGCCGGACCTGGCCGGACTTGTCGTGTTCCGACGTCTCTCGACACAACTCACGACCAACGCGATCACAAAGCATCGCCGGGGGCGCATTCTAAGGACTGGACATCACGCCCGAGCGCGTCATGAGCGGAGCGTTGCAAACTAGAACGCCAGTGCCGGGCCTGTTCCTGGCTGGTCTGGACGTTGTGAGCACAGGAATTCCTGGCGCGCTTTGGGGCGGGTTGCTCGCCGCAGCCAGCTTCGATCCGAAGGTGTTTCGGCAAGTCCCCGGGTAGAAGGCGGTTAGAGACGAGATCCTACTTCCAACTCTCGCAAGGTGGACCTTCAAGCAAAAAGCCCGAATGCCGGCGCCGTCTGCAAACTTGCCGTACAATCAAGTCCGATCGCAGGAGCGACGGCGCCAAAGGAAGAAGACTGCGGATTGTGTTGAAAAACTCGCCCCGGATTTCCGGCCGGCCGGATGAGGCGGAGCGTTCGTGCTGATGCCTCACGCCAGTGAAGGTCTCAGCTTGGCGAGTTTGCGAAGGTTCTGGACGGTTGCGGCGATGTGGAACTCGTCCGTGGCGCCGTTCGGTCCTCTGAGGCGAAGGCGGTCGAGGCCGAGGATGCGCTTCAAGTGGGCGAGTAGCATCTCGACCTTCTTCCAGGCATAGCCCGACGCGACATAGACGTCGGTCTTGGCGATCTCTCGCGCCTTCTGGCGTGCGTGCTCGTGTCTCGACCTGGAGATTTTGCGCGTTGCCTGATTGGGTGTGCATCGGGGTTTCAGGGCGCAGGCGGCGCAATCGTGTTTCCGGGCGAAGTATTTCTTGAAGCCGTCCTTTCCGAACTCCGGACGCCCTTTCGAGATGTCCCGCCAGTAGGGCTTCAGCGCGTGGCCTCCGGGGCAGCGGTGTTCGTCTGCCACTGCATCGTAGGCGAAGTTGGTGGCCGGATACGCACCGTCCTTGCGCTCGGATTTGTCGAAGACCGGGATATGCGGTTCGATGTCCTGGTCGTCGACGAGCCAGCCGAGCATTTCAGCCGTGCCGTAGGCAGTATCCGCGGCCAGCGTGTCCGGGTGGCCGCCCCGTCGTGCTGTAGAATGGCGCGAGATGGTGGCGCATGTCTCCGAAATCGACGAAACGGTCGATGCCCCTGAGCATATGATCCGCCGGGATATGGTCTTCTATCGTGAACTCGCAGAACAGCGCGCCCTGTGCAGCCTGCCACGTCCCCATCATCGCCAGCTCTACCACGCCTCAGGAGAAGTGACTCAGCAGCCAAGCCATCGCTCAAGTGGAGTTTTTCAACACAAGCTCGGCAAAGCCGACTTCTGATCGCTACAAGCTGGCCTTTTGGATTCAATTTCCGCTCCGAGAAAGAGAAGCCTCCCCCGCTGGTCCCTATGGCATCCAAAATAGTTTCTGACCCTCCCCCCCCCCCGGTATAGATCTTCCCGAGCGCCTTTCGTTCTGCGAGTGGGGTCCGGTCCCGAGTTGGAGCTGGGTTTGCCCCGGCAGGATCATTTGTTACGGTGCCAGGTCCATGGCATCTCGAACGAGGCGTTCCAGATGCACATCGCGGTCTATCGTGCGCGAACGCGAATTGTCTCGCCGATTTCGTTCAGGATTGCGTGCAAAGTATCATGGTCTTCATGCCGAACGCGCATCCAAGCGTTGGCCATGTATCCCGCCTCAACCTGTTGCGTCGGAGTGTCGGGCGGAGGAAAGTGCTGGCCGACGACCAAGTTTCCGTACTTGCCAAAGATCGTCTCGGTGCCCTCGTAGCCAGTGATGTGTCCGTCGCATTCTGGCCTCAGGGCGATGATGCCACAGGCATAACGGCGTGATGGACGGGCGTCGCTCGTGTGGTGACACACGGCCAACGCCCATTCGCGATAGAGATCGTATTCGTTGCCCGCACAATAGCTGTCCCACTGCCCGACACCAGGCGGGCGGCAGCCGATCTCGGAGAACTTGAGCCCTTTCGGTCCAAAGAACCACTCCATGTGGGTCGGGGCCGTCGTGATCCCGAGCGCGCCTATCACGCGCCGTCCCATATCACGCAGCTCGGCATATCTGTCCGCCTCGACCGCGTTGGTGGAAATCAGCTGAGGCGAAATCCAGCGCGTGCGCATCGCCTCGAGAACGCCAGGATAGTAGTGGCCAATAAAATCGTGCCGGACGTCGCCCTGGACGGTCACGGTGTCATAAATTCCTTCGTGGCCTTCGATGTATTCTTCAATTGCCGCCGGGGTCCCATCGGCGACGCCGGCCGCGTGGGCCGCTCGATCCAGCTCCGCAGCATTATTGGCCCGGTAAGTGCCTGCAGCTCCAGCGGAATCCCGTGGCTTGATGATCAGGGGGTAGCCGACCGCTTCAGCGAAATCCCAGGCTTCGGAAAGGCTCGAAATGCCACCCGACACAGCAACCGGAATGCCGGCAGCTCGCAGCACTTCTTTCATGGCAACCTTGTCGCGACATAAGTAGGTCGTTCGCGCGGACACCCCAGGAATACTGCAGCGTTCCCTGACGCGGGCCACCGGCAGGGTATGGGCCTCGACCGTCGCTTCCATTCGGTCGATCCACACTCTCGACTGCGCGTCCCGCGTGGCCCACTCAAGGGCGCCCTCGTTTGTCACTGACTCGATCTGCTGGTAATGCGTCAGCCTTGCCCGCGTCTCCGCATCCAACCACTCCAGCGGCCGCTCGCCGATGCCGTAGATGTTTGCTCCGATTGCCGAAAGCGCACGCACGAACTCTCGTTGGTTGGCCGGGAAAGCTGGTTCGATGAAGATGATGTTCAAGACGATGCTCCCAAGTCAGGCGACAAGATCGTCGAGGTAGAGCGGCAGCATCTCGCGCCATGTCGGCCAGTCGTGATCGTAGTTCGCGGCCCAGGGGTCGACGCGATTTGGCACGCCCTTTGCGCCGAGGACACCGGCCATCCGCCAGCTCTCAGACGGATCTTCCCACCGACCCTGGCCAACGGGCATGACGATGAACCTGCTCCGCAGCGTGTCGAGCGCCGGGCCCTCCATCCCGGGCACAAAGGACAGCGGCGAGGAAAAATAGTAGTCCTGATTGCCCTGGAACCCCATCAGCCGTTCGAGATCATAGGTTCCGCTCATGCCGAGCGCCGTACTGAACAGATGTGGATACCGGCACGTAACAGCCACGGCGTTGAACGCACCGATTGAGGCGCCGGCGGCGACCACTTCGATGCCGCCGTCGCGGCAGTCCGTCCGGATCGCCGGGATCACCTCGTATGCGACGTATTCGTGGAACTGGTTAAGGATCCAGCAGCGATGTTCAACCGACCCTTCGTTGGACGCGAGCGCGGCGCCGGCGACGCTGTCGCAGGAGTAGACCTTGATGCGCCCGGCCGAGATGAGGGGATCCAGCACACGGATGACATGCATCCTCTCTATCTCTTCAGCATCGCCGCCCGCGGTGGGAAATAGCAGCACAGGCTGACCGAACGTGCCCCAGCGGACCAACGAGATGTCGCGATGGAGCCTGTCCGACCGCCATCTAGAAACCGTCTTTGTCACCGTATTTTCCTTCCTGCTCGCGCCACAGCTGGATCCTGTCCCAGAAGAGCTGCGTGAATTCCTCGTGCTCATGCCGGGGAAAAAGCGCCTCGACCTTCTGCCGGATTGCGTCGTGCAGCTTTTCCGATCCGAAGAAGTCGTAGGCGAGCTCGTCCAGGTCCTTCAGCTGGTTCTTGCAGAAGCGCCGAAACTTCTCCGTCTCGAACCGTTTGTGGGCGATTTTGGCATATTCGGTCAGTTTTTCACGCGGGGACCGGTCGCTGTTGGCAATCTTATAGAACGGCGACCAGTCCATGTTCTTGCGCATCGGACGGTCTGTTGCCGCGCAGAACAGTGACCAGCGCAGGTTGGCCTTGATCAGCCACGGGAAATGGTAATGCAGCGACGTGACCTGGCTGTCGGGGCAGGCGTTGGCAAAGTCGATCGGGTGCCAGTTTCCGTTCTGACGTAGCGCCTCGCAGGAGTTGAAATCCCAGCCAAAGAAGGCGTTAATCGTCAGCGTCATATCCTTGAGCGTCTGCTGGTCTTCCGCGTCCAGGAATTCGATGTCCTGGCGATAGCGGTCGTGCAAGGGTGCGCCGGGGTCATAGTTCACGTGCCGGACCTGTGGACCTAGCCCGACATTTCGGACGAAGTAATCATGCGGCAGCACCGCCGCCTGCAAGTTCATGATCTCGGTGCCGCTGGCATCGTAGGCGCGGTGCAGTTCCTGCGCATTGTCGATCTTGGTCACGCCCTTCCATCCACCACCGTGGTAGGGCTTCATGAAGAACGGATAGCCGATCTTGTCGCCGATCTCGTCGAGGTTGAACATCCGCGCATACTTGACCAGGGTCGCTTCGAGGTCGTCCGACGGGTCATAGGCCTTGGGCGGCAGCATCCATGTTTCGGGCACCGGCAGGCCGAGCCGCAGCATCGCGGCATAGCTGGTGTGTTTTTCGTTCGACTGAAGTGACCAGGGGTTATTGTAGACGTAGAGCTCATCCATCAGGATGGCCTTCTTGATCCATTCGCGGCTGGTCGAATACCAATGTGTCAGCCGGTCGATTACCACGTCGTATTTCACCGGCTGGTGAAGGCTGAAGGGTTCGATCGTCACCCGTTCCACGGCGAAGTCGTAGGTGTTCTTGCCAAACTTCAGCCCGTCGCGGGTCAGCGCCTCGAAAAGGCTTTCATAGGCAATGGGCCAACAGATGTCGGCGCCCAGCGATAGCCCGATGTTCTTGGTGCTTCTGGCCATGGAAATATCCCCCCAATCATTCCGGCGCCGCACGCGTATCGAACGCCGATTACTCTCTTGGCTGCCGCGGCAGGACCCACATCAAGGCGTCCCGCAGCTGATCCCGCCAGTTGTGCCAATGATGGCCGTCCCACGAGCTTTGGAACAAGACATCAATGCCTCGATCCGCGAGAAGTTCGGCCAAAGCCTTGTTTTCCCCGGCCAACCCCTCCAGTTCACCGGTTGAGACAAAGGCCCTCGTGGCCTCGGGCGCCGGCGCTCGGCGAACGACCTCCACCAGGCGGGCAACCCGATGGAACACCGGATTCGAACGTTGCCGCAGCTTCTCTGGGTCCAGCACAAAGGATCCGGATTTGAGGATCAGGCCACCGAACACCCCGCGGAACCGAAACGCCGTCGCCAGTGATGCGACCGCACCAAGACTTGCGCCAAGTAGCACGCGATCCTGCACCCTCGTCGAGATCGAATACCGGTTGGTCACCGCCGGCAAGAGCTCGCCCACGACATAGCGCGCATGGCGCCGGCCCTGCGGGTACTCACTCATCCTGTCATCGGCCTGTATCAGAACCGCGACGAGAGGCGGGATGTCGCCGGCATCGATCAGATTGTCCAGCGACGTGGAAAGGTCCGCGTATTCGTCATAATCACCGCCGTCGTGGATCACGACCAACGGAAAGTCACGACCATTATCGTAAGTGTTGGGCAGATAAATCCGCTCGTTGCGGGCATGCTCGAACACCGCGCTATCGACGGTGATCTCCTCCATGTGTCCGCGCGGGGCGCCGCGGTTCAGGCTCCATTCCGGTCGGGCATAACCGAATGTCATTGCGACGGAGTTCTCGCCGAATGGATCGCCGGCGCGATGCTGATTTGCCGGATCAAGAATCCAGGCCTCGCCATGGTCGCCTACCACATTCAGCTTATACTCGAACCGTCCTCCGTCCTTGACCGGGAGCCTGAGGAACCACAGGTCGCTGCCAGGAAGGCGCTGAAAGCGCTGCCTGTCCACTCCGGCATTGATCCAACGCAGGATCTCGACCGAATGCGCGTCGCCGCGCCATAGGAACGTCAATGCACCCGGTTCAATGAGCGGCGACGAAATCCCGGACAGGAAGCGGTCGACGGCGAGCGTGGACTTGTCGGCGGCGGCAAGGAAAGCCTGCAGATGTGGATGCAAATTGCCCGCCCCGTGATCAGGGCGATGCGCATCCTCCATGATGGTCGGTACGTTCATGCTACTACTGACCTGCCGTTTTCCGTTCGTCCGCGTTACCACACGGCTCCATGCACTCGACGTAAGGGGTCGGACGGTTGCGCACAATGCCGACGCTGTGGGAGGGGGCGGGCGGTCATTCACTCGTCCTGGCGCTCTCCTCGATGAGCCAATCCACAACGGCGACCTGCGCGTCGTGCTCAGACGCGCCGCCCGCCAGCGCCGCTTGGAAGATACGCAGTTGTTCGTCAGAACTGGTGCCACGACGCGCAATTGTCTTGGCGTGCTCGACTTCCTTGATGCATCCGAGGTCTTCGGCGAATGGCCGCAAGATTTCCACCAGTTCGTCCGTCAGGTCGGCGAATGCCAGCAGCTTTCGCTTGCCGAAGTCCGCCATTTCGGCCTCGACGCCGTAACGCATGGCACGCCACTTGTTTTCAGCGAGCAGGATGCGGCGATAGGTGCGACGGCGTTCGTTGCTTCGCCGCAGATGAAACAGGTAGGCGAGGATCGACTGGTAAAGCGCGGCGATTGTCAGTCCGTCTTCGATATGCGTGCAGATATCGCAAATGCGGATCTCCAACGTCGGATGCTTGCCGGAAGGTCGGATGTCCCACCAGATCTTCGATGGATCCGTGACCATTCCGGTGGCCGCCAGGTCGTCCAGCATTTCGGTCCAGTCGCTCCAACTGTCGAACACCTCGGGGAATCCCGACCTAGGCAGGTCACCAATGATGATGGGGCGAAACGACTTCAGGCCAGTGTCGTGCCCTTCCCAGAACGGGGAAGACGTGCTGAGAGCCAGCAGGTGCGGCATGAAATAGGTGACCTGGCTCATTAGGTCGACCCTGAGATTCTTGTCGTTGATGCCGGCGTGTACGTGCATTCCGCAGATCGCCATACGGCGGGCCAGCGTTCGGTGTTCCGCACCAAGGATCCGGTAGCGCTCCATATCGACCGGTTCCTGCTCGCTCCAGTGTGCCCAGGGATGGGTCGAGGCGGCGATCATGCGCATGCCGAAATCCTTGGCGCATTGGGCAACGGTCTCCCTAAGGTGACCAAGATCCTCACGTGCCTCGGCGATCGTTCCGCAGACGTTCGTGCCGATTTCGACCTGGCTTTGCAGGAATTCAAGAACCACCTTAGGTCCAAGGAGGTTCTGGCATTTTGCCATGAACTCTTGCGGCGGCCGCGCGTATAGAGCGCGCGTCTTGGGGTCCACCAGCAGGTATTCCTCTTCAATTCCGATCGAGAATGCTTCGTTGTCCATGATGTTCCCCGCACTCCGCAACATCCTTCAGATGGCTACGACCTACGTCAAGCCATACTCCGGGTGGCCGCCGTCAGAGCCCTTCGGAGAGCGCGAGGCTTTCTCGTTGCGAGAGTTCCGGTTCGCTTTCAGTTTGTCCCCAACGTCGCCGTTTGCGACCGCGATATTTGGTTCCGGCACGGCGGTGGCCTGCCGGCGGCGTTATGTCTGCTTGCTGCGCATTGCCGACACTCGTAGCGCCCGAAACCTTTGCAGGTGCAGCGTAACCTGTCGAACCGGAAGCCGACATTCAGGGTCGGCGCGGCGAACCGCGGTGATGAGCCCGAAGCGGTCAGTCTACTTTGTCAATGACAGTCTTGATTGAACTTAGGCGTTCGGCTGCAACTCAAATGGGTTGATTGAAATCAAAGCGCTCGCAGAAGTTTGTGTCCACATTTGAAACGGGCCAACGGGGAGGAAAAACCATGCGGAAAATGCTGATCATTCCGTTGATTTTTTCCGGGGGCACAGTTCTTGCATCAGAAGCCGTAGATGTCGCTGTATCAGATTGGCACGGCTGCGCACTGTACGACTCCGGTGAAGTCTATTGTTTCGGTCAGATTGCTGGGAGCGAATTCAATATACCATTCACAGCATATCATGTGCCTGACTTGCCGCCGGCAGTTAGCATTGCAGCAGGAAGGTTTGGAGCTTGCGCCATCGACAAGCAAGGAAGTCTCTGGTGCTGGGGTTATGACTTTCAGAGGTCTCACCGCGCTGGGGAGGAAATTGTCTCGAAAGTGCCGTTTCAAGTTGAAGGTTTGTCTAAGGTCCGTTCAGTAGACATGGGCTACAGCCATATTTGCGCAATTCCTGAGTCCTTAGATGTTTGGTGCTGGGGCGAGAATACCTGTGGAGAGGTGGGCTGTGGTCACACAGACCCGGTTTCGGAACCGACAAAAGTGCCTTACACCGAAGGAGTTCAGTGGATTTCCGCGGGCGTTAACAACACCTGTGCAACATTCAACACAGGATGGCTTGTCTGCTGGGGTTCGGACAATCCTACAATGCCGGGGAAACCGTTTATCTATGAATCTCCCGAGCCCATACTAATGGATGAGGATTACTTCGGAAGCATGAACCAGATCGCAAACGGAAGAAACTTCGCTTGCGGGATACGCTCTTTGGTCAATGGCGAGGTAACATGCTGGGGTTCCAACATCATGGGGCAACTGGGCACGGATACCCCTCGGATCAGTGAGGGACCGGTAGGGATCGGCGAAGTGGACGGTATCACAAACGCAATGGATATTGATGCGACCTACTTCAACGCTTGCGCTGTTGCAGGAGACCAGGTCATTTGCTGGGGAGCGCCACTTTTTTCCGATACCAGCGAAATGTTGCAACCGCCAACTCCAATAGAAGGATTGATCGGCGCGACGAGGGTAGCGATTGGTCCGAACTTCGGTTGCGCTGTTGTAGAAGGCGAGGTCCTTTGTTGGGGTTTTGCAGATCACGAAGGCAAACCGATCATCGAGGGAATGACACCGTCCGCCCCGGTTACCGTTCCCGGACTGCCAGTCGGGAATGCAGACCATAGTTTCGATGAAGGTTTGGAGGCAGCGAAGACGGGCGACTATGCGCTGGCCATGGGGATCTGGTGGCCTTTGGCGCGGCAAGGCGATGCAGAAGCGCAAACAGCACTCGGCACCCTCTACTATAATGGATGGGGTGTTCCAAGAAACGCCGCCGAAGCAGTACGCTTGTACCGCTTGGCCGCTGACAAAGGGTTTGCCAAGGCTCAGTACTACCTCGGCGATCTGGTCGAAAAAGGTAAGTACCTTCCCATGGATTTGGCAGGTGCGGTTCATCTTTACCATCTTGCCGCCTTACAGGGCTATGCGCCTGCGCAATATCAACTGGGTGTTATGTACCGGGATGGACGGGGTACCGAGAAGAATTCCGTTGCGGCTCACATGTGGTTTTCTATTGCCAGTCAAAACGGCGAAGACCGTGCTGGCGGAGCTGTCGAGTGGCTGGAGTATTCAATGGAGCCGGGCGAAATTGTGAAAGCCAAAGACCTCGCAAAAACTTGCATGGGCTCGAACTACCAAGACTGTGGTTAGATCGCTTGCAATCGCTAGCCGTCGCGTCCGAGGTGAATGACTGTTTCGTCCGCTGACTTGCCTTTGATGCGTAGCGCGGCGAACGTCCGGTCCTTGATTGCCATGCAGGATACAAGGCGAGGAAGGCGGGGATTTCTGCACTGCCGAGAATGACCGCACAGTCGGCAAAGCAGACTTGCTGGCGACATGGCCGCTCGGTGTCTGTGTGCTCGGGCCGACAGGTCCGATGACTGCGCTTTGCGGCCGTTGGCCGGGAGCGGCACTTCGCACGCGCAGCAAGGTTTCCGACCGATGCGAACGGCCCAAAGCAGCCGCTCGCTTCCTTGATTAACGCTGCAGCGCAGCTTGACCGTACTGGTCATTCGTACGCCGCGCAGAGTTTTCACAGGGCGAGCGACGCCAACGCGTTCAAATCGACGGTACCGCGTGCGACCAGCGGCACCATGGTCCGCAGCAAAGGATCGTGGTCGCGAGCGAGACATGGGTGGCGCAGATTTCTCCGAGGGAGCCGCGGATTTCGATCGCGCCGTTCAGCACAAGTCGCCCCTACATTCATACAGTGGTAATGGCGTTGTCATGGCTTTGCCCATGGATGCCCGCGCCTTCAGCTTGTTCTTCGACAGCGCAAGGTTGGCACATCGCGGTGACATCATGAGAGAGCGGCATCCACCCCATTTTTATCGATTGAACGCCTGATATTATAGCGACTTACATCTTTGTAACGGATTCTGCCCCGCTTACTTGATCGTCCTCGGCTTCGGCATCGTCCATTCACCGGTCTGGATCGCTTCGCCCGGCAGGTAATATCGAGCGGAAA
The DNA here is from genome assembly GCF_042676185.1 of Tropicimonas aquimaris. Classification (NCBI taxonomy): domain Bacteria; kingdom Pseudomonadati; phylum Pseudomonadota; class Alphaproteobacteria; order Rhodobacterales; family Roseobacteraceae; genus Tropicimonas; species Tropicimonas aquimaris. The sequence goes on along the minus strand of NZ_JBHTJT010000025.1, from coordinate 5,695 downwards.
TGTCGAATGCTACTTCGGGCACATAGAGACAATTGATGTCCGCTTCCGTGCACTTTGTCTTGAACAGAAACGTGACCGTACCATCGCCGTTCTTATCTGCCATGGTGTTGTTGATATGGTAGCGATCGTCCGGATTGTCGAAGAACCGGCCCGTTGACGTTTCATAGACCGTGACGGACCAAAAGGCGTCCACCGGCGGCTCGGCCGTCTTGATCGTGTAGGGGCCATTCGCTCCAACCAGCGGGTCACCATTCTCGTCGGAGAAAAAGGCTTCATAGGCGCTGTGAGACGGCACCGGACCACCCCATGCATGCTTGGCGCTGGCGGCTAACAGCAGGTAGGACACTTTGTCTGGGACGTCACCGGGACCGGCGACCATGTCCCGGAAGGGTACGGTCTTCATCACCTCGTCCATTTGGGCTTCGGCTGTCTCGACCGTCTGCTCGTCGAATTCACTCAGCAGGTCGAGCGACTCTATCGACGAAATCTCCGGCCCGGAGATCCCGATACCCCTGTGCACTGCCTCTGCCCTGGCGACGTCCTCCGGGTCGTGCGGGTCTTTGACTTCGATCCGAACCACGACAGGAACAAGTTTCGACGGGGCTTCGATCAACTCCCCCTCGGCAGCTTCCGGCCTTTCACCATAATAGAGCACGTAGCTGCCCTCGGGCCGAATGATATTACGGAAATTGACATTGCGGTCATCCATCAGCTGGAACGAACTGAAGCGATCAGGATCGGCATTTTCCGAGGTCAGAACGACCGGTCCTTGGGACAGATCCGCATAGGCCTGCTTGTAGAACGTATCGTTGTTCATGCGAACAACCATATCTTCCCCGGCCTTGAAAATAACAGGCTCGGCGCCGGCCGCCCATGCATTGAGTTTCGCCGGATCGCCGCCTGTCTGGCTCATCATGTAGTTGAACGTCTCCTGGTAGGGCAGACGCCTGAGGTATTCATTGACCGCGTCGCTCTGGGCCGTCGCGTGCATCGGGGCGATGACTGCTGCCATCGCAAAAGCCAGTGTCAGGAAAATACGCATTTCCATTCCTCCTTTAGTTGGCCAACTGTACGGCTGGCGGCACCCAGCTTTCGTTCAGGACCGCTTCGCCCGGGACGTACAGCCTCAGCGCCAATTTGAATGGTCCTTTGCCGGGGGCAGGAAGCCAGTTGGCCTCCTTCTCGTCTCCCGGCGTTTCGGCCTGAATGAATATGGTCAGCGATCCGTCCGGGTTGGGCGTCATCCCGCTTCGATCCCCGATCGCGTATCGATTCAGAGGGTTGTCCACCAGATACCCTTCGAGATCGTACATCGTCATGGACCAGAAGGCGGCCGCTGGGGGCCAGGCCCCTTCGGCGAAGGTCAGGGTATATGCGTGCTCGCCGGTCAATGGATTGCCGACGGCGTCCAGCAACGTCAGGGGATAAAAGGCGTCCTCGATCAGGTTTCCGCCGATACCGACAAATGTCCACGCCGCGCGATAAGCATAGCGTGTCCCGAACCGCCCCATGTCGTAGGTCAGGCCCCAGTTGTTGACCAGCTTGCCAAGTTGTCGGGATTCCTCTGCCAGCGCGACCTTCGCATCAGCGACGCCTTCGTCTACCCCGGTCCGCAGATCGTCGCTCATCTCAGCAGTCGAGAACGGCGCGCCGGGTTCGATTCCCAGCGGGCGCAGTTTCTCCAACATTGGCGCATCGTCGGCGTAGGGCGGATTGGTCGCCAGAAGTCGATTAAGGTTGCTGAAGAACTCCTCGGAGCTGAGCGCCAGCACCTGATCGTTGACCAGCGTCTCACCATCCACGCCCGCCTTGAGCGGGACGTCGGACGGGGGCGTATAGGGCCGCCCCCATGCCGAGAGCGGCGCCAGCGTGTAGTTGTCCTGAATGGCGTTGACGAGGTCATATTCCTCGGCCCCGGAGCAATACGTGCGCCCGCCAATCCCGGCGAGGTTGGTCGGGCTGCGCAGCACTTCCAACCCCTCGGGAACAGGCCCGTCCCAGTCCGGACCCGCGATCAGGAAGTCATGCGGCCTGTCACCATCGTGCGTGCGTGATCCCGGAGCCGCCGGCACCCCGTTCCAGGCATCGACGATCTGCATCACCCAGTAGCGGTCCCCCATCGCTGGGACGGACAGCACCAGAGGCTCGTCCGAAAGGTCGATCCAGCTCAGTGAATAGAGGTTGTCGACGTTGAATCCGACGATCGACCGGTTCGAGGCGTCGATGAACTGCCGGTAGTGTACAAACTGGTTGACCGGCGCCTTGGCCGCTCCGGGCTTGGTCACATGGGTCAGAAAGTCGGCCTGGATCTCGAACATCACCAGTGGCATTCCGAAGAGCCATGCGTCCTTTGCCAGGGCTCGCGCTTCTTCCGGCGTCAACTCTGTCTCTGCAAGGGACCGGGTCGCCGGAAGAACGACGTTTGTCACAGTAACGACTGCAAGCAGCGCAGACGCGAGCAGGCCACGATAGAAATTCCGCATGTTGAAGCCTCCATTACATTACAATGGGAAAGCAGATGGTTTCCCGGAAATGAGCGACCCCCACGATCCGCAACCTCGCCGGGGCGCCTCCTGGCGTTCGATGTCTCATCCGACACATCATTCGACACGCACGATGCCAGGCATGTTGTATCTGCCATCAATGAGCGAGGAATAAGGACCGTAGAACCGGGCGGTGAACTGGAAGTCTCCCTCCGGCGCAGGCAGCCAGTTCTGCAGCTGCAAAGGATCCTCGGGTTCCTCGGTCTGAATATAGATGACGAGCTTGCCGCCTTCGGTTTGCAGCTTCCCGCGTTCCAGCATGTAGCTGTTGAGCGAATAACGGTCGATCGGGTTGTCCACGAAGTAGCCTTCGTTGTCGTAGAGGGGAATCTCCCAGAACTCCGTCACCGGTGGCATGTCTTGCAAATCGAAGGTGAGCGTGTAGCGGTGCGCGCCGGTCAACCGGTCTCCATTGGAATCCGTCATGCAGAACGTGCCGATATGGGACCTTGATGGCACCGGCGCCAGCACGGCGATCAACCCGTAGTAGGCCCGTTGCCGCCAGTTCGTGTCCTTGTAGTCAAGGTCACTCGTGAAATCCCAGCCGTTCCGCATGACGCCGGTTCCCGTCTCCGCAACCGCAAGGGCATCGGCACGGCCCTGTTCGATCCCGTCCGAGATGGCAGCAATAATCTCCGGGGTAAGCGTCTCCGGATCAAAGGTCATTCCCCGCTTGAGCCCGAGACGCGCGAACCGCTCAAGGGCGAGAATTTCCTGATGCCCGTCCTCTTGCAACGTGAAGGTCGGGTCGGCGAGCACCAGACCCACCCAACGCAGAAAATCAACGCCTGCAAGACGCGCCGGTTCCACGATGGTCTCCATGCCGGGATAGGTCGGATAGTCGGCTTTTGTCTCCAGAACATCATCGGGGCGTACATCCGTCCGGCCCGCCGCGATCCAGTCGCTGAGCGACATTACGGTGAAGCCGTCCTGAATTGAATTGACCACTGCCAACTCTTCTTGGGTGTCATCGGTCAGCGCCACGCGCCCGAGAATACCCGCGAAGTCCGAGCCTGACTTGACAATCTCTTCGCCGACGAACCCGTCCGGAAACTCCCCGCTCCAGTTCGGCCCGATGAGCAGGCGCCGCACTTGGCCCGGCGCATTGAACTGGCTGCCGATCATGTGCCACCAGCGGGCATAATTGTCGTAGAACTGCAGGCTCCAATAATGATCGCGGATGTCCGGGGTGGTGATCACCACCGGCTCTTTCGACAAATCGAGCATCGCGTTGCCATAAAGCGTGGTCGCATTGGGCGTGGTCGCGATCCGGGGCAACGCCTTGAGCGGCGTCCTGTTCCAGTTCAGGCGGTTGATGCCATAATTCAGCGGGCTTTGTTCGTTCTGCGCAAAGTTGTAGCGCAGGTGATAGAGGGCGACCGGGTGCATGCCCCAGAGGAAGACCTCCCTGCCGATCTCGCGCGCCTCATCGGTGGTCAGGTCCTGAGCAGCCTGAGCCTGCGCTCCTTCGGGGCGCGCTCCGACCACAGCAGCTGCGGTCAGGCCAGTGAACGAAGCGACGATTTGCCTGCGGGTCGGTTTCATGACGAGTTCCCTTTCTGATGTTTCGGGTATCGCTCGGCGTTGCTGGATCACCAACTGGCTGGGCATTTGAAGGCTTTCGGATCGCCCGAGAAGCCAAGACTATCTCTCGTAAGACGTCTTTTCAGATACTTGCGCTCTACTGGACCGGCTCGACCGTTGGAAAGGTCCATGATCCATCAAGAACTTCGGCCCTGGGCTGGTAGACCTGCGGAAGCATATAGCAACCTGAATGGTTAGGCCTTGATCTCACGCAACGATATGCGATCGGCTTCGTCGCTCGATATCCGGTTCAGCGCAGAGGGTCGGTGAACGCGCACTGGGCCCACGCCAGAGAGCATCATCGCCCTGACCGTGAAAGCCGCTGCGTATCGACATGCTGGCCCGCGATCGACATGGACGAAGCGTGGGCTTCGAGAATAGTAGAGCCAAATCAAGCCGACCTCGCGGGCTTCAATCGAAAAAGCCACCAGATCATGGCCCGACAAGGCAGCGTGGAAGGCCGTGCCGCACGCGGCAAATTAGCGCGGCTTGGTTTTCGTTGTGCAGCAGCGACTGGGCTCCGTGGCAGTCGTGCAGCCAATGCCCCGGCTGGCGGTGCGGGAGGCCGCGCGCTGAGCCCCCGGCGCAAAGCAGCGCGCGGCCCGCCTACGACGATGGCGCAATGGTGTGAATGTCCGCTCTATCGTCATCGAGAAGAAGGATTTGCACCCGCAGCGAAGGTCGACTTCCCGCCCTTCCTTACGAATGCTGCGCGCGCATCGGTCGAGATTTCGCGCTTGCGGCTAAGGTCCGGTAGGTCGGCAGAGCTACTGATATCGGTCGTCAAGCGGCGGAACGGTACCCGCGTTCTCCCGTTGTCGTGATCGGCATCGGCTGGATCTCCGACAATGTCGAGGTCTCTCGCCGATCCCGTCAGGAAAGCGCAAGAATTGGGCCGTCGAGGAGGCGCACCAGGTCTCCGAAATAGCCACCGGACCGGGCGGGCTGCGTCGGGTCGGAGGTGATCGCGACAGCCAGGTCGCGCCCCATGTGAGCGGCGATGATCTGGCCGCCGTAGCCGCGGCCGAGGACATACCCCGACGGAGATACGAACCACCCGTAGCCGTAGGAGAGGCCTGACCAGGGCGAGCGGGTGTGCGGTCTGGTCGAGGCTTCGATCCAGCTTGTCGGAATGACCTGCTCGCCGTCAAAGACACCTCCGTCCCGAAGCAACGTTGCGACCTTGAGCATAGCAGTCGGCCGCAGCGCCATTTCGTTCCCACCCAAAAAGTACCCCTGTGGATCTCGGGTCCAGGCGGGTATCTCGATGCCGAGGGGAGCCCCGAGGCGCGAGCGCGCCTGTTCCAGAAGGCTCAGGCCCGTGGCCTCGGCAAGCACGGCGCCCAGAACGTGCGTGGACCCGGTCGAGTACAGCATTCGCGTGCCCGGTTCCGCGACCATGGGGCGGGAGAGCGCGTTGGCGACCCAGTTCGATGAGCTGACCCATTCCCCATAGGCAGAGCCGGACGTCCGCTCGAGGCCGGCGCGGAGCGTGACCAGGTCTTCCATCGTGATGTCCGCCGCACCGGGTGTCGCGTTCGTTGGAAGGAGGCGCGGCGCCAGATCGG
>NZ_JBHTJT010000024.1:0-3859 GCF_042676185.1 Tropicimonas aquimaris | reverse complement strand
ATTTCGCTGAAGAAATTGAATCAGCGGTCACACCACCAAACAAGCAAAGTTTTTCAACAAAATTCCGGCAAAGCAGAAGGACGCGATGGTTTGCTCGTCGCGCGCTATTGGCATTTTTCGCATGGGCCGGCCCCTGAGGGAGTCAACAGATCTGGGCCTGAGAAGAAAGGAGAGAGAATTCCCTTGAGAGGCTCAATGCCACAACCGCCTGACCAAGGTAGAACGCTCCACTATGCATGCGCCCGGGAATGCTCGATTGCGAGGCGTTTCAAATGGTGCGTTGGCCGCCTAATCGCGTTTCGAGTGAACCGATCGGAGAGCCGCTACGCCTGGGCACTCACTGCGGACCTCGTTCGATTCGGTCCTTGGGGCCAAATCGCGTTGCGACCCATGGCGACGATTCTCCGGGAAACGAGATTGCCTGCGGGTATTGTAGCCGAGATCGATGGTCGAGGAGGTGCCATGATCCGAAGACCAACTGCTGTGCCACGTCCGAACCCAATGTGGTCCAAAATGCGGTCCAGATCGTGGTCCAAAATACCGGTGATGAAGGTCTTCTTTGGGGTGTGTCCCTTGTTTATAGGGATTATTTTCAGTTTTCTTTGAGAGCACTGGCTGGGGTGGTAGGATTCTATGTAAATAATTGATAACGTGCAGAAATATAAGGAAGTGGGTTCGTCTGATCAAGCGCGGAAACAGGTTTCTTGGCCAATGTGTCGCACCCAGTGTAACGCAATGTTTCGGTCAGGATGTCCGGAGCGGAAATAGGTTTTGTGGCGCCGTTTCCATATTCGGTTTCTCCGGTAGCTTGGCGATAGGGACTATGCCTTGGTGGCGCCCAGTTCCGCGGCCCGAGACTCCAAGAGGGGTAGGTGGAGCCAGTCTCGACCGACCATGGCGCCGAGGTTTCGGCCGACGCGGCCGACCCATTCCTGAGGTCCAGGACAGCCTCGGTAAATGGCTGCTCTGCCTAACTCCCACGGATTGCTTCGGACCGGACGAAATGGTGGTGTACCGACCATCTCCGACATTCACTGCGATGGCAAAATCGAGCGCCTTGCATGCGCAGCACTCCGTTAAGTAGGGGCGGACTCCGGACCTTCTCTGCACGTGCGAACTTAATCCCACCAAATCGTGGAAGCGGACACACCATCAGGACCACGCGGCGAAACCCCGGGTGCCTACGGGAAGGGCTTATTCCGGAAGTTCGCCGAAGGTGAAAAACCATCAGGTGGAGGCAAAAGAGCGGTTGTTCAGAGCCAGGCCGAACATCAGCGTTCTTCGTTAGAGCCCTCTCTATGACGCCGGCGTGTCTCCTCGGTAGCGAGAGAGCACCGCTGAAAAACACCGGCCTCCAGCGTCCAAATGCTGGTGAACCACCGCTGGCCAAATTCTTCTTGCCTTTCGGAGAATAACTCTTTGCCGCCACCGATTACCCAGATTGGTATTAGGCCTGCCTGAGACGTGTATTTTAGGAAGGCTTCCCTTTCTATAAGGCCAGCACTTCGCCCCGGCACCGACACCGAGGGGTCTTTGTAAACCTCGGCGCCATGCGGATCAGTAAAGATCAGATCGCGGCCGTCTCTGAGAGACATATTCAAGTCTCGCATTGACCTGAGACCCATTTCCTCTTCCAGTTTGACGTTGAGTCCGTCCCAACGAAGGAGACGGACAGAATGAAGAGATCACGGTTCAGCGAAGAGCAGATCATCGCGATCCTGAAGCAGCAGGAGAGCGGAGTGGCGACGGCGGATGTGTGCCGCGAGCACGGGATCAGCTCGGCGACGTTCTACATCTATGGACGGCTCTCCCTATGCAAGCTTTTCGAGGCGGCCTCCAATCGATGACGGGTGCTGACATCTATCCGGCGTCGCCGGTCGATGTCGGCGCGCCCAAATGGGTAATCCGCGAAGCATGGCCCTCAACAAATGGTCGGCCTCAAAGGCCTTTATAAAAGCCAGGGTCTCCATGCACCGGGACCGTCCGGTCGGGTCATTTCCTCTCTCGCCTGCACCTTGAACCGTTCCGCGTCAGGTTGCGGGACGGTATTCCTCATTCTTGGCCAGCAGTGCCCAGATGATGCGCGCATTCTTGTTGGCGACGGCCACGATGGCGCGGTTCGTCCCGCGGCGCTCCCGGAGCTCATTCACCCATTGGCTGAACCGATCCGTCTTGCCGACTGCAGTTCGAACGACCGCGCGGGCGCCATGGACCAGCAGAGTTCGCAGATGCTGGTCGCCACGTTTGCTGATCCCCATCAGGACTGTTCGGTTTCCGCTGGAATGCTGGCGCGGGACCAGTCCCAGCCAGGCAGCCATGTGTCGACCGTTGTCGAAGTCGCGGCCATCCCCGATCGCGGCAACGACGGCAGTGGCAGTCTTCGGCCCTACACCACGTATCTTCCCCACCCGGCGACAGGCCTCACTCTCCCGGTAGACTTGGTCGATGCGTCTGTCGAACTCCCGGACCCGCATGTCGATCTCGGCCATCAATGCCAGGAGGGATGACAGGGTCTCGCGGCAAAGCTTCGTGAGCTCATTGCTCTCGTCTTCGATGATCCGAGGGATCATGGCGCGAGCCCGCGTGATCGACTGCCCGAAGGCGATCCCACGATCAAGCAAAATGCCACGCATCTGACTGACCAATGCGGTTCGGTGATTGACCATGCGCCGCCGCGCCCGATGCAGGGTCTGCACATCCTGCTGGGCGACACTTTTCTTCGGCACGAACCGCATGCGGGGCTGGACGACTGCAATCGCGATGGCCTCGGCATCGTTGCGGTCATTCTTCTGCCGCCGACCAAAAGGCTTGACGTGCTGCGGCGCGATGATCCGGACCTCATGGCCAAGCGCCTCGAACTGGCGCTGCCAATAAAATGCGCCGGTGCAAGCCTCGATACCAATCACACAGGCCGGGACCTCTGCGACAGCCCGAAGAAGTGTCTCCCTCCGCACACGTCGGCGTAGCTTTATTTCCCCGCTATCATCCAGCCCACAAAGCTCGAATACGTTCTTGGCAAGATCAATTCCGATGGTCGTGATGGTCATTCTTCCCTCCTGTGTCTTCAGCAACCCGATCCTGTGCCGGGGGCGGGAGAGCCGTCCATCCCATCAAATGGAAGGCGAAGTTCGGCGGGCTTGAGGTGTCTGATGCCCGCAGGTTGAAAGCGCTGGAAGACGAGAACGCGAAGCTGAAGAAGCTCTTGGCCGAGCAGATGCTGGACAACGCGATGTTGAAGGATGTCGCCTCGCGAAAGTGGTAACGCCCGCAGCCAGGCGGGATGCCGTGGCACATCTGTGCGAAGCGCATCAGGTGAGCCAGCGGCGGGCGTGTTCTGTTCTGGGCGTTGATCGGTCGAGCGTGCGGTATCGCAGCGTACGCCCGGACGATGCTGATCTGCGCAAGGCGATGAAGGCTGTCGCCGCCGAGCGGCGGCGGTTCGGCTATCGGCGCGTACATGTGATGCTGGAGCGGCAGGGCTGGCAGATGAACCAGAAGAAACTGAGGCGACTCTACGCGGAAGAGAGGTTGCAAGTGAAGAAGCGCGGCGGTCGGAAACGGGCTCTGGGGACGCGTAGGCCAATGCTTGTGCCGGAGCGGCCAAATGAGCGCTGGAGCCTGGACTTCGTCTCGGATGCCTTCACCGACGGCCGCAGGTTCCGCGTGCTGGCCATCGTGGACGACTTCAGCCGGGAATGCCTGGCGCTGGTCGCGGACACGTCGCTGTCGGGGCTGCGGGTCACTCGGGAGTTGACGGCGATCATGGCCCGGCGCGAGAGACCCAGAACGATTGTCAGCGACAACGTCCTATGTCGGGAAGAATTGGCTGCTTAGGTCAGCAGGTCATGGAACATCCGGG